>CALHQJ010000054.1 GCA_938036545.1 uncultured Clostridium sp. | reverse complement strand
GCCAATCAGGCAATAGGAACACGTAACAGCAAGTATGGTTATGGTAGTATGCTCATGCCGGACTAACTTCTTTAAACATTTCTCCAAATCAAAGGGAAGTTCCGGCAGATAAATCAAATCCGGCCCTTCACACTCTTCTGTTTTGGCCAGCGCCGTAGCGCCGGTAAGCCAGCCTGCATTACGGCCCATTACTTCAATAATGGTAATCATGCTCTTATTATAAGTAAGGCCCAGTGCGTCACGAATAATCTCTTTTGTAGAAGCGCCGATATATTTGGCAGCGCTGCCATAGCCAGGAGTATGATCCGTAAGGGCCAAATCGTTGTCAATGGTCTTTGGAACACCTAAAAACTTCTGGTTGTGTCCCTTTACAATGGCGTAATCCGACAGCTTTTTAATGGTATCCATGGAATCATTGCCGCCGATATAGATAAACACTTCAATCTGAAGTTTATCTAAAATAGCAAAAATCTTTTCGTAAACTTCCGGATTGGTGTGGATCTCTGGCAGCTTATAGCGGCAGGATCCCAAAAATGCAGACGGGGTTCTCTTTAACAATTCAATATCCATGTCGGAATGAATCTGGGTTGACAGGTCTACATACTGCTCATCCAAAAGGCCCTGGACTCCGTGAAGCATTCCATACACCTTATGGAACCCTCTCTCTTTGGCTGTCTTATAAACGCCTGCCAAACTGGAGTTGATTACGGACGTCGGTCCTCCAGACTGTCCTACAATGATATTTCTCTTTTTTAACGCCATAGTAAAATCCCCCTGTTTTCATGCTTTTGATTTATTATAGCAAATAGATTATTTCTTTTCAAGGCGAAATTGGATAATATGTATATTTTCATTTGTATATAACTCTTCAATTTGTATATTTTTCACATTTATTAAAACAATTTTGCCTTTTCTACACAATTTTTCAAATTTTTTAAAAAAATTGAAAAATAATCGTTGACATCCACAGGGGTTTGTGCTATTATAATGGAGCACGAGGCAAACAGCCTTGAAGATGCAAAGGGGAATAGTTCAATGGTAGAGCAGCGGTCTCCAAAACCGTAGATGGGGGTTCGAGCCCCTCTTCCCCTGTTTCCTTTGGAAAGAAATTATAAGTGTGAAAAAGTGTGAAAAAACCTTGAAGTGCCGAAGCTTCAGGGTTTTTTCATTTTATATCGGATTGCAAAAACAGGCACATCACCATTTCTGATGATGTGCCCTATAGAGCTTATTCTTTATCTTGCTTCTTTTTACAGCATTACAGCAGCCCGATAGCTTCTTTTACATTGCTGACCCCTATGAGGCGGATCTTATCCGTAGGCTTCATCTTATCCAGACAAATCTTTGGCAAAATGCAGGCAGTAAATCCCAGTTTAATGGCTTCTGCCACTCTCTGCTCTGCCATGGATACGGCGCGGACTTCGCCGGACAGCCCCACTTCGCCAAACAAAATAATACCAGGGTCTACCGGTCTGTCCTTGTAGCTGGAAATCAAAGCCATTACAATAGCCAAATCCAGAGCCGGTTCATTCATCTTCATGCCTCCGGCAATATTCACATAGGCGTCAAATCTGGCTAAATCATAGTGACACCGTTTTTCCAGAACTGCCATCAACAGATTAACCCGGTTATAATCCGTACCCGCAGCGGTTCTCCTGGGCATTCCAAAACTGGTCTCCGTAACCAGAGCCTGTACCTCTAACAGGATCGGCCTGGTTCCTTCCACAAGACAGGCTACCACCGCTCCGGAAGCGTCCTGAGGCCGTCCCGAAAGCATGTATTCCGACGGATTTTCCACTTCTGCCAGTCCGTCTTCCCTCATTTCAAAAACACCAATCTCATTGGTAGAGCCAAAACGGTTTTTCACTCCCCGAAGAATCCGATACGACGCATGGCGATCCCCTTCAAAATAAAGAACTGTATCCACCATATGCTCCAGTACCCTGGGACCTGCCACTACTCCTTCTTTTGTTACGTGGCCCACAATAAAAATCGTAATTCCAAGACCTTTGGCAATCTGCATCAGCAGCGCCGTAGACTCCCTGACCTGGCTGACGCTTCCAGGTGCCGATGTGATTTCCTCCCGAAACATAGTCTGAATAGAATCAATAATTACGATTTCCGGCTCTTCCTGGCCAATCACTCCTTCTATCTGTTCCAGATTGGTCTCGCACAAAAACCGCAGTTCCCCTGTCACAGAACCAATCCGGTTAGCCCTTAACTTAATCTGCTTTAAAGATTCTTCTCCTGAAATGTACAGCACCTTTTTTCCATTATTGGCAAGGTTGCGGCAGACCTGGAGCAAAAGGGTAGACTTTCCGATACCAGGATCACCGCCTACCAGTACCAGGGAACCACTTACAATACCGTCTCCCAGCACTCTGTCCAACTCTGGAAAGCCGGTAGAAATCCTATCCTTTTCTTCAATGGGGATTTCGGATAACAGAGAGGGACGAACCGATTCTCCGTCTCTGTTTTTCTGCCGGCCGCCCAGTCCTCCTAAATTGCGGGAAGCCGCAAGGCCAAGGCCCCGCGGCTCCTTCTTTTCAACCGGCTCTTCTACGAATGTATTCCACTCTCTGCAGCCTGGGCACTGTCCCATCCATTTTGCAGACTCATACCCACATTCCTTGCAGAAAAATGCAGTCATTTTCGCTTTTGCCATAAATTTATCTCTTCTCCACCCGAATCTCTGCAGCTACGCCTTCGCCAAGCTCTACGCTGACTACCAGCTTGCCGCTCATGTTAGTCTTCATTCCACCTACTGAAACGTCGTCTACATATACCTCGTAAACGGTATCATCTTCCAACTGAATGGTCAGCTGGGCATCCTTATCCCCCTTCACAATGCAGGTGCATCCGTGATCGGTCACATGGAGCTTTTCTACAGCCGTTCCAGGTACAGATTCGTAAACGAACATACCGTTTTTCTCCAGCTTGGTTATCTCATAAAAGGTCTTTACCTTATATAAATCTCCCTGGTGCTCAAAATTATCTAATTTTGCCTTGGCAGACAGCTTATAATCTCCAAAACTAATGCTTCCGTCAGCCTCGCTGCGGATTAATTCACTTGCTGGCATTTCCTTATCCTCCTGGTATTTTTACTATAAATGTCATGGACATTATATCATTTTTTCGTTAAAATATCTAGCAGTTTGTAGAAAGCTTCACAGAAAATTTAAGACCCTCTGTTTCCGGAATTACTTCTACCTCATCTCCTACTTTTACGCTTCCTTCTAATACGGCCTCAGCCAATTTATCCTCTAACAAGTTCTGGATAGTTCTTCTAAGAGGACGGGCGCCGTATTTCTCATCATACCCTTTTTCTACCAGAAGTTCCTTGGCCTGAGCCGTCACGGTCAGTCCAATATCCATCTGCTCTTTTGCCCGTTTTTCAACAGCCTTTAACATAATGGATACAATGTCTTTCATATGCTCCTTATTTAACTGGTGGAATACGATAATGTCGTCAATCCGGTTTAAAAACTCTGGTTTAAACAGACGTTTAACCTCATCCATGACTCTGCCCTTCATAAAGGTATAATTCTCCTTTTCATCACTGGCAGACGCAAATCCTAGACGCTTGGGGGAGACAATATTTTCTGCACCTGCGTTGGAGGTCATGATAATAATGGTATTTTTAAAATCAATTTTCCGCCCCTGAGCGTCAGTAATATGGCCGTCGTCCAATACCTGCAGCAGCACATTAAATACATCGGGATGGGCTTTTTCCACCTCGTCAAACAAAATTACGGAATACGGATTTCTGCGGACTTTTTCACTCAGCTGACCGCCTTCCTCATAGCCTACATAGCCTGGCGGAGAACCAATCATTTTAGAAACACTGTGTTTTTCCATATACTCTGACATGTCTACTCGGATCAGCGCGTTTTCCGTGCCGAACATGGCCTCTGCCAGAGCCTTGCAAAGCTCTGTCTTTCCTACTCCGGTGGGCCCTAAAAACAGGAAAGAACCAATGGGGCGCTTGGGATCTTTTAAGCCTACCCTGCCTCTTCGAATTGCCTTAGAAACAGCTCTCACTGCCTCTTCCTGACCTACAACCCGTTCATGAAGAATAGCTTCCAGCTTCTTTAATCGCTCTGACTCTTCCTCTTCCAGCTTTCGCACCGGTATCTTGGTCCATCCGGCAACTACGTCTGCAATTTCATTTTCATCTACAATCCTTGGACGGCTGTTTCGCTCTTTTTCCCACTTTGCGCGGATTTTTTCAATTTTTTCCCGTTTCTTTTCCTGCTTCTTTTTAATATCGCCGGCCTTTTCATAAGCCTCTGTACGGATAGCATTTTCTTTTTGCTTTTCCAAGGCAGCAATGTCTTCCTCCAGTTCTTTAATCTCCGTCGGTTCTGCGAAGCCGGCCAGGCGCACCTTTGAAGAAGCCTCGTCAATTAAGTCAATGGCCTTATCCGGCAAAAACCGATCATTAATATAACGGGCAGACAGCTTTACGGCAGATTCCAAAGCCTCATCCGTAATGGTTACCTTATGGTGTTCTTCGTAACGGCCTTTTAAGCCTTTTAAGATTTCAACCGCCTCTGTCTCAGTCGGTTCTTCCACCGTAACCGGCTGGAATCTCCGTTCTAAAGCAGAATCCTTCTCAATGTATTTGCGGTACTCTTCTACTGTAGTTGCGCCAATCAGCTGAAGCTCGCCTCTGGCCAGGGACGGTTTTAAAATGTTGGATGCGTCCAAAGCGCCTTCTGCGCCTCCTGCTCCGATAATGGTATGGATCTCATCAATAAACAGCAGTACGCCGCCGTCCTGAGTAACTTCTGAAATCACATTCTTTATTCTCTCTTCAAACTCTCCGCGGTATTTGGAACCAGCTACCATACCGGAAAGGTCCAGAGTCATAACCCGCTTGTCTGCAATGGTATCCGGCACATCACCGGATGCAATCAGTTGAGCCAGTCCTTCTACAACCGCAGTTTTTCCTACTCCAGGTTCTCCGATTAAACACGGATTATTTTTGGTGCGGCGGCTCAAAATCTGAACAACCCTCTGCATCTCTGTCTGCCGGCCAATGACCGGATCCAGCTTTCCTTCTTTTGCCAGAGCCGTCAAATCTCTGCTGTATTCGTCTAATGTAGGCGTTTCCTGTCTGCCTCTGGCATCTCTTCCACCCATAGCTTCTTCTCTGGCAGAAGAGGGGGCATCTTCTCCCATGGCCACCAGCAGATCCACGTTAATTTTCTGGACGCTGATTCCCATGGTGTTTAACAGACGGGCTGCTACACAGTCTCCTTCCCGAATCATAGCCAAAAGCAGGTGCTCTGTGCCAATTAATGGCGCTTTAAACCGGATTGCTTCCCGATAGCTGTTTTCAATCACTCTGCGGGCGCTGGGAGTATAATTTTCCTGCTCTGCAAGACCAATGGTATTATCTGGTGAAATCAACTGGCTGATCAGGCTTAAAATCTTTTTTTCTTCTACACCGTTTTCTGCCAGTACCCTGGCCGCTACCCCACTTCCTTCTCTCAACAGACCTAAAAGCAGGTGTTCCGTTCCTACGTAACTGCGTCCCAGTTCTTCGGCCGCATCTACAGCCAGGCCGATCGCTTCTTTGGCCTTAGCAGTAAATCTATCTATCATATTGTGTCCTCCTAAAATCTGGTAATTTGTTTAAGCTTCGTCCCGAAGCCTTGGAAGCTCTGTCCTAAGATACGCCGCCCTGGCAATATCCAATTCTTCCTGGCTTAAGGGGCGGCTGGACAGTTTCTGTAAATTTGCTGTCTGGATTCCCAACATCAGCCTGTAAATGGAACATGGCTCTTCCGTACGAAGAAGACCATCTGATATACCAGACATTAACTGAGATAAAAATATCATGGCATCTTTCCTGGTCAGCCGTCTGGCGAATTTCAGGACGCCATAAGATTTATAGGCCTCGTCTTCTCTCTCTAACGGATGGTTTTCTAAAGCCAGCTTCCGCACCTTTTTCTCCTGGCTGTCCAGCTGTCTGGCAATTTTCGTAACCAATTCTACAATTTCTTTTTCACTTTGCCCCAGGGTCTTTTGATTGGCAATCTCGTAAAGAGCGCCGTAATTGTCGCTTCCTTCTCCATATACGCCTCGGATGCTGACTCCAAACCGGCTCATTTCCGCCAGCAGATTCTGAAACTTCTTTCCCATAGAAAGGGTAGGCAAATGAAGCACCGCTGAAGCCCGAAGACCTGTCCCAACATTGGTCGGATAAGAGGTCAGATACCCATATTTTTCATCATAGGCATAGGAAAATCTGGTATTTACATAATCATCCAGACGGTCTGCCCTCTGCCACAATTCATCTAAATGAAGACCTGGAGACATAATCTGCAGACGAATGTGATCATCTCCATTTAAAATAAAACTGGTACTTTCATCTTCTGACAGAATGATTCCGGTAGGGCTTTTTTTAGCCACTGTACCGGAATTCAAAATCCGCCTCTCCCTTAAGGCCATCCGATCCAGTTCTTTTAATTCTTCTAAAGAAGCGTACTCATAACCACGTCCATCGTCAGCCGGCAAATCCTTCAAACCAGTCTGCAGGCGTTTTACCACTTCTTTTCCTTCCGTATCGGAAAGAGCCTGAGGGAATCGGTATGCATCCAGGTTTCTGGCCAGCCGTACCCGGCTGTATACCACATTGCCGGAAGATGTTTCTGATTTTTCAAACCATCTAAGCATGTTCATTTTCCCCCTTTTGAAGTTCCTTAATCTGATCCCGATACTGAGCTGCAAGCTCGTACTCTTCATTGGAAATGGCCCCTGCAAGGCGGGCCTTTAAAATCTCAATCCGCTCTTTTACAGACTTTGTCTCTGGCTGTTCTTCCTCTCCCCCTAAAATCTGGGAAACCGGATGAATCTTCTGAAATCTGGGCTGCTTTCCTACATGGGCGTCTCCGCCCTGAAGTTTTTTAATATTGTCGCTCATCAGCAAATCAAAAACGCTGTAGCAGTCCATACAGCCAAACCGGCTGTTATTTACAAATTCCTCATAGCTGGTACCACAGGTAGGGCATACCACCTGGGACATCTTGTCTTCCTGCTCATCCTCTTCATCATCAATGCCCAAAAGACCGGACAACAGTTTTCCCAGAGGAAACTCTCCGTCAAAAATGGCAGAGTATCCGGTAAAATCCATCTCCTTCGCACACTGGCTGCAAAGATTATGCTCATTTTTTACTCCGTTTATGATTTCTGTATACTTAATGTTCGCCTCGCGAATCCTGCATCTTTCACACAGCATAGCCTATCCTCCTTAAAAGACGTCCCTTTGCAGACAGCTAAATGTCTCTCTCATTCTTTGCATAAGTGTCAAATACCTGATCCAGCAGTTTGTGGGCTTCCTCCCTGCTGACGTTCCGGCAAATGCCTCTGGCCAAAACCACTTCCAAATCCTGGCGCATCTCCTCCAATGCCTGCATCTTATCCATATCCAGACAGACAAATGCGCCCCTTCTTCTATCCAGCTTAACAAATCCTTCCTGTTTTAATACCGTATACGCCTTATTTACGGTATGCATATTAATTCCAATATTATCTGCCAGCTGGCGGACTGACGGCAGCGAATCGCCGTCTCTCAGAGTATCGGCTGCAATATCCATAATAATTTGATTGCAAAGCTGCAGATACAGCGCTTCGTCACTGCTAAAGTCGATTTTCCAAAGCATCATTTCACCATCTTTCGTTATAACTGTTATAGTAATCTTATAACATTTGATTCAAACGGTCAAGAGACAATCGAAAAGAATTGTAACTATTCAAGACGGAGCATCTTCTTGTCCAGCGAAGCCGGACAAGAAGCATCGGAGATTCCTCCGATGTGAAATCTGGCTGTGAGTCGTTTTTCTGGCAAAGAGAATCACACTGTCTGCCAGATGATCCATCCCCCTGCAGATAATGGAGGAAATCGTAAGACCTGCCAGATAGGTTTCTGCCGCTTTTAAACTTTCCTTTTTTCATCAAAGGCCACCCATACATAAGAAGTAAAGGACATGATTTCAAAAAACAGAAAGGTGGTATAAAAATTATTGGATAAAAACACCCCTGCCACAGCAAAAAAATGTAAGCCAAAAAGACAGGTAATATCTAATTTTATTCTGGTAGCGAGCCATATATTCCAAAGAAAACACGCCGGATATGCCCCACATCATCAAAGCAATCACACATCAAAGCAGACGGAAACCATCCAGACAGAAGGAAAGCCCCTGACCGCAGATTCCAGGCAATATCACTGTAACAAGTTCTGTCATCCTGCCTCACCTCCTATCTGAGTAAGCAGCGCCATAAGGGGCGCTGAATGTCTTCCAGCCCCTCTGCCAGTTCCGTATCCAGGCAGTGGACACAGAATGTATCGTCTTCAACCGATACGGTAATGGTCCCTGGCGTCAGTGTATTGGCTTTTACAATCTCTTCTATCAAAACCCAGGTGTATTTGGCAAAAAATGGAACCAGACTATATAGAAGCAGCTCCTTTTTCCAACTGTAATCCATAAATTTAAACATAAAAAGAAGCAGTGCGGCTGAAATTACTCCGCCAAAGAGACAAATTTCCATTGTCACTTTGCCGTTTAAAATCAGCCACACTGCAAACATTAAGAAACTCATGCTTTCGCCCTACTCCCAGACGCTCATTTTAGATATTATAACGCTGTTTTCATTTGAAAACAAAGGTCTGCCTGATTTCTGAAAATCCTTAGCGTTCTTTTATCATCTGTCTGAGGGAATTGGAACGTTTTTTACAAAACCTCAATTAAGCCAGCTATCTTTCTGGTCTACGATTTCTACATTCTGTTTATCATCCATCGTTACCTTTACGACTCCATCCAAAAGCGTGTGGTGAAACTCTGCGCCTTCTTTTTGGTAATTCTCAACCACTGTCATATTAGGAGCTTTATCGTTCATGGCAACTACTGCCTGAGGAGAAGCTGCTTCAATCCACTTTTTGGAATTGGACGTGTCCTTTCCGTGGTGATTTGCCTTTATCAGATCCACATCCAGCTTTTCGCCATATTGTTCTACATAGTCTCTCTCCTGAGAACGGTACAGATCGCCGCAGAACAGGGCCGAAGTTTCTCCATATGTAAACTTCAAGGTAAGCGAGTGGTCATTTAAAAACTCGGTACTGTTATCCGGAAAATCTTTTGGATACTGAATTTCTTCGTCCGGTCCCAGCACTTCTACCGACACTTCATCGCCAAACTGAAATACGTCTCCTGTTTTTACAAAATGAGTTTCCGCCTCACTGTTTTCCAGTGCATTTACATAGTTCTGATAGGTCTTAGTTGTGTATTCCACATAAGAGCGGTACGTTTCCCCTACCGGAAATGCATCCATCACCTCCGGAATCCCGCCAATATGGTCAATGTGGGGATGTGACGCTACCAGGTAATCAATTTTTTCCACGCCTAAATCCTTTAAGGCATCTACCACCAGATGACCGGCCTCTGGATGGCCTGCATCCAAAAGCATTACCTTGCCGTCCGGTGAAATCAAAATTGCAGAATCTCCTGCCTTGTCCTCTGCTTCCTCCCCTACTTCCAGATCCAGAAAATAAACCGTCAGCTTTCCGCTGTCGTTACTGGTATCCATGATTTCTGCATACCGATCTACATCAGAACTTTCTGCCTTTGATTCTGATAAAGATTCCACTGTTTCTTCCGAAGTTTCGACAGTCTCCACGGAAACTTCTGCAGTGGTTTCTTCTGTTGCTGCAGCTGTGGTTTCTTTGCAGCCTGACAGACTGCAGACTGCCAGAAAAATCACCCCTAATTGCTTTACTCCCAATTTTCTTCTCATAGTCAAAATACCTCCTTATGCATGTCCAGATTAGCACATCTATGGACATTTTGTCAACCCCTCACTTGTTACAGTAACAGTTCAGCCACATCTTCTTGCCCGCTTACAGCTGAACTATTACATATAATGATATTTGTTCTTCTTTGCAGATAGGAAGATTGCGGAAATGAAGCATGCACACACCTCTGCTACTGTAATTGCCATCCAGATTCCGTCAATTCCTAACAGCGCAGGCAAAATCAATACGGAAAGCATTTGGAATACCAGGGTACGGAGAAAGGAAATGGCCGCAGATACTCCGCCGTTATTAAGAGCTGTAAAAAAGGAAGATGTAAAAATATTGATACCAGATAAAATAAAGGCAAAGGAAAATATCTGGAAGGCATGTCTGGTCATATCAAACAGTTCCTGATCGTAGCCTACAAAAATCCGGGCCAGTGAGCCTGCCAGAATTTGTGCCAGGAACATCATTACCACGCCGAGCACTCCCATAATAAGAAAACTTTTCTTCAGCATGTTCTTTAACTCGCTATGATTTCCGGCTCCATAGTGATAACCGATAATGGGTGCAGTACCAATGGCATATCCAATAAAAATAGCAATAAAAACAAACTGAACATACATTAGGACGCCATAAGCTGCTACTCCGTTCTCCCCTGCAAACTTAATCAGCTGAAAGTTGTACAGCATACTGACAATAGAAGAAGAAATATTGGTCATCAGTTCGGAAGAACCATTGACACAGGCTTTGATAAGAGGACTGGCCTCCATCCTGATCCTTTTCAGCCGGAGAAGGCTGGTATTGGGACGCAGGAAATAAATAAGCGGGATAATTCCGCCTACACACTGGCTGATTCCCGTTGCAATAGCTGCTCCTGCCACTCCCCATTGAAACACGGCGATAAACAATGCATCCAGCACCATATTGGTAAGGCCTGCCGCAACTGTGGCAGCCAGTCCAAGATTTGGCTTTTCTGCGGTAATCAGGAAACTTTGAAATACATTCTGCAGCATAAAGGCTGTGTTAAAGAACATTACCGCTCTGGTATAAACGATACATTCCTGAAGCATGCCGTCTGTTGCTCCCAGGAAAATGGCAATGGGGCGAATAAATACAATTCCCAAAATTGAAGTAATGATACCTAAAATCAAGGTCAGGTAAATCATCATAGTAAAATACTCATGGGCTTTTTCTTTTTTTCCCTCGCCCAGGGTTTTTGCTACCAAAGCGCTGCCGCCGGTACCAATCATAAAGCCCACGCCTCCCAGCACCATAATAAAAGGCATAACCAGATTAATGGCAGCAAAAGACGTCTTTCCTACAAAGTTGGATACAAACAGGCCGTCTATCACACCGTAGATGGAGGTAAAAACCATCATAATAATTGACGGTATGCAAAAACAGAATAATTTCTTATATGTAAAATGCTCTGACAGCTGTATTGGCGTTCGTTTCATTTGTTTGCTGCTCCTTTCATTTTTTCGGAACAGTTCTGCTTCCACAAGCCGGAATCTTCCATTTCTTCTTTCAAATTTTCTGTATAGGTACGAAACAATCGAAGAAATTCCTCTCTGTCCTGTTCTTTCATTTTATATAATGCCCTGTGCTCTGTCTCAATGACCTTATCTGCCGTCTGACCAGCCAGATCCATACCTTTTTCTGTCAGTTTAATCAGCTTACTGCGCCGATCCGTTCCAGGAATCAACTCAATATACCCTTCTGATTCCATCTTTTTTAATGCCGAATTTACCGTCTGTTTCGGCTCATAAAGCATACTGCATACTTCTCTCTGGGTTGCCGAACCATCGCTGTCCCGCAAGGCGTATAAAATCCAAAAGGCTGTATCTGGTAACCCAAAAGCCTTGGCTACTCCGCGATACAGCTCGTTATTTTCTTTAAATATGGTATTGTACTCCCAGAGAATGGTTTCAATTGACCGTTCTTTCACATTTCCTCCCACATTAGTCCGATTTCGGATAGTCACTGTACTATGCATTATAGTCCGAAATCGGATGGTTGTCAATCTGAAAATCCTCTCCTTTTGAAAATTTTCTCAGCCACTTCAGCGCCAGATTCGCCGCCATACATCCCGCCATGCATCCGAGAGAATTGTGAATCATATCATCCCATTCAAACAGGCCTCTTCTTAAAAGAAGCTGGCTCACCTCTATAAAAGCCGATACAAAGAATCCGGCTAACAAGGCCGTACTCCACCGGATTTTTCTTTGAAACACAAATGGAAGCAAAAATCCCATTGGCAAAAGAAGGATGCAGTTTAAGGCATTTTCGATTAACAGATTTTTGTTTTGATTTACAATAACCTCATACCAGGACCAGAACAGCATCAGTTCATATCTCCGTGCTGCAGGCTTTCTTGTAAATACAGTCGACTCTAATACGATCCATAAAAACAGAATCAATACCAGCCCTGCCGCCATTTGGAAACGGGTAATCTTTCTTTGATATACCCAATAAGAAAAAACAGATGCACATACAGCAAACATAATCAAAAAGCACATCAGTTCCTGAAAAGACCAGGGCTTTATATAATGCTGGCAAAACTGAAAAGAATCCAATGGTAATCCTCCTCAAAAAATGTTTTTTCATCCCTATTATAACCAAAAATTTTCAAAAATTCGATTTTCTTCTAAAATCCCCACCTGAAACACCCCTTCATTTTGGTTTTAAACCGTTATTTTTTCTCTTTAATGCCATTTAAAACTGGTTTTTAGTTCTTTTCATTCCATTCTGCAATTATTTTTCCCATTTTAATTGACAGTTCTTTTTTATTCTGCTATGCTGTTGGTTAGATTTTATTGTAACCTTTCACTTTTTTACTATAAATGTTATTTAAAACTGGTTTTGGAGGAAGCATGAAAAAATTATCCGTAAACAAACTTGTTACCACTGTTATTTCTTTAAGAAAAGCCAAGGGCCTGACTCAGGTTCAGCTGGCCCAGGCAGCAGGAATGAACCGCGCCATGATTGGAAGATTAGAAAAATCCGACTATATTCCTTCTGTTGAACAACTGCAAAATCTTGGAGAAGTTCTGGGATTTGAGGTTACGGAGCTTTTTGAAGAAGAAAAGCCGGAGTCTCACGAAGCGATTTTAAACAAGCCGTATAACATTGCCGTAGCCGGAACCGGTTATGTAGGTCTTTCCATTGCAACACTGCTGGCCCAGCACAACCACGTAACTGCCATAGATATTATTCCGGAAAAAGTAGACCTGATTAATCAAAAAAAATCTCCCATTCAGGATGAATATATTGAAAAATACCTGGCCGAAAAAGAGTTAGACTTAACTGCTACCCTGGACGGTGAGTCTGCTTATAAAGATGCAGATTTCGTTGTCATTGCAGCTCCAACTAACTATGACAGCAAGAAAAACTTCTTTGACTGCTCTGCTGTAGAGGCAGTCATTGAACTGGTATTAAAGACCAACCCAGATGCCATGATGGTTATCAAATCCACTATTCCCGTTGGGTACACAGCTTCTGTACGCAAGAAGTACAATACCAAAAATATTATTTTCAGTCCGGAATTTTTACGGGAGTCAAAGGCTTTATACGACAACTTATATCCATCCCGCATTATCGTATCCTGTGACGAAGAATCTGCTGAAAAAGCCCATACCTTTGCCTCACTTCTCCAGCAGGGTGCAATAAAAGAACCGATCGATACTCTGTTTATGGGTTTTACGGAAGCAGAAGCGGTCAAACTGTTTGCCAATACCTATCTGGCTCTCCGTGTTTCTTATTTTAATGAATTAGATACTTACGCTGAGTCCAAGGGATTAAACACCCAGGAAATCATCAACGGAGTCTGCCTGGATCCCCGTATTGGAACCCATTATAACAATCCATCCTTTGGATATGGCGGTTATTGCCTTCCAAAAGATACCAAACAGCTGTTAGCAAACTTTGAAGATGTACCCCAGAACATGATGAGTGCAATTGTACAATCCAACCGCACCAGAAAAGATTTTATTGCCGATCGGGTGCTGGAACTGGCCGGCGCATATGAGGCAAACAGTTCTTGGGATGCCGACAAGGAAAAGGACGTAA
>CALHQJ010000053.1 GCA_938036545.1 uncultured Clostridium sp. | reverse complement strand
TATCAAATAAATTAACTGCGTCTGCCGCCGTGAGGCGCTCTTAACGTACATCCAAAAAACATAGACAAGCCGCCTGCAATTGCAGAGCCAATAGCACAGGAAGGGATAATTCTCAATGGGTCAGAGGCTGCAAACGGGATAGCTCCTTCTGTAATAAAGGAAAGTCCCATAATATAGTTTACAACACCGGACTGGCACTCTTTTTTGGTGAATTTCCGTTTGAAACAGGTTGTACACAGTGCGATGGCAATGGGAGGAACCATGCCTCCTGCCATAACAGCTGCCATTACTTCAAAGTTTCCTTCTGCCAGCTGGGCAGTTCCAAACACATACGCTGCCTTATTAAATGGGCCGCCCATATCAATTGACATCATGCCGGCTACTATCATTCCAAGAACTACGCGGCTTGCTCCGCCCATTCCGTTTAAGAAGTTTGTCAGCCCGTCATTAATCATTCCCATAAATGGGTTAATAAAAGTAGTCAGGACTGCGCCAAGGAAGATGCCAAGAACCGGATATAACAATACCGGCTTAATTCCTTCTAAGGATTTGGGAAGTCTGGAAAACAGTTTTCTTAATCCTACTACAATATAACCGGCCGCAAAACCTGCAAATAAAGCTCCCAGAAATCCTGCATTAACTGCTCCGCCTTCCGGATTTGCAAAAGTCATACCCATTTTTGCCACCAGGCCGGATACAAATCCGACTGCCAGACCTGGACGATCTGCAATACTCATGGCAATATAGCCGGACAGAACCGGAAGCATCATGCCAAAGGCCTGTTCCCCAATAGTTTTTAGGTATGCCGCCAATGGGGTATTTTTACCAAAATTTGAAGGATCAATTGCGTAATCATCAAACAGGAAAGCCAGGGCTATCAGGATACCGCCGCCGATTACGAAGGGCAGCATATGAGACACTCCGTTCATTAAATGCTTGTAAATTCTTCTTCCCAGGCTGTCTGCATCTCCCGCTTTTGAAGCGCTGCTGTCTGCTCCGCCTGCATGGTGATAAATGGGAGCCTGGCCGGACATTGCCTTTTCAATCAGCCCTTCTGCTTTATGGATACCGTCGGCAACCGGAACCTGAAGAACCGGTTTCCCATCAAATCTGGCCATCTCAAGCTCTCTGTCAGCCGCTACAATAATTGCTTTGGCATTTTTAATTTCTTCTGCTGTCAAAACATTTTGAGCGCCGCCGGAACCGTCTGTTTCTGCTTTTAAAGTAATTCCCATTTTCTTCGCTGTAGACTCTAAATTCTCTGCCGCCATATAGGTATGGGCAATTCCGGTGGGGCACGCTGTTACTGCAAGAATCTGATAACCAGAAGTGCCTGTTTCTTCCTGTGACTGTACATTTCGAGGCTGTGTCTCCTGATGTTCTTCTTCCCCAAACTTTTCGTTTTCCGCAGCGTCAATAATTTTAATAAATTCCTCTTTACTGGCTGCTGCCAGCAGGCCGTCTTTAAATCCAGGAGTCATAAGAAGTGTAGATAATCTGGCCAGTGCTTCCAAATGGACGTCTGCACCATCTGCAGGAGCTGCAATCATAAAAATCAGGTTTGCCAGAGAACCATCAAATGCCTCATAATCTACGCCATCCGGTACTGTAACCGCTGCCAGTCCAGGCTCCTTTACTGCCTCTACCTTAGCATGCGGAATTGCAATTCCATCTCCTACTGCCGTACTCCCCTGGGATTCTCTGGCCAGGATTCCCTCTTTATATCCTGCCCGATCCCGCAGCCGTCCGCCTGCTTCCATCAGTCTTGTCAGCTTATCAATGGCTGCTTCTTTAGAATCCAGGGATACGCCAAGTTCAATACTTTCCTTTTTTAATAATTCCGTAATTCTCATACCTGTTTCCTCCTCATCCCGCCTACAGTGTTTCATACAGCTTCAAAATCTCTTCTCCGGTTCCGAGGCCATCTGAAAAAGCAGTTGCCCCTCCTGAAGCCGTTCCCAGTTTTAATGCGTGTGCAAAGTCTCCCTTCTGTAAATATCCGGCTAAAAATCCGGCCACCATGGAATCTCCTGCTCCCACTGAATTTTTTACAGTGCCTTTGGCAGCTTCCTGATAATGGGTTTCTCCCGTTTCTGTTATTAACAGCGCACCGTCACCTGCCATGGAAACCAGTACGTTTCTTGCCCCCTGTTCCTGAAGCCGTCTGGCATACTGTTCCACTTCTTTTTGATTTTGAAGCTTGACTCCAAACATTTCTCCTAATTCATAGTTATTAGGTTTTATCAAAAATGGATGATACTTTAATACATTGAAAAGCAGGCGTTTTTCTGCATCTACTGTAATTTGAATCTTTCTGTCTGAAAGCCGCTCCATAATGGTCTCGTAAATCCGGTCGTCTATAGATGCCGGTATACTGCCTGACAGCACCAGGCTGTCTCCCTCCTGCAGTCTGTCCAGTTTGGAAAACAGTATCTCTACATCTTCTCCGGTAATTACCGGCCCCATACCGTTAATTTCGCTTTCCTCATTTGACTTTAGCTTTACGTTAATTCGTGACATTCCCTCTTTCACATGAATAAAGTCAGAGGAAAACCCTAACGTCCTGACCCCTCTCTCAATTTCATCTCCTGTAAATCCTGCCACAAAACCCAAAGCCGTACTTTTCACTCCCAAAGCAGCCAGAACCGCAGATACATTTATTCCTTTTCCGCCATAAAAGATCTGTTCGCTGTAAGTCCTGTTTACTTCTCCCAGCTTAAAGTCCTTTACCCGCACCACATAATCCAAAGCCGGATTAAAGGTTACTGTATAAATCATTTCTGTCTTCCCCCTCACTTTGCAAGAAATTTTATTTCTTCATCTAGCAAGATAATATCATAGGCATTTCATTTCGTCAATATAGTTTTAAGAGAAATTTTATTTCACTAACATTTTTTCCTATGTTCCCCATAAATCAAAACAAACAGGCTTACACCTGTTTGTCCGGACGAATTGCATTTTCATGGCGCCGTATATGAGCCGCCGCATTTTTCCTGCTGACAAATAGCAGCAGGTATAAAGTTTCAATGACAAGCATTGCCGGTATTCGTGAAAACCAGAACTCTCCTGTCAATAGTTTCTCCCTTGTTGCAGTAATGATTCGATAATCGCTGACCAAAGCCAGCGGAGAGGACGCATTATTGGTAATTACAATTACTCTGGCTCCATTTTCATGGGCTCCCTCCGCCAGAGTCAGAAGACGCCTGGAGGTGCCTGAGTTTGAAATAATCAGCACTACGTCCTGAGGCCCCAGATTGTAGGTATAGGCCATTTGTGCTTCCCAAATCTCACTGCAGGAAGAACAAAGCCCTAACTGATTAAATTTAAAGGCTCCGTCCATTGCTACGGGAATGGTATTTCCAACTGCGGCAAACTGGATTGTGCGGGCACTTTCCAGGATTTTCAGAATTGTCTCCAGATTATCCGGCTCCATCATGCCAATGGTTCCTGTCATCTCTGCCATTTTATTGGCTAAAATATTCTGAAGAGCCTGAGGAAGATTGGCTCTGTCGATCTCGTTGGACACCTGAAGGCTGTCCCTTTCTTCCTCCATAATCTCCTTTGCTAAGGCCAGTTTTAAATTTTGATACCCCTTAAATCCACAGCGGCGGCAGAAACGGGAAACCGTTGCGTCACTGGTTCCGCTGGCCTTTGCCAATTCCGCAACCGTCATCTCCACTGCGTCCTTCTTATGGTTTAAAATATAATCTGCAATTTTCTTTTCTGCATCAAAAAACCGCTCATAGGATGCACAAATCATATCCAGAACGCTTCGATTGTTCATTTCGTGTATTCCTTTCTCTGTGTAATTTTATTTCATATTGTAATAGTAACATAAAATTATAAAAAATACTACTTCTAATTTTATGTTACCGTTTCGCCAAACCGCAAAATTAATCTTGCACCCTTCTGATGTTCTATGCTATAATAATCAAGCTAAAAATAACAGTTCAAAGTGAGGTGAAAAATTATGGACGGCAGTAGTTGTAGTCGAAGTAACAGCTTGGTTTTCCTATGTTGTCAGCATGTGGACGGCTGCATACCGTTCATAGTTTGATTTCTTTTTCAGTCAGATATCTGCGGCCTGTGGGCCCATATTCTTATAATAGGAAAACCATTGCCTTGTTTCTATAACTGCGCTGCATCAGGACATGTGCGGCACAAATGTAAATACAAACCGGCAATGGTATTTTTATGCCCTTTTTACATTCTGTCTGCCCGCCTGTCTTCCAACACGGGAATCCCATTCCCGAAATCTTGATGAGTAAAGGAGGAACAGACCAATGACAATGATGATTAAAAATAATGGAACCAACGATATGGTAACAGAAAACGCCGTACTGGTACAGCATCCTGATTATAAAGCGGAAGTCATCGAAATTCTCTGCAGCAATCTGACGCCAAAGCTAAAGCAGGAAAAGCTGTCCACCTATCACGAAAATGATATTGCTGCTGCCTTAGACCTCTTAAGCAAAGAGGAACGGGGACGGCTTTACCGGATTTTAGATATTGATACTCTGGCAAGCGTTTTGGAATACTCAGAAAATATGAATTCCTATATCAATGAACTGAGTATTAAAACACGTGTTAAAGTATTACTGCTCTTTGAACCTTCTGTAACCGTTGACTATCTCCGCCAGTTAGAAAAAAATGAACGGACAATCCTGCTGGATTTAATGGATGAAGATACCAAACGGGAAATTTCTCTGCTGAGTTCTTTTGATGAGGATGAGATTGGCAGCCGTATGAGCACCAACTATATTGCAATTCAGGCTGATACCAATATTCGCCAGGCCATGCACTCTTTAATTGAACAGGCTGCAGAAAATGACAACATTTCCACTTTGTACGTCGTTGATGATGAAAACACCTATCTTGGTGCTATTGATTTAAAAGAACTGATTATTGCCCGAAAAGACGTGGATCTTGCTTCCATTACCATGACCTCTTATCCTTACGTTTATGCCAATGAACAGATCGAAGACTGTATCAGCCGTCTGGTAGATTATTCTGAGGATTCCATACCGGTTCTGGACTCTGACAATAAACTTCAGGGCGTCCTGATTTCCCAGGATATTACGGAATTAGTAGATGAAGAATTAGGCGATGATTATGCAAAGCTAGCTGGTCTGTCTTCCGAAGAGGATTTAAATGAACCGCTGAAAGAAAGCATTAAAAAGCGCCTTCCCTGGTTAATCATTCTCCTGGGATTAGGACTCATTGTATCAAGCGTTGTAGGAATATTTGAAGGAGTCATCGCCAGCCTTCCGCTGATTATTGCATTCCAGTCCCTGGTTCTGGATATGGCCGGAAATGTTGGTACCCAGTCTCTTGCCGTTACCATCCGTGTATTAATGGATGAAAATATTAACGGACGCCAGCAGGCCCGATTAATTGGTAAAGAAGCCAGAGTAGGGCTGGTAAACGGCCTGATCCTGGGCATCCTGTCTTTCTTGTTTATCGGATTGTTTTTAGCTGTAATCAAAGGCCAGCCCCTGCTGCTGTCCTTTTCCGTTTCTTTTTGTACCGGTGCTGCACTGCTAGCCGCAATGCTTCTTTCCAGCCTTTCCGGAACCATTGTTCCGCTTGTATTTAAAAAGCTTCATGTAGACCCTGCAGTTGCGTCAGGTCCCCTGATTACTACGATTAATGACCTGGTAGCGGTAGTTTCCTATTATGGGCTGGCATGGATTCTGCTGATCCATATCCTTCATTTATAAAAACTGTTATCTTTAAATTTCCATCGAATGGGGCAAAGCAGACTTTCCTGCTGTGCCCCATTTATTTTAACGCAATCTTTATTTTTTTCCCCAGTTCCTATGTTATACTAGAATGGTTACTGTCGGCCCTGTCTGTTCAAGGAGGACCCTTATGAATTTTCTGTTACTTCTCACCGCTTCTGCCATTTTTGCCTGTATTGCCGGAAGCCGCCTGTCCCACCGTCTGGGTATTCCAACTCTGTTTATTTTTATCGCCCTGGGAATGCTGTTTGGATCAGATGGTATTTTTAAAATTGAATTTGCCAATTACCATTTGGCAGAGCAGATTTGTTCTGCTGCCCTGGTTATCATTATGTTTTACGGCGGCTTTGGCACAAACTGGAATGCCGCCCGCCCCGTCGCATTTCAATCCATTCTCCTAAGTACCTTTGGAGTCCTGATTACTGCTGGCCTTACCGGACTTTTCTGTTATTTTGTTTTAAACCTTCCTTTATTAGAAGGAATGTTAATTGGCGCAGTTCTGGGTTCCACAGATGCTGCCTCGGTATTTTCCATTCTCCGTTCCCAGCGGCTGAATCTCAAATACGGAACCGCTTCCATGCTGGAAATTGAAAGCGGGAGCAACGATCCCTTTGCCTATATGCTGACTATGATCGTTCTCTCTGCCATGGGCGGTTCCTTGTCTCCGTCCCAAATCATAATGGCTGTATTCTCTCAAATCTTTGTGGGATTAACCGCCGGTCTTTTAATTGCCTGGGCTGCAGGAACCATTATGAAACGTGTGCGCTTTGGAGAAAATGGACTGGATTCTGTCTTTCTGGCCGGAGTTGCCCTGGCTTCCTATGCCATCCCCTCTGTCCTTGGCGGAAACGGTTATTTAAGCGCCTATCTGACCGGAATCCTTCTGGGCAATCAGGATATTCCAGGCAAAAAGGGACTGGTCAACTTTTTTGACGCCTTAAACGGAATGATGCAGATGCTGATTTTTTTCCTGCTGGGACTTCTGGTATTTCCATCACAATTGGGAACCTATTTTCTGCCTGCTTTTTTGACGGCTCTCTTTTTAAGCTTCATTGCCCGTCCAGCTGCTGTATTTCTGCTGCTGGCTCCCTTTAAAGCCCCTGGCTGTCAGAAGCTTCTGGTTTCCTGGTCCGGTCTTCGAGGCGCTGCCTCTATTGTGTTTGCCATTGCCGCCGCTGTATCTCCTAATTACGGCAGCGATACGGTATTTCACATTGTCTTCTGCGTAGTGTTACTGTCTATCTTATTTCAGGGAAGCCTTCTTCCCTTTGCCGCAAAGAAAGCAGATATGCTGGACAATAACGAAAATGTACTGAAAACATTTACTGACTACTCCGACGAAACAGGCGTTCACTTTATCAGCCTGGAGCTTGACCAGGGACACCCATGGATTAATTGCCGGATACAAGACGTTTCCCTTGTGCCTGGCCTGTTGATTGCCGCTGTCTTGCGAAATCAAACTGCAGTCATGCCCAGGGGCGATACCTGTCTGAAAGCCGGAGATTCCCTGATTATCGCTGCCAAAGAATACAGCGGAAGCGCTGGAATTGAACTAAGTGAAGTCCAGGTAACACCTCAAAGCCGTCTGGCTGGAATCAAACTAAAAGAAGCCGATATTCGTAAAAATTCCCTTGTGGTTTTAATTCAGCGGCAAAACAGTGAACTGATTCCCGACGACGACACAATTCTGTGTCCTGGAGATATTCTGGTTCTGTATACTTGCCAGGCTTAAACTTGTTATCTTCCAGATTACACCTGGAGAAATATATCCGGATACATTATTTACACAAATCTCAAAAAATAAAACGTAACAATCCACATACTATTCGTTCTCTTTTTGCTATACTCTACTTTTTGTAAACCATCTATACTTTTTGTAGAATATTTTCAATTTTTGCATTGTATTTTTTCTACTTCTTGTTATACTTGGATTACAGGAGATATTCATTATGTCAGAAGATTTATATAAGAAGATCTTTTCAAAAAATCTAAATTATTACATGGAATTAAATAAAAAAAACCAAGCCGACATAATAAACGATTTAGGGTTTAATAAATCGGCCGTTTCAACGTGGTGTAATGGGACCAGATTACCAAGAATGGACAAAGTAGAACTTTTAGCTCAATACTTTGGTATTAATCGTTCTGATCTTATAGAAGATAAAAACGAGCAGGCAGACGATTACTACTACCTCAATGACGAAACCCGCCAGATTGCCCAGGAAGCCTTTGAAAGTCCTGAACTTCGTGCATTGTTTAAGGTAGCCAGAGATATTCCTCCTGAACGTTTAAAAGCTCATATTGAATTTATGAAAACTCTAAAAGAACAGGATATAAAAAAGGCGATGTGATGTTTGAGCCTACACTGGCAGTAATTGAAAGCTTTTAAGGATTCAAACCGTATGCATTAAAGCCCCTATTCGGGCTGGAAAGGAAGTGTTTTTATGATGTACCCTTACTTAACACTTAATGATGATACAGAAATTACCCACTCTGAAATGAAGCCAGATGGACGGGTTAAAGTTTATATTGAAACGCCTGATGATTTTGGCAATTTTCATCATGCTACTTGTTATCTTCCGGACTATACCTGGGAGAATATCTCCGGTTTCTCTGCGGTTGAAATGGAATATTTCCAACGTTTGATTCGTGATAATGCCCACCTAATTCTTGAATTTTCGCAAGAGGGAGGTATTTTGAATGCCGCAAATTTTTAGAATCGGTTCATATACCGTCTATTTTTGGTCAAATGAGGGAGAACCGCTTGAGCCTATCCATGTTCACATTGCTGAAGGACGTGCATCTTCGGCTGGTACAAAAATCTGGATTACCAGCAGTGGAAAAACTGTTTTAGCTAATAACAATGCTAACATTCCTGTCAAAGTTTTACGAGGCATTATGAGAATGATAGAAGCAAACAGCACCGACATCATGCAAAAATGGATAGAATTTTTTGGTGAAATTCAATATTACTGTTAATAAAAAGAAAAAACCGCCCCTGCGCCAACAGGAACGGCTTTTAGATATACCGAGGATAATACCCCAGCACACCTACCCTATGTGCATTGTATCATCTTCGGGGACAGCCTGCAATACGAAACATTTGTTTGGCTGTTATTTTTGTACCATTTTTGAAATGAAAAGGAGGATAACTATGGGAAACCCGAAGAAAAAAACGAAAGGAAAACTTCCGTCAGGAAACGTCCGCGTACAGGTGTATGATTACACCGATGCAGGTGGAAAATCTCCAAAAAGCAGCATGCAGCAGAAGAACTGCATATCTCCATAGAAGAAGCTGTAAAACGCTATATATGCGTAAAATCTGGCACTCTGAGCCCCTCTACACTAACTGGATATACAAAACTTCGACAATACTATTTCAGCGGCAGCTTCGGACAAAAAAGCCTTGATAAAATTACGAATGCCGACATTCAGTTATGGATTAGTGAATTGGCAACACACGGCCTATCTCCTAAAAGCATACGAAATATATTCGGTCTACTATCTGCTACATTGAATATGTTCGCAGCAGATTTTCAGGTAAGGGTTACGCTTCCAGCAAAGTTAAAAGCAGATCTATACTGTCCAAATGATAACGATATTAAAATCCTACTGGAAACTGTAAAAGGAACCCCTCTGGAAATCGCTATCCTGTTAGCGGCTTTCGGCCCTCTTCGTCGCGGAGAGATATGCGCCCTAATTACTTCCGATGTTACTGGAAATATCGTAAGGGTTAGTAAAAGCATGGTAAAAGGCCCAGAAGGAGACTGGCATATTAAGCAACCTAAAACTTATGATGGGTATCGCGATATCGAGTTTCCTGATTTTGTAGTTAATAAGTTCCCCAGGCAACCTGGCAATATCGTTCCCTTGAATCCGGATCAGGTCAGCAATTGTTTTAAAACTGCAATTAAAAAATCAGGGCTGCCACACTTCCGCTTCCATGACCTGCGCCACTACTCTGCGTCCATTATGCACGCTATTGGAGTACCTGACCAGTACATCCTTCAATGCGGCGGATGGGCAAGCGATAACGTAATGAAAACTGTCTACCGGAATGTTATCGACCTGGAAAGCGTAAAACAGATAAAACCCTTGTAAATAAGCGTTTTCCGCCTGTTTACAAGGGTTTTCCAGTAGCGGAGACGGTGGGATTCGAACCCACGTGCCGGTTTCCCGACAACTTGATTTCGAGTCAAGCTCGTTGCGACCACTTCGATACGTCTCCTTTTAATTGCTGCCTGTAGTATTATACACGAAAACCAGCGATTTGGGTAGTGTATTTTTCATTTTCTTTCTATTTTCTAATCATTTCTTAACAGCTTATGGAAAACCTCTCAATCTTTGGTTTTACAGGCAGCCCGTTTCCACAGCATCTTTCCTGTTTTCTCAAGTCCTGGCTGAATCAAATCATCCACTATAACTGCAGCTGCCAGAGAAAGCAGACTGACTGCCAGAAATGTGCCCGACAGCCGTACAATCAAGCCATGGGACTGCAGCCCAGGAATATAACCGCTCATAAGAATCCTATATAATACCAGCCAGTGAACCAGAAGGACGGAAAAGCTGTGTTTGCCCAAAAACGCAAATCCTCTGGCGAAAGCCCGAAACAGTTGTTCTGTCCGAATCGCTGCCACGAATAAAGCCCATGAAATTCCTACAATCAAAATGGAACCATTAAACACAATTTGTTTATAATCCAGCCTGTTGACCATGATCGGATAAGACAGCGCCGCCATTATCAGACCAAAAATCCCTAAAAATCCATCGTACTTTCGCATATAAGGCTGATGAAGCAGGTAACCGGACACAAAAATCCCCAGCCACAAAATTCCATTAAACCAGAGACTGCCCCCCATTCCTCTGCTCTTTAGAAAAGCCGCATAAGAAAGTAAAATAGCAATTCCAAAAAACAGTCTCTTCCCCCCCGCTTCTCCCAGCCTTCCTACAGATTTCCGGAGAACTGGTACAAAAAAATAAAGCATCATTAACACGTAAACCAGCCAGAGGTGGGGCGCTATCTCAGATGAACCGGTAAGAATTGTCTGTACTGCCAGCTTTATCCATGTCACAGCCGTCAGGTTTCCAGTCCATGAACCTGCCATATAAAGAAGATAAAATAAAACTAGTGGAACTGCTATTTTCCCCAGGCGTTTCTGATAAAATTTTAGCGCCGTCTCTTTCCTGTCTTTTACCAGCAAAGAACCGCTAATCATTAAAAACAACGGATTGCAGGCCAGCAGTATCAGGGTTCCGCCGGACAAAACCTTCCAGACAGCCGTTCCTCTCTCATATTCCAGAATAACCGGTTCTGTCACATGAACGGCTACTGCAAAAAAAGCCGCCATGGTACGCAGAACATCCAAATAAA
The DNA here is from genome assembly GCA_938036545.1 of uncultured Clostridium sp. GTDB lineage: Bacteria > Bacillota > Clostridia > Lachnospirales > Lachnospiraceae > UMGS1370. The sequence continues at coordinate 14,097 of CALHQJ010000053.1, read as the reverse complement.
TGAATCTGGTTTTCTTCCCTTCCTTTTTGAGAAAAGCCTGTTTGGAATCTGTCCGTTCCTGTCTCCTTTGGATATAACCCTGAATACTGATAAAAACCGGCAACAGCACCATCCACGCTGTCAGATATCTGACCAGACTCCATTGACTGCCTGGCTGAAAAAGATGAATCTGGTTCCAGGGGACGACAGGGTATGCTTCTATAGATTCCAGGACAAAGGAACCGTCCAAATCGATCCGCATCTGTCCATAGTCTCTGCATTGCAAATTAACCGCTGCCTCTGTGCTCCCTTTTTGGATAAAAATCCTCTGTACATAGACTTCCCCTGACAGAGCATGGTAAATCTGGCCCTGAATTTCTTCCTCTATCGGCTCTGCAAACTCAATTCTGATTCGCCCATAGGGGATTCCTGAAGCTTCAAAATACATCTGAGGATCTCCATCCACTTGACTGAAGTATTCTGCCTGAGACGTTTTTTCTCCTCCAGCGCCGTTCTCCTGCTGGCAGCCGGATACTTCATACCCACTGGAATACAAAAAACGGCCTGGCCATAACTCCACCCCTTGACTGTTTTTTCCATGATGAATAGACTGTATTGCCAGAAAGCCTTCCAGCAGCAGGGCTGCCAGAAGGCTGACTAAAATTGCGATTCTAGATGTTTTCCGAATTCTTTGTTGTTTTTCTTTTCCCATATCCTCTGTTTATCAGCTCAACTCTTACTGCGTCTGTCCAAAGTACTGGTTAACTCCGCTTACTAATCCCAAAGCCAGATTGTCTAAGACTGGGTCTGAATGATCGGAAGCCTTGTCTCCAAGTTCAATATCAATCGAAGGAACTGTTGAAAATGACGTCTGTGTTAAATCCATTTCCATAGATCCACCAGAAAATATCTTGACTCCCGCGGAACGCAGACCGCTGATCAGGCTTTCTCCCAGAGCATTGTGCTGCTGCCAGTGGGATTTTACCGGTTCCATGTTCCGATAAGAGGACGCGCTTGGAACACTCATGTAAAACGCTCCCTTATCTTTTACCGTGGAATCCCAATGAAGGGCAATATGACAGTCCGCTGCATTATTTGCGATTATGGTACGGGCAATATTATCCAACTGCACATCATCGCTTTCTCTTATCATTAATACATCATAACCGGAATCCAGCAATTTTCCCTTTAACTTTAAGGCCATTGCCAGAGTTACTTTGCTTTCCGGAGTGCCGTCAGAAAATTCCATACCGCCAGATACTGCCACCGCAGTTGTGGCTCCGGCCTGGGTAGTTCCTCCCGTTACCTTAGGAGTTCCATCTGGATGACACTGGGTCTTAACACTGCTTCCGCCCTTTGTTCCATGTCCTGCATTGACGCAGACAACAATGTCTTTTCGATTATTTTCTGCTTTATAAAGCATAGCTGTACCAGAATTAATTTTGGAAAATCCGGCATACTGCCATTCCGGATTTAAACGGACTTCCCCCGCCTGATTCTCAACAGGTTTGGCCTCCTGTACCGGCTTTGTTTCCTGTACCGGCTGGCTTGCAGAAAGATACTGACTGGAAATATAACAAATCTGCCCCTGATATTCAACTCTGCTCCACTGATTTCCAATGCCGGTTCGTCTCATCTCTGTGCCTTTATTGACCCGTCCGATAACCGGACTGTCTGTTCCTCCGGCTCTGCGCAAATTCACCCGATCTCCAACTACATAAACCGTTTCACTGGTCTCCTGATAAGTCTCAGAAGGCGCTTTTGTAATCGGTATTTCCTTTTCGCTGGTCTGAATATCCGGAACCTTCTGGTTCAGGCTCTCTATTCTGTCTGCGGATGTGTTTACCTTTTGGCAGCCGGAACTGCATCCACCTGATACAACCGCCATACACAATGCCGTTGTTAATACTGCACAGGATAACATTCCTTTTCTTGTCATTGAATAATTCCTCCTCCTGCCACCCAGTCATCCTGATAAAACACAACAGCCTGACCAGGTGTCACTGCGCGTACCGGTTCATCAAATACGCACTGTACCAAATCTTCTCCGACTTCCTCAACGGTACACAGTGTTCCTCTGTGAGCGTAGCGTATCTTCGCCAGAAAACGCTGTCTGCTTCCGTTAAGGCCGTCTGCTGCCATCCAGTTCAGTTTACTACACAGGAGGGATTTTGTAAATACATCTTCACTGTCGCCAATGACTACCTCATTGGTCTCCGGCCGGATTTCCGTAACAAATACCGGACGTCCCATTGCCAGATTCAATCCTTTTCTCTGACCTACTGTATAATGGATAATTCCCTTATGAGTTCCTAACACATTACCGGATTTATCAACAAAATTACCAGGCAGCACGGTTTTTCCAGTATACTGTTTAATAAATCCCGCATAATCCTGATCCGGAATAAAACAAATCTCCTGACTATCCGGCTTTTCTGCAACCGGAATTCCTGCTTCTCTGGCTATCTGACGAATTTTTTCTTTCTCAAACTCTCCTACAGGCATAATTGTCCTGGAAAGCTGATCCTGGGTCAGGTTGTACAGAGCATAGGTCTGGTCTTTGGCCGCTGTCACGGAAGAACGGACTGCATATCTTCCTGACGGAAGTTTTTCCACTCTGGCATAATGGCCAGTAGCCACTAAATCTGCCCCAAACTCCCTGCTTCTGTTTAACAATGCTTCCCATTTTACATGACGGTTGCAGATCACGCAGGGATTTGGCGTTCTTCCATGGAGATATTCTTCTGTAAAATAATCCACCACATAGTGCTGAAATTCTTTCCGAAAATCCAGTACATGAAAGGGAATCTCCAGGTAATCCGCCACTCGTTCTGCGTCTTCTATGACACTTTCTGCCCCGTCCCAGGTTTTCATGGTAACGCCGATAACTTCATATCCCCGATCTTTTAACAGCAGGGCTGCCACAGAGGAATCTACTCCCCCCGACAATCCTACCACGACTTTTTCTCTCTTCATTCTCTCTGCCTTTCAATCAGGGCTGCGCATGATTCCATAAAGACCTGTCGGAACACAGCCCTTAATATTCTTCTTCCTCTTCGTGCTCGCTGATGTCGCTCTTTGGCTTCTTAAGACCTTCAATGGTAATCCCATTTTTTTCAGCATAATCCCACAGCGCTGCATGAATTGCTTCTTCTGCCAGTAAAGAACAGTGTACCTTAACAGGAGGCAGTCCGTCAAGTGCTTCACAGACAGCTTTATTGGTTACTTCCATTGCTTCCTGAATGGTTTTGCCTTTCACCAGCTCTGTAGCCATGCTGCTGGTAGCAACTGCCGCTCCGCAGCCAAAGGTTTTAAACTTTACATCCTGAATCACCTGATTTTCATCAATATCCAGATACATCCTCATAATATCGCCGCACTTAGCGTTTCCTACTGTTCCCATTCCGCTGGGATTTTCCAATTCTCCTACATTTCTGGGATTCTGAAAATGGTCCATAACTTTCTCTGTATACATAATTTTTCTCCTTTTTTGTTTCTTTAAACTGCAGCCTTTTTCATATAATCTTCATACAAAGGGGACATATCCCGAAGGCGTGATACAATCTCCTTGATCTTATCTGCTGCGTAATCCATCTCTTCCATGGTATTTTCTTCTGACAGGGTCAAACGCAGAGAACCGTGGGCAATCTCGTGAGGAAGCCCAATAGCCAGAAGTACATGGGAAGGGTCCAGTGACCCTGACGTACAGGCAGAACCGCTGGAACCGCAGATTCCTGCCATATCAAGCATAATCAAAAGAGATTCTCCCTCAATAAACTGAAAAGACAGATTGATATTGTTTGGAAGCCGGTTGGTGCGGTGTCCATTTACTCTTACATAAGGTACTTCTGCAGTAATCCGGTTTATAAAATAATCCCGCATTGCAGTCTCTTTTTCCTGCCGTTCCTTCATGGTTTCTGCCGCCAGCCTGGCCGCCTCTCCAATGCCTACGATTCCAGGCAGATTTTCCGTACCGGCACGGCGTTTTCTTTCCTGAGCTCCTCCATGAATAAAGGATTTGGTCTTAATCCCTTTGCGGATATACAAAAATCCGATTCCCTTTGGACCGTTAAACTTGTGTCCGCTGGCGCTTAACATATCAATATTCAATTCTTCTACATCAATGGGCACATGTCCAAAAGCCTGAACTCCATCTGTATGAAACAGAACATTGTGGGCTTTTGCAATCTCCCCAATCTCTTTTACCGGCTGAATCGTTCCGATTTCATTATTAGCAAACATAATAGAAATTAAAATCGTATCCGGACGAATAGCCTTTTCCAGCTGCTCCAAATCCACAGTTCCGTATTCATCCACATCTAAATACGTTACTTCAAATCCCCTTTTTTCCAGGTACTGGCATGTATGGAGAACAGCATGATGTTCAATTTTAGAAGTAATAATGTGCTTTCCTTTCTCCTGATAAGCTTCTGCCGTAGCAATCAGCGCCCAGTTGTCCGACTCGCTTCCTCCGGCTGTGAAATAAATTTCCTCTGGGTTTGCCTTCAGTACGTCTGCAATCTGCTTTCTGGCCTTTGACACCGCTTCTTTTCCATAATTAGAAAAGGAATATACAGACGACGGATTTCCATAGTATTGATTAAAATATGGCATCATAGCGTCTACCACTGCCTGGCTGGTTCTGGTAGTTGCTGCATTATCTAAATAAATAAATCGACTCAAAATAATTACCGCCTTTCTCAGGGAAGTTTCACTGTCTATTTCCCTGTAAATTCATTATACACCAAATTCCTATAATTTCAATAGGAATAGTAATATTTTTACAGATTTTTTTATTATCCCTCATTTTCTCTCTAACAGCTTCATATCTTATACTAATTTTCCCATGCGGAGTGTTCCATGCTTACATTTTCTACACTTTCCCCACAAAAGCGAGCATTTTTAGCCGGTACCCTGCTGCTTACCGGAACTGGTTTTGCCTGTCGTCTGCTGGGCTTTTTCTATCGGATTTTCCTGTCCCGAACTGTGGGAGCTGAGGGACTGGGACTTTACAATATGGTACATCCCGTATTCGGCATCTGCTTTTCTGTCTGCGCCGGCTCTATCCAGACAGCGCTTTCCCAGTACATAGCCGCCCACACAGCCCAGGGAAAAAAAGTCTTTCAGGCCTGTATGATAATCTCCATTGCTCTCTCTGTAATCATGGCCTTTGGCATTGCCAATTCTTCCCACTGGATTGCTTCCCACATCCTTCTGGAAGAACGGTGCGCCCCTCTCCTTCCAGTTATTGCCCTGTCGGTTCCCTTTGCCGCATTTCACGCCTGTATCAACGGCTACTATTATGGTATGCAAAAATCCAGAGTTCCGGCATTCTCTCAGGTAGCCGAACAGGTAATCCGCATGGGACTTGTCTTTTTAATTGCAGACATATGGGTAGAACAGGGGCGGGAAATTACGGTTGAACTGGCTGTGCTGGGCCACCTCATTGGAGAAGCTGCTTCCGCCCTGTTTACCCTCTGCTCTCTATGCATGTTTCCGCCCCAAAAATCAAAAACGGCGGTTTCTTCCGTTTCTTTCAACGGATATGAACCGCCTTCTTTCCTTTCGCTGGTTATTCCTCTCATGTCCCTGGCTCTTCCTTTAATGGGAAACCGGCTGGTATTAAACCTTCTTGGAAGCGCTGAAGCCATCTGGATTCCCAGCCGCCTCCAGGCCTTTGGATTAAACAGCGAAGAAGCCTTTTCCATATACGGCGTACTCACCGGTATGGCCATGCCCTTTATCCTGTTTCCTTCCGCCATTACCAATTCTATGGCCGTTCTTCTGCTTCCCACAGTAGCAAAGGCCCAGTCTGCCGGAAATAAAGATCGAATTTCCAATACCATCTCCATGGCAATCCGGTACAGCATGTATATGGGTATTTTCTGCGTGGGAATTTTCCGGCTTTACGGCCGCGCCCTTGGAACCGGAGTATTCCACGATTCCAATGCGGGAACCTATATTTCCATCCTGGCCTGGCTCTGTCCCTTTATGTATCTTGCTACCACAATGGGAAGTATTTTAAACGGCCTAGGCAAAACTTCTACTACCTTTTCCCAAAATATTGCCGCCATGGCGCTCCGTCTGGTTTTCGTCCTGTTTGGCATTCCCAGGTTTGGGATTCTTGCTTATTTGTGGGGGCTTTTGGGAAGCGAGATTTTGCTGGCCTGTCTAAACCTCTGCTCCCTGGCCCGCATTGCCGATTTTTCCTGGACTCCCTGGGAAACCTTCCTGAAACCGGCCCTGGCCCTGCTGTTATCCATTGGGTTCTGCCGCGGCCTTTTTTCCTTCCCTGCTCCCTGCTTCCGCACGCTTCATTCCCTGCCTGTTTTTCTGTCCGCAGCCCTGCAGATTGGATTTATCGGAATCAGCTATGGAGGGATTCTTCTGGTTTTACACGTGTGGAAACGGAAATAGAAAAAACTATTTTCTTCTTGGCGCAAATTCTTTCAGTCCCGAAATCATATCTGCCGCCTCACTCTGGGAATTTTCATAAATCACCAGCTTTAAATCTGCCGCCTGACTGATGGCCAGCGCCCCCATCAGAGATTTGGCGTCTACTGCCCGATTGCCGCTGACTAAATCTGCATTACAGGAAAACTGACTGACTCTTCGTACAAACTCCACAATGTCCTTTGGCTGTTCAAATCCAACCGCTACCTCTACCATACTAAAATCTCCTTTCCAATACAGGGTTTCTTCTATTTACAGGTAGTATTTCCGGAAATTTCCGGAATAAACAATTTTTTCTTTCGTTTTTCGTTAGATTTTTGATCGAAATTGTTTATTTTGATTTTAGAAAATGGCCACAATCTGCACACAATTACCTTGTATAGTATAAATATCAAGCAGATGATTGACAGCTTACAGAAGATGCATCCAATCCCTGCTGGCAAAATTACCAGGTACGGGATTTTGCGATAAACCTGAGGCCGGCGGCAACCAGCGCGCAACCGTTGCCGGACTCGACAAAAAATAAGAGCCACATGAGACAATATCCCACATGGCCATTATATACATTATGATACCTACCTATTTCATTATTTACTACCCCCTTTCAAAAGGAGCTGCCCCCGCAGCTCCTTATTTCCTGTCTTCTATCCCTGTTTTATTCCATCCACTCCTTTGTAAGAGGCAGTTCAATCTCTTTTCCGTCCAGCACGGCTTCCATTAAGCAGTCTCCCTCATAACGCAGCTTCAAAGAAAAGAATGGGTAATCTTCCTTTAACAATTTCATAAAAATCCTATCACCTTCCCAGAGGTTTAAGGTTCCTATCCGGCTTTTTTCTACCCATTCCAGCTTTCCCTCATCACAGTCTGTCATTTCCCCTTCCCAGCCGTCGGCTGTATAAAGGCACATGTACTCGGAATTTTTATCATCGGGAATAAAAGTCACCAGGCCTCGAAAACGGTAAGAGGTAAGGGTCAGTCCCGTCTCTTCTTTTGCTTCCCGCAAAAGACATTCTTCCGGACTTTCTACCCCTTCAAAATGTCCGCCAATTCCAATCCATTTGTCTTTATTCATATCATGCTTCTTGCTGATGCGGTGAAGCATTAAATACTTATCACCTTTTTCCAAATAACAAAGGGTTGTTAATTCCATTTCTTTCTCTCCTGTCTGTCCAATATTGCCAGCCTGCGCCTCATGTTCTATACATAACATTTATGTGTCCTTCCAGGCTTCATTTAAAAGAAGAATCCCTTTTTCTATTTCCTCCTGGGTAAGCGTGGCATATCCCAGAATCAACGTAGGAGGAAGACCTGGGCTGCTGTCGGAAATCAGATACGATGACAGGCCGTATACTTTTACGCCTTGTTCTGCGGCAAGCTCTGTCAACATCTGTTCCGAAACCCCTTTTTTATGGCTTAACAGCACATGAAGCCCTGCATGTTCTCCCTGAATGGTAAAACGGTCTTCCAGCTTTTTTAAAGCGGACAAAAGGGCGTCGTGCTTCCCTTTATAAACTGCCCGCATCCGGTTTAAATGTCTTTCATAATGACCTTTTACTAAAAATTCGTAAAGAATATTCTGGTCAATCCGAGACACGGTAGATGAGTAAAAAGAAGCTTTTTTCTCATAAATTTCTAACAGTGACGGCGGCAGCACCAAAAAACCGATACGGATAGCCGGTGCGATGGACTTGGAAAAGGTTCCAATATAAATCACTCTTCCCTTTTTATCCATGCCCTGAAGAGCCGGAATCGGCATTCCTTTATAACGAAATTCACTGTCATAATCGTCTTCAATCAAATACCGCCCTTCCCGTTCTGCCGCCCAGTCTAACAGCTCCTTCCGACGTTTTACCGGCATTACAATTCCGGTAGGATACTGGTGTGATGGCATCACATAAGCAATATCTGCGCCGCTTTCTCTTAAAAAATCCGTCCTCATACCGTATTTATCCATACTCACCGGACATACCGGATAACCTTGTCCGCTTAAAACCCGATAAGCCTGCTTATACGTGGGATTTTCCATGGCAATTTTGTGGTTTTCTCCCAATACTCTGGATAGAAGCATTAATAAATATTCATTCCCTGCTCCTACAATGATCTGCTCTGCCTGACAGTTTACGCCTCTGGCTGAATGCAGATAGGTGCGGATCGCCTCCCTTAAAGAACATTCTCCCTTCGGATCTCCTGTTCCAAACATTTCCCGATTATCATCTACCAACGTATCTCTGCTTAATTTGCGCCATATCCCAAAAGGAAAATTCTCCAGGTCAATTCCTCTGGGTGAAAAATCTATGATTCCATCCCATACTGATTGCTGTTCTTTATCTGGTTCAGAAGAAAGAAAGGCAGATGGCATTTTTGAGGAAGAAGTATCTCCCTCAATCGTTACCAGACCGCAGGTATCAGCCACAAAACAGCCTTTATAGGGAATCGTTTCCATATACCCCTCTGCCAGCAGCTGATCGTATGCCATCTGAACCGTGCTTCGGCTGACCTTTAAATTTTCCGACAGCAGCCGGCTGGAAGGCAGCCGTTCTCCTGCCTCCAGATTTCCCTTGCGGATTTCTTCTTTGATAAAATGGTAAATCTGTTCATACATCGGCGTCTGAGACTGATTATTTAAAGGTACCAAAAGCTCCATCCCATCTCCCCCTTTCCAGCACAAATTCTGTCCTGTCTTATATACGCAAAAAGGCCCTACGCCAAGGGCAGAAAACCTGCGTCTTTCGTATCGGCCTTTTTATTTATTGATACAGCTATTTATTTATTTTAAAAGAACTCTTTAAAGAAACAATCCGGTTAAATACAGGATGCTCCGGCGTACTGTCCTTGCAGTCCACGCAGAAATAGCCGTTTCTCATAAACTGGAAGCTGTCATAAGCCTTAGCCTCTTTTAATGCCGGTTCTACATAGCATTCCTTAATAATGGTCAAAGAATTTGGATTTAAGTTTAAGGTACCATCCTCATTTAACTTACCCTTTTCCTCGTCTACAATGTTCTCATATAAGCGGCATTCTACCTTTTCAGCGGTATGAGCAGCAACCCAGTGAATGGTTCCCTTTACTTTTCGTCCGGTAAATCCAGAACCGCTCTTGGTTTCCGGATCATAGGTACAATGAACTACTGTCACATTGCCGTTTTCATCCTTTTCACATCCGGTACAGGTTACAAAGTAAGCGCCCATCAAGCGCACCTCATTGCCTGGGAACAGACGGAAATATTTCTTAGGCGGCTCCTCCATAAAATCTTCCCGTTCAATGTAAAGTTCTCTTCCGAATGGAACGGTACGTTCTCCAAGGGCTTCATTTTCCAGGTTGTTTGGAATAGACAGTTCTTCTGTCTGACCCTCCGGATAATTGTCGATCACCAGCTTAACCGGATCTAATACTGCCATCATTCTGGCTTTCTTAAGCTTTAAGTCTTCGCGGATACAGTATTCCAGCATTGCATAATCGACGGAACTGTTTGCTTTGGAAACTCCAACCAGGTCAACAAACATCTTTAATGATTCCGGAGTGTATCCTCTCCGGCGAAGAGCTGCAATGGTAACCAGACGTGGATCGTCCCAACCATCTACAATACCATCTTCTACCAGCTTTTTAATATATCTCTTACCAGTTACTACATTGGTCAGATACAGCTTTGCAAACTCAATCTGTCTGGGTGGATTTTCAAATTCACACTCTTTTACTACCCAGTCGTATAATGGGCGGTGATCCTCAAATTCCAATGTACAGATCGAATGGGTAATGTGCTCAATGGCATCCTCAATTGGATGGGCAAAGTCATACATTGGATAAATGCACCACTTATTTCCTGTATTGTGGTGTTCCATACGGGCTACTCGGTAAATGACCGGATCTCTCATGTTGATATTGGGAGAAGCCATATCGATCTTAGCACGGAGCACCTTCTCGCCGTCCTGATATTTTCCGTCCCTCATCTCTTCAAACAAAGTCAGGTTTTCTTCAATGGTACGGTTCCGATATGGGCTTTCCTTACCAGGAGTGGTAAAGTCGCCGCGGTACTGGCGGATTTCCTCTGCTGTCAGATCGCAGACAAAGGCCTTTCCTTTTTTAATTAGCTTTACCGCGCATTCATACATCTGCTCAAAATAATTGGACGCAAAGAATAAACGGTCTTCAAAATCTGCTCCCAGCCACTTTACATCTGCAATAATGGATTCTACAAACTCTGTCTTTTCCTTAGTCGGGTTGGTATCATCAAAACGAAGGTTAAACTTTCCGCCGTACTCCTTTGCCAATCCATAGTTTAACAGAATGGACTTGGCATGTCCAATATGCAGGTAGCCGTTTGGCTCCGGTGGAAAACGGGTCTGTACGTGGTTATAAACGCCTTCTGCTAAATCTTTATCAATCTCCTGCTCAATGAAGTGCTTTGAAACCACTTCTTTTTCCTCTGCTTCTGGCACAAGATTTTTTTCTTCCATTCCTGAATCCTCCATAATCTGAATTGCTTTCCAGTATATCACACGGCTGGAAAAACGGCAAGACTTTTCCCTGACTGCTGCTGGCTTATCGTAGCAATTCAGCTGTTACGGCTTCTTCTTCCTGTTTCTTCCGGACAGCTTCTACGTAAAGCAGATATCCCACGCAAAGGGCAATCTGCAGCAAAGTGGAAGCCGGAACAGCAAGTCCAATTCCAAACAGAGAGATTCCCGGAATCCGGCTCATCAGATAGGATACCGGTATTCTTACTGCAAAAGCTCCTGCCAGCCCCTGAGCCATAACAAATACGGTTTTCCCACAGCCATTAAAATATCCTGCAAAACAGAAAGAAAATGCAGTAAAGATACAGTCAATGGCATATGCTCTCAGGTAATCAGCCGCAGCCGCAATTACCTGGCTGTCCCTGGAAAACAGGCCTGCCAGAATTTCTCCATGGAAAAAGGATACATAGGCCATAATCAGGCCGGCCGCCACTGAGGATACAATTCCGCAAAACAGCGCCTTTTTTGCCCTGTCCGGCTTTTTAGCTCCAATATTCTGGGCTACAAAGGCGGACATTGCCTGAGAATAAGCAGATGGTACCAGCATGATAAATGCACAAAGCTTTTCTGCTACTCCAATTCCGGCAGATGCCACAACGCCCAGAGAGTTGACTATGGCAATGATAACCAGGAAAGACACGCTGACCAGCAAATCCTGCAATGCAATGGGCAGTCCCAGCGCCACAATTTTTCCAATCAGCTTTCTGTCAAACCGAAGTGCATCTCTGGTAAATTGGAAAGGAAGTTCCCGTTTCCGTATAATCAGAATGGACAGCACGACACTGAATGCCTGGGCAAACACCGTTGCATAAGCGGCGCCTGCCACTCCCATATGAAATCCGCCAACCAGCAGAAGGTCTCCGCCAATATTTAACAGACAGGCAATCGCCACAGTAATCAGAGGCATTTTAGAATCCCCGATCCCACGGAATACGCTTCCCAGCACATTATAAGCCACAATAAACACGGTTCCGGCGGAACAAATCCTTACATAAGAAACCGTCTGGTCAAAAGCTTCCTTCGGAGCCTGCATCCAGCCGGACATTGGCTCTGCCAAAAATATCATCAGTACTGTTACGGCAACCGCTACTACGGAAAACAGGCAGATTCCGCTCCCGATTACCTGACCGGCTTCCTCCGGCCGCTTTTCTCCAATTTTCTGAGCTGCCAAAACAGTAATTCCCATAGACAGGCCTACAATCACAACGGTTACGGTATGCATTACCTGGCTTCCCGTCGATACTGCGGAAACATCCGTAGAAGCCCCGAATTGGCCTACAATCAGCAAATCCACCGCTCCATACATTGCCTGCAAAAACAGCGCCAGAAGCACCGGCATGGCAAACCGGACCAGCGGAGTTAAAATCCTGCCCTCTGTAAAGCTCGTTTGTTCTTTCATCATCATTTCCCCTCTTTTATAAATTCCGCCTGCGGCGGGCTGCATCATAAGAAAGAATACGTCTTACGAAGTAGTTTCCTATTACACAAAAAGCCGGATAAAATACCAGGAACTTCCTTCCCGACATCTTATCCGGCCAAATATTCAGCCCTCCGATGAGCATGTTCAGTCTAGCATTTGTGTACAGCTTTGTCAAGTTTCTTCAAAAAATTCTTACAAATTGTTCACATTTTTTCTATAGATTGCTCACATTTCCTTTGTATACTAAATATCGTAAAGCAGATAGCTGTTAAAACTTTTTTCATAATACCTTAGCCGGCAGGATTATCCTGACCGGCTTCCTCCCTTTTTATGGGAGAATGTGTATTATATGAGAATCTCTCTCCTCCTTTCCACTTTTCTATGGTTCTAAACTGCCAAATCTGCAAAATTCCATAATTCGACAATCTTCCTACCAAAGCAGACCTTGTCTTTTATCAATTCCGATGTTATACTCCAAATACAGATAACTGCTGCGAAATGCAGTATCTTTAAGGGGTTCGTATACGGCAGAGCTGTTTTTCATAAAGGAGGAACAAATATGAAACAGACACCGCCATATACTTTTCAGGACACTTCTCCTGATATTCCGCTTAAACAGTTCTGGAGCGACAATGAACATTTTGCAGATTTGTTTAATTCCTGCCTGTTTAATGGAAAAGAAGTATTAAAACCACATTTCCTGAAGGATTTAAATCCTGATGTTTCCATCAGTATTTTCAGCAAAGAATTTCAAAAAACCATCAGGCGTACCAGAGATGTATTAAAAGCTGCAGACACTGGAGAATGTTACCGCATTTTAGGAATTGAAGATCAGCAGGCCATTCATTATGCCATGCCCCTTCGGTGCCTCATATATGATGGGCTGACCTATCTCAGTCAAATTGAAAAGACCGCTAATGGCCATAAGCATAAGCAGGACATAGCCAATCTGGACGAATTCCTCTCTAAATATACAAAAAGAGATAAACTTTTTCCCTGCTACACCATTGTAATCTATTGGGGTGAAAAAAGATGGGATGGACCTCGGAAATTATCTGAGATGACTGCCTTTGGAATAAATGACCTTGCACAGGAATGGTTTAATGATTATCACATGCACTTGCTGTGCGTCAATGAGATGGAACATCCCCAAACGAAATCGGCCGATGTCTTCAAATTATTTACAGCAGTACGGGAATTGTATACAAATGGAGGTGAAAATCTCCCTGATGTCCTTTCTGATGTAAGTATAGAAGTTGCCTATCTTGCATCGCTGGTAACCAAAACTACGAAAAACTATGAAAAATTAATCAACCAGGCCAGAGCCGACAGGAAGGAGAGCATTAATATGTGTGAAGCGGCAGAACGATTACAGAAAAAATGTATGGAAGCAGGGAGATTAGAAGGAATCAATCACGTTGCTTTAAAAATGCTTTATGCCGGAAAACCAGACGAAGAAATACTGGAGTTTACGGAAATTACTAAAGAAGCCTTATGCAATTTAAAAAAGCAGGGCATTGAATCACTGTCTTCTAGTAAGGAATAACCGTCAAGCCAATTATAGGATGAGAAAAACCTTTGCAGCAATTTAAACACTAGGCATTAGGAATATAAGAAAATTTAAAAGGTCGACCCTACTCGACCCGAATTAGCAGAATCGAAAAACGCCGGAACCCTGTAAAATCAAGGTTCCGGCCTTCTTTTAATCGAGCTGCTGACGGGAATCGGACC
>CALHQJ010000052.1 GCA_938036545.1 uncultured Clostridium sp. | reverse complement strand
CAAGTCCTTAGACGAGGGCGCAGAGGTTGAGTTTGACGTAGTAAACGGAGCAAAGGGTCCTCAGGCAACCAACGTTACAAAGTTATAATTTCTAATCATCTAGTCAGCAGTGTACCTTTTTCAATCATATAGAACATATTTATGTAATTGAAATAAAGTTATATTGGATTCAATGATTACAAACAAGAGCCAGTGTTTTGACACCGGCTCTTTTTGGCTTTAAGAAGCTCTTGTTAACAATTCTTTTAACTCGTCGATAGAAAATTGATAATTGTGATTGCAGAAATGGCAGTTTACTTCGATTTCTTTTCCTTCGTCTATCATTTCCTGAAGTTCTTGTTTTCCAATGCTGATTAACGCTTTTTCCACTCTCTGCTTGGTGCAGTTGCAGTAAAATTCTGTGGTTACCTTCTCGTTAATCTCCAAACCAAACTCTCCCAAAATGTGATCTAAAATCATTTCCGGAGTGTTTCCTGCATCTAACAGGGCTGTAATGGAAGTAATCTCTCCCAAACGTGCTTCCAGTTTATCAATAATTTCATCGGAAGCCCCTGGCATCAGCTGGATCATAAATCCCCCTGCCTGGCTTACGGTATTATCCTTATTCATCAGCACCCCCAGGGCAATGGAAGACGGAGTCTGCTCAGAAGTGGCGTAATAATAGGTCAAATCCTCCGCAATCTCCCCCGTTACCAAAATGGTCTGTCCCACATAAGGCTCTTTCAATCCAATGTCCTTAATGACGCTTAACACACCGACTCCTAAAGCGCCGCCTACGTCCAGCTTTCCTTTGGCATTGGGAGGCAGCATAACAGAAGGATTATAGGCATAGCCCTTTACCCGTCCTTTGGAATCTGCGGTAACCGTCAGGCCCTCTATGGGCCCGTCTCCCTGAATTTTCAGGGTCAGCAGATCCTCCTCTCCCTTCATGGTAATTCCCATCATTCCTCCTGCTGTAAGGAGACGGCCCAGGGCAGCCGTTGCCACCGGACTGGTGTTGTGAGCCTGGCGCGCATACTCTACTAAATCCCTTGTGGTAGATGCAAAGGCGCGGATCTGACCGTCTGCAGCCGTTGCACGAATGATATAATCAGACATAGTTCTTCCTCATTTCGTTGGTTTTCAATTGATTTTACTGTACTTACAGTCTCTCTTTTCCGTTTTCTCTGGCAACAATATAAATCCTGTCGCTGTCCGGCCTGGGAGCCTCTTTTGTAAATGCGTCATAACAGGCTTCAAAAACCATTCCGGCTTTCTCTAAGGCCCGTTTCACCTCTTCTATGGAATAAGCCCTCTGATAATGGGTTTCTTCGTATTTCCAGTACAACGGTGCTTCTCCGGTTTTTCCATTCTCCTGAATAAACAAGGTCAAATCATATTCATTGATTCTGGATTCTTCATCAAAATAATTGTCCCAGATAAAGCTGCTTTCTTCCCGATTTTCTGCAATGGTAGACTCTCCCAGAATGTTCCGGTATTTATATTCTGTATTCAAATCAAAAATAAATACTCCATTGGGGTCCAGATAGTTATTTACCAGGGAAAATACCTGAACCAAATCTTCATATTCCAGTATGTAATTCATGGAATCACAGATACTGACTACTGCTGCTACGGTTCCGTAAAGTTCAAATTCCCGCATATCCTGAAGAAGATAGAGGATGTCCCTGCCGCTTTCCAACTTCTTTTCCATAGCGATTTCCAGCATGTCTTCTGCATTGTCCAGGCCAATCATATCATAGCCGGAAGCGGCTAATAATTCAGTAAGACTGCCGGTTCCACAGCCCAGATCCAGTACCAGTCCATCGTTGACTCCCCGTTCCTTTAACAGGCTGATTAGATACTGGCTCCACTCTTCATACGGAATATTATCCATAAACAGGTCATATACCGCCGCAAAGCTTGTGTAAGCATCCATGTTTTCTCTCCTTTGCCAGTCTCATTTACAGGGCCTCCCATATGAAGGCCTGCAAAAAGAGACAGGGCTGCCTATAGGCAGCCCCTTATCCTGATTCTGCATTTTCTGCGGATCACAATCAATTTTATGCGTTCTTACCGCAGCACTTTTTATATTTTTTGCCGCTTCCGCAAGGACATGGATCGTTGGGGTATACCTTATGTCCTTTACGGATCGTACCGGAAGCTTTCTGCTCTTTGTACAGTTCTTTTCTGCGCTCCTCAGAAAGGATTGCATCCCACTGTGGCAGTTCATACAGCCAGCTTGCCTTTGCTTCTACCATGTTGTAGTACAGCTTTTCCGGATCAATCTCAATACGAACCTCTGTATCCTCTTCCATGGTTTCAATCGGGTTCTCATAACCCTTTAAGCTCTCGTTGATGCCGTCCAGGAAGCCTACCATAATCAACAGCTCGGTATTGTACTTCTCTGCCAGTTCCTTTACCGTACCGGTTACTACTTCGGCTGGGTTAGAAAGGATCTGCTCGTAAATTCCTTTTTCAATGTTAAAATAGCCGGTCCACAGCTCTTCTCTCTTTTTATCATCTAAGCCATCGCCATAGGCCAGATTTCTCCAGGTATCTAAAATAGCCATCTCTATCATCCATCCTTTTATCAGTATTTATGGGCAAACATCCCTAGGCCATAGTATATAACAAAACCATGTTTGTTGTAAAGTCTTTTCTATGGCCGATGTGCGTATACCGGCAGGCCGTTTTCCATTTTTCTGTCAGGTTCTCCCTGAATCAGCGGAAGCACATAGGCCAGAAATTCCTCGCCAATATCCGTTCCGTTTTTCGTAATCCACTCAGAGGGGAACTTCTTTTCCTGATTGCATACCTGATTAACGTCTACTGTCTCGCATTCCATTTCATACGGCCTGTCTGACTTGCGGTTAAATGCAATCATCTGTCCGGTAACTCCCTCTAACGCTTTGCGGACGCCCCACGCTCCTGCCATAGCCGCCTCTTCAATATCCGTTCTGGAAGCCACCATGCCGGAACATCTCTGGCTGACGTTTAATTCAACGGAACGCACCTTAACGCCGAACCGGTCGCGTACGAAGTTTTCCAGGATTTTTCCGCTTCCTGTCAACATCTTGTGTCCAAAGGTATCCAGTCTGGCCTCGTCTGCATATTCGCAGATAAACTGGCCTCTGGCGTCTGAAATACCCTCGGAAATGCAGATAATCACGTTAGGCTGTTTTTCCAGCGCCTTCTCTACATCTCCCGCAAACTGCTCCATGTCAAAATCCGTTTCCGGAAGATAAATAAGCAGCGGATTGTCATCCTTATGCTTTCTTGCCAATACGCTGGCGGCTGTCAGCCAGCCTGCATGGCGTCCCATCAGTTCAACAATGGTAACAGCTTTCTGCTGGTAAACGGAAGAATCCAGCACAATCTCTCTGACTGTTGAAGCCACATACTTTGCTGCGCTGCCGTAACCAGGCGTATGATCGGTCATAATCAAATCGTTGTCAATGGTCTTTGGAATGCCAATTACCTTTACATCAATGTGGTTGGAAGCAGCATAACGGGATAATTTGCTTACTGTATCCATAGAATCGTTGCCGCCAATATAAAAGAAGTATCCAATGTCCATCTGACGGAATTTTTCAAATAATTCCTGATAACAGATGTCGCTTAAATCCTCCGGAAGCTTATACCGGCAGGAACCCAGATAAGCGGCAGGAGTCAGCTTTAACAGCTCCAGTTCTTCTTCCTCAAGAGCAGACAGTTCCATCACTCTTCCAGCCATGAATCCCTCAATGCCATGAATCATTCCATAGACTTTCCCAATCTCATCTCCATGGGCTATTCCCTCCTGAATCACCCCGTAAAGGCTGGCATTGATTACTGCTGTGGGGCCGCCGGACTGACCCACAATAACATTTTTCTTCATAGGTATCTTCTCCTCTTTTTACTCTCTGCTTTCTATTGTAGCGGAAAGGTTCATAGTTGGCAAGTCCCCTTTCTTTTTCTATCTTCCTTTCCGGTTCCTGCCTCTAGCTTTTCCCCGTTTTCTCCCCTTCTTCCTGCTCCGTTTCCTGATAAAAGATCCCTGCTTTTCTTCCGCTTCCATAGGAATCAATGCGCCTTTGATATCGGACATCAGGTAAATACTGCCTTCAAACATACTGCCGTCTTCTTTTAAGCGGTACAGTTCCTTTTTCCAAACCACCCAGGTATCCTTTTTCATAGCGCCGTTTTCGCCCAGATAGTACCATTTTCCAGTTGAATCCGTCTTCCAGGTATTGGAAACCATCATTCCGGCTCCGTCAAACCAGTACCAGTCTTCCCCGTCTTTATACCAGTTGTTCCGAACCGGTTCTCCTGTATTTCCCAGATAAAATCTCCAGCCGCCTTCCTCCTGATACCATCCCCACCGGTTTTCCGGAATCGGCTGATTGATGTTATAATACAAAATAATTGCGGCTGTCTCCGCCTTTGCCAGGCGCTTTAAATTATCCGGATTTAATAGCCATCTGGCTATATCTTCGTTGGTATGAAAGGAATGTTCCAGAATCAGGCCTGGAGTCCCCACTGCCGTGGCGCCTCTCAGTACTCCGTAATAATCTCCGTTCTGTCCTCTTCTATGCTCGATTCGGGCTGGCTGGCGGGTATTTAAAACCGTTTCCACAGTCTGGGCCAGAGCCATTCCAATACCGTCTGCGCTGCCATTAATAGCGCAGTAAGCAGCCGGATAATCAATGGCGTTATTCACTCCGCCTCCTGCTGCGTTGGAATGGTTGGAAATAAACAAATCGCAGCCTTTTGAAGCAGTTCCCCTGGCATACAGCCCCTTGTCCTGTCCTTGATTCTCCCTGGTTAAAATTACTTCTATCCCATAGGATTCCAGGTATTTTTTCTGGAGCAGATGAAGCTTCCATACCATTTCTGACTCGTAATACCCTGGTTCTGCTGGACTTTGATTGTATTTGCCAAAATGCCCTGCATCTAAACAGATCTTCATAGTCCTGTCCATCCTTTTTCTCTATTTTATGAGCCACTGGCTCTGGCCGTGACTTGTCCGGCAGCCGAAACAGAAAAATTATAACAATGTGGTATAAACTTTTGCAATCCGTCCATACTATGGGTGTACACAAAAGAGAAATTTAACTACTTATCCTCCCCTTTTTTAACGCCCTGCCTGTTGGCTTCGTGCAGCAGACGGGGTGTTTTTTGCATGCTCTCCCTGAAGCTTTTTAAATTGCTTGGGCGATATGGAAAAGGCCTGCTTAAACGCCCGATAAAACGTAGAATAATCGGAAAACCCTACATGTTCCCCGATTGCTTCCAGCGGTTCTCCATTAATAATCAATACCTTTGCCGCTATTAACCGGCGCTGGGTTACATAGCGGTAAAAGCTGACGTCCATTTTTTCGCTGAATAAGCGGGAAATTGCCCGTTCGCTGATATAAAAATGGCTGGCAGCCGATTTTAATGTTATTTTCTCTGCCAGATGATTTTCAATATAAGCAATCAGTTCATCCAGCAGTTCCTTTTTCTCTGTCAGAGGCTCCATGGCCTTGCTGTGGTTGCAGGCTCTGGTTAAATGAATTAAAAGCTGCATGGTGTCAGCCATCATGCAGGCCTGAAACCCTTCCTGTCTGGTGGCCGATTCCATACACGCTGACTGAAAATATTTTGCCAGATATTCCCACCCGCTGTCTTTTGTCCTCAGCAAAACCGGTTTGGACAAAGGATTAAATCCTAAATTCTCTTTCAGCGTTTTCATAAAATCCGGGTGAATCCAGATTACGTAACGGGAATAGGGTTCTACCAGCTGATCCAGATACAGAGGCCTGTGACTGATTCCAGGAGGTACAAAAATAATATCTCCTCTGCCTACCCGATACCGGTCTGCTCCTAGCAGATACTGTACGTTTCCTCCTTTGCAGTATAAAACCTCATAAAACGTATGGCTATGAAGGGAAACCTTATCCTTTGTATAGTTTACGTCCTCCTGGCAGTCCACTGCCTTGGAATCCATTTCCAGTTCCTGATAAAGATTGGACAGAATTCCGCCTTCTTCAATCATTGCTTTTTGAAGCTCTTCATTGCTGATTTCAGCACGTTTGTTGGCCAAAACCAGTTCTTTATATTTTTGTGCTTCTGATAATTTCATCATCCATCTCCTGATACCGTTCTGCAAGTTTATTTGAAATTATGTGCAAACTGAAATCAACATTATAGCTTAACTTGGCGATATTTGCAATATTATATGCAATATTTGTAATAGTAATTGTAATATTGGTGTAGTATGCTTAACTCACCTGATACATGAGATCTGAAAAACATAGTATCAAAACCTAAGATTATGTGATGCGGACTTCTGCCGCAGCAAGGAGGAAACGAGATGAATGAGAAATCTGTACGTCCTTTTGGCGTAAAGGACCAGCTTGGTTATGTCTTCGGAGACATGGCCGGAAGTTTTGTAAACTTATTTGTAGACGCCTATTTCCTGACATTCTGTACCTATGTACTGGGAATTTCACCAGGATGGATGGCCGGCCTGTTCCTGGCAGCCCGTCTCTGGGACGCCATTAACGACCCGATTATGGGTTCCTTCCCTGACCGCTGGACTCTTGGAAAAAGCGGCGATAAATTTAAGCCGTGGGTAAAGCTGTTTATGATTCCGCTGGCTCTCTCCGGCGTCCTGTGCTTTGCCAACGTACCATTTAAAGGCGTTGCCCTCCATGCATGGGTTGCATTTTCTTATGTATTATATGGCATGTGCTACACCGGAACCAGTATGCCTTTCGGCGCTATGGCAAGCGTAGTTTCTGCTGACCCAATCGACCGTTCCAAACTTTCCAGAGCCAGAAGTATCGGCGGTACTTTAGTTGGAATCGGCGCTCTGTCTGTTGTTCCTGTCATTTGTTTTGACAAGGATTCCAACATTCTTCCAGGGCGTTTTACCATGGTTGCAGTTATATTCGGCATCCTCTGCGTTGTTTCTTACCTGCTGTTATGTAATCTGACAGTAGAACGTGTCCGTCAGACCAGCGCTGCCAAAGAACCATTTAACTACGGCAAAGTATTAAAATCTGCATTTAAAAACCGTCCTTTAATCGGCGTTATGATTGCAACTGTAGGAAGCATGCTCTATATCACCGGCTACAGCCAGTTAAAGAGCTACATTTACAAAGAGTTCTATCAGGATACCAGCTTTATGACTCTTGCAAGCCTGGGTTCTCTGCCTGTTATGCTGATCTGCTTCATTATGGTACCAAAAATCGTAGCAAAATTTGGAAAAAGAACTGTAATTCTGGTTATGAGCACCTATAACCTGCTGCTTTCTTCTTTCATTTTATTCTTCCCTATTGAAAGTCCTCTGGTTTACACGGTTTTAAACCTGCTTGCTACCATTGGCCAGACTGCTTTCACCATTTTAATCTGGGCTCTGGTTACCGACTGTCTGGATTACAGCGAATGGAAGATGAATTTCCGTGCAGACGGAAGTATGTACAGCTTATACACTTTCAGCCGTAAGATCGGTTCCACCATCGCTTCTACCGGCGCTGCATCTGCCCTGGCTGCTATTGGATACGTAGCCGGCGCAGGCGCAGTACAAAGCGCTTCAACCATTAACAATATCTACTACCTGGTAAATGCGATTCCGGTTATTACCTGTATTTTAGAATTAATCGGTATTGGCCTTGTCTTTAACTTAGACAAAAAGAAAACTGCTGAAATGTACGCTGCCCTGGCAGAGCGCAGAAAAGCAGCCGGTCAGGAGTAATTCCTTCCGGCAAATAAATAACTTTTTCCGGTAAACAACTACTCGTTCCGGCAAACAAGGAGGTTTCTATGGGTAAAATTGATTTACACCTGCATTTAAGTTTTCATTCTATTCCAAAAAGTGATAAACTATTCATAAGCAGTTATGAGGAAATGCTGCCCCATTTAAAAGAACTGGGAATTGACAAAGGAGTGTTAATGTCCAGCGGAGAGACCCCTTCTCTCATGCCTATGGGTTCCAATGAGGAAAACTGTAACATTGCTGCCGCCGATCCAGTCCATTATGCCTGGATGTGCAACCTGGATTATGATGGAAATCCAGAAACCGTCTACGCTCGGCTTCTGGCCTGCAAAGAAAAAGGAGCCATCGGCGTTGGTGAAGTCATCATAAACCGCAGACTGGATGATCCGTTTCTCCATGCAATGTTTGATGCTGCCGGAAAACTAGATCTCCCAGTTACCTTCCACATGAGTCCTGAAGCAGGCTACAGTTATGGCGTTGCGGACGATCCAGGCCTTCCCTTACTGGAAGCCTGCTTAAAGCGCCATCCCAATACCCGTTTTCTCGGACACAGCCAGGCTTTCTGGATTGAAATGAGCGGGGACGCCCCCACTGACAGAGAAGGCCGGAATCAATGGGGCAAAGGCCCTGTCCTTCCAGGCGGACGGGTTCCCCAATTATTTGCAGACTATCCCAATCTTTATGGAGATTTAAGCGCCAACAGCGCCGGCTGCGCCATTATGAGAGATCCGGAATTTGGATTGCAATTTTTAGAAACATACTCAAAACGGCTGTTTTTTGCCACCGATATGGTTAATACAGACATGATTTTTCCTCTTGGACAGTGGCTGGATGAACAGGTTTCATCTGGCAGCTTAACCAGGGAAGCCTATGAAAATATCTGTTTTAGAAATGCAAAACGGATATTCGGACTATAATAAAAACCTGCTCCCTGTAGTGGAAAGGAGAATACACATGGAACTTCGTACCCGTATTCTGCCTCGTATGTTAAACAGCGAGGTAGAAGCCTACTTAAAAGAAAATGATATTATTATTGTTCCGGTTGGAACCGTAGAAATGCACGGCGGAATGCCGTTAGACAGCGAAACCGTAATCAGCGAGGCTTACGCCCTTAAAATGGCAGAAGCCTGCAATGGACTGGTGCTGACCGGACTGCCTTATTTCTATGCCGGTGCAACTGCTACTGGCAGAGGAACCGTTCAGGTGTCCATCCGTCAGGGGATTGACTATTTAAGCGCCATTGCCCACAGCCTGCTGCGTCAGGGCTTCAAACGCCAGATTTACATCAGCTTCCATGGCCCTGCCCATATGACCTGCAGCCCTATGGTACGCGACTTTTTTGATGAAACCGGCGTTCCCATCCTTTACATGGATTTAACCATGCAGATGCTGAAAAATGCCAGAGACCTGTTTAAGAGCATGGACAGCTTCCACGCTATCACCGTAGGCGCTTACCAGATTATGAACCGTTTGGAAGACGTGCCGCTGACTACGGAATACTTCCACCAAAAGCCTCAGACCTGCAAAGAATTTGATGACATTTTCGGCCTGGCTTACCAGAGCGCTGCCATTGGCTACTGCTTCGGCGCTCCGGAAGATCACATGAGCACCACTGCCATTCCGGATGAAGAAACCCGTAAACATCTGGCTGATGAAGGCCAGGAATTAATCGAAGCCCTTGTTGACCGCATGAATCTGCCTCACATTGCAGAACAGATGCGCTCCCTGGAAGCTTACAACAACAAAAACGAAGAAGCATATCCCTGGATGCCAAGCGCATTCCAGAAAAATCTTCGCAAATAGTTCTGTTTTATACTGCCCGCAATCACTGGCTTCGCCATGGTTACGGGCAGGTTTTTATTACTGGGTTTGTAATTGATATGCCTTCAACTCTTCTCTATTTCCCTGTACAATAGCAACTATATCTATATCTGAATCCTTTTGATAATCTCCTCTAGCATAAGAACCATACAAAATAATTTTCACAATGTCTGCCCCATATACTGCTTGATACGCCTGAACTATCTCTTTCAATATTATACCCAATTCATTTCTTGTACACATCTCTTTCAACTCCTTTAATTACAACATATGCAGACTACTTTCGTTTTATTAGAATGTGGTTATTAAAAGCATATCAATTCTATAAGTATACCATAACATCCCCAAAAAAGTATTCTCACATTTCTAAACTTGTGATAAAATAATGTTGCAGCATGCCCATTCTATCTGTAACCCTATAACATTCATATGGAGGTACCTATGCAGTATATCAGTCATTACCAATCTCCCCTTGGAACCATCCTTCTGGCAGCTGACTCCATTGGACTGACCGGATTGTGGCTGGAAGGACAAACACATTTTGCCCGTTCTTTAAAGAATGAACTGGAAGAAAAAGAGCTGGCCGTCTTTCAGACTGCAAAACGCTGGCTGGATCTCTACTTTTCCGGACAGAATCCCCCTGTTTCTGTTCCCCTTCATCTTGTTGGAACAGACTTTCAAAGACAGGTCTGGGAGATTCTCTGTACTATCCCCTATGGGGAAACGACTACTTATGGCGCAATTGCAAAAGAACTCGCTTCCAGACAGGGACTTGCCTGCATGTCTGCCCAGGCTGTCGGCGGCGCTGTGGGACGTAACCCTGTGTCTATCATTGTACCCTGTCATCGGGTTATCGGAGCAAATGGCAGTTTGACTGGATATGCCGGTGGGATAGAGAAAAAACGGATACTGCTGGAGTTGGAAGCTAAAAATTCAAATCTGCTTCTTTAATATTTACTTGCCATTATTTCGTACTCATAACTTTTTAAATCGCAATTTAACTCTGCAAAATGCGTTCCATTTTCCCAGCGAATTTTAAGCTTAGATCCACTGTTTTCCACACTATGAATACCATCAAATGCTCTTGACTCATTACGAAAACGCATCAACTCCAAGAGCTTCTTTACTACTGGACGTTCCATTTCCTCTTGGATTTCATCCATTGTATAGTTATGACGATTAATACTTCTTCCTTCTTTGGTTTTTTCTAGCCATTCAATGTCATTCTTCCCACACAACATTCCTACATAATAAACTTGTGGAATGCCTGGAGTAAAAAATTGAATCGCCCTTGCAAGTAAATAGGCTTTATCATTATCTCCTAAAGCCGAATAGTACGTGCAATTCAACTGGTAAATATCCATATTCTGATATTCTTCTGAGTTATAAACCCTCTTAACGTTCGCTCCATGCTGATACAGATAGTCTGTCGTAAATTGAATTTCTGTCTCTGTCATAAGCCCCTGAACATCAATTACGCCTATACCGTCATGGGTATCCAACGTCGTAAATTGTTTTTTCGGAGCAATTCGAATCCAATCAGCCAAACGTTTACTCTCTCCCGAATACAAACTATAAAGAATCAACATTGGAAGGGCAAAGTCATAAACCCAATATCCCCTTTGTGACAACATTAAGCGCCTGGAATAATGACCATGGAGTTCTGGCAGCATTTCTACACCTTCTTCATCCAGAATTTCCTTACAATATTCTAATACATCCCAAATATATGGTTCTACAAAAAAACAAGAGGTATCTTCGACTTTAGTCGTATAAGCAAATGCATCAAGCCTCACCATTTTCAATCCCTTTTTCACAAATCCATTAAGCGTTCTGCGAATATATTGCTTTGTGTCTTCGCTCCGGAAATCTAAATCTATTTGATCCGACCCAAAAGTGCACCAGACTTTCTCTCTGCTGCCATCAAAAAATGTAATCTCCTCATAAGGTGCTTTGGGTTTTCTCTTAAATATTTTATCAATTTGTTCTTGTGTTGGCTCACCTTCTCTCCAAAAATTTTTGTATCGAATGAACAAATTCTTATATACTGAAGCATCTTTTTTCTCCACAAAATCCTTAAAATACATACTATATCTAGACACATGATTAATCATAAAATCTGCCGCTACCGGATGCTTCTTTTCTATCTCTTTAATATCTTCCCAATTCCCAAAAGCAGGATCGACCTCATCATAGGTAACCGGTGCAAATCCTCTATCTGCCGTTGATGGAAAAAATGGAAGTATATGAACTCCTGTTACAGCCTTTTCCAAATAGACGTCTAACACATTTTTTAATGTTTTCAAACTGCCCCCCAAACTATCTGGATAAGTGATTAATACAATTTGATTTTTCATTCTTTGGTTATTCCTTTCCTGTGCCTTCCAAAATTCCGTTTATCATTTGATTATGACAAATCAAATATACAATCATAATCGGAAGTGCACTCAATGTTGCCGCCGCTAAAAGAACTCCATAATTTCCATTCATAGAAACATCTCCAATAGAACGGAGCAATGCTGTTACCGTTAACATCTCTTTCTTCGTCGTAATAATAATTGGCCACAAAAACTCATTCCATGCATTCATAAATGTTAGAATTGCAAGAGACACAATGGCTGGTTTTAACATAGGAAATCCTATTTTCCATAAAATTTGCCCCTCAGAAGCTCCTTCAATTCTTGCTGCTTCCATAGTTTCTTTTGGAACTGCACCAGATGCAAACTGCCGCATCATAAAAATTCCAAAAGCTGGAACTGCATTAGGAATCACCATGGACCAGAGTTTATTCACTCCTCCCATATTCCGTATTAATAAATAGGTAGGTACTAAGCGTGTCTCCAATGGAATCATCATAGAAGACAATGCCAACAAAAATAATAAATTCTTAAATGGGAACTTATATTTTGCAAAAGTATATCCTGACAAAGTGCAGAAAAAACATGCTAACGCCGTTGTAAATCCTGCCACTAAAAAACTGTTTCCTAAATTTCTCCAAAATGGCCAATTTTCAAATAGTAATTCATACATCTTTGTTTGAAAACCATTTTGTGGAAAAATTTTAGGCGATAGCGAAAAGATCTCATAATCTTCTTTAAAACTTCCCAAAATCATCATAGCAAAAGGTGTACAGGTGATGAGAATTACTGCAAAAAGAACTATCACGGAAATAATTGATTCAAATGGGTGATGTTTTATATTTTTAATCATTGCTTATTCCTCCACCTTTGAATAATAGCCTTTGACTACGAAAATACTAATTACTGCCAACAAGGCAAACAAAACATAGGTAATTGCAGCTGCATATCCCATTTTAGAGTATTCGTAAGCATTTTGATACATGTAATAAACTAATGTGGTAGAAGAATTTAAAGGTCCTCCCTGGGTCAGCACCATAACATCTCCTACATTCTGGAAAATCCAAATCGTTGAAATCATTACTACAAAAAATATTTCTGGAACCATAAGCGGAATCACTATTCTGAAAAATCTAGTCATAGTTCCCGCACCATCAATAGCTGCTGCCTCATATACAGAACTGGGAATCTTCTGCATTCCAGCAAGAAGTACTAAAGAAAAATACCCTACCATTCTCCAAATATTCATAATGGCTACTGATACTTTAGAAAGAGCTGTTGTATCTAACCAACCAATCTGCTGCCCTAAAAGGACATTCAATAATCCACCTTCTGTTGTTAAAAGTATGCGGAATATAATTGCCACTACAGCTACTGCCGTAACATACGGCAGCAGCACAACAACAGAGTATATCTTTTTCCCAAAAAGTTTGTTAGAATTTAATAAGGCAGCCATAATCAATGCCAAAAAGGTACGAACAGGCACGATATATAGCCAAAGTACAAAGGTATTTTTTAAAGAAAGCCAAAACTTATCATCACGAAACATCTTTTCATAATTTTTCAAACCAACTTGTGCAGCATTTGATACAGCACCTAACCCATCATAATCCGTTAAGCTAATAAAAAAGCCGCTAATTGCTGGATACAGATAAAACAATACAAAAATTATAAAAAACGGCATAAGCCAAAGATAACAATGCCTGTTCCTTTTAATTTCTAACCATGTCTGCTTCAAGGAATCCCCTCCGTTTAAATATTATTAATTCTTTTTTTCATTTCTTCTATAGCAGTTTCAGGGGTATAAGCTTTATTTAAAAACATTTCTCCTATAACTTCTGCAATCACAGTATTAATTTCATTACTTCTCTCGTCTACATAAGGAATATCTGGATTCGTTCTCAGAAGCATTTCTGACAATTCCTTTACTATAGGCGCTCCGCCATAAGCTTTCCAACCTTCTGATTCACTATTAATAATCGCCTGGATACCAGCCATACTTCCCGTAGCGAACCGAGCCATAACACCATCTTCATTTACATTTGAAAACTTTAATGCTGCTTCTTCTGAAAGTGCAAGGTACTTTACAATTTCCTTTGCCTCTTCCATATATTTCGTATTTTTATTTATTGCATAATATTCTGTATTATTGATAAAAGTCGTTCTTCCATCATCTGAAAATTTCATAGGATCTGATATTGCCAAATGACCATAACCGCCCTCTCCATTTGGATCAACATTCGTCTCATAGTATGCTGCATGAGCCCCTACTGCCGGAAAAGCTGCAATCTGTCCAGAATTAAAAGCCGTCCAGTATTCTTCACTCTCTGCCAGCTGGCTGTTATGCCAAATTCCAGCATCAAAGCATTTCTGTATCAATTCAAGAGCCTCTTTTCCCTTATTTAAAGATACATTACCCTCATTATCTAAAACTTCTCCTCCAAGCATCATAATAAAATAGTTAAAAGCCAGATAACATTTGGGATCTGCCGGATCAAAAGCTCCTACATAATATCCCTTATCTTTTAACTTCAATCCCTGTTCAAAATATTCATCAAATGTCTTTGGCGGCGTAAGTCCTTCCTGATCATAAATATCCTTACGATAAAGATATACATATTGATTTGTTACCTGATTAGGCAAACCATAAAGCTTACCATCAACCGTAGCAGGGGTTGTTACAGGAAGAATCTCTCCCTCCTGTACCATGTCAGATAAGTCTTCTAAATACCCAGCCTTAGCAAATTGCGGCGTATATAAATCATGGATAATCATAATATCTGGTGTACTTTCATTATTAGAAAGCTGTAATTTCATTTTTGTAGGATATTCTGCATAAGAATACTTTTCAAAATTCACTTTAATATTAGGGTGCTCTTCTAAGTAATCTCTTAAAACAATTTCTGCCACAGAAACTAAATGGGCTCCGCCCATCATTGTTAGCTCAATTTTTTCTCCATTTGTTGCTTCTTTCTCATTTTCATTCTTGTTTGATTCCTCGTTCGTCAAAGTATCCGTAACCTTTTTTTCTTCCTGTCCTCCTGAACATCCTGTTAAAGCTGTTATCCCTAATACCCCTGCCATCATAAGTGCTACTACTCGTTTCATCTTCATTATAAAATCCTCCTTCTCTCATTTGTCACTTTTTATAAAGCCGAACCTGTAAAGAAACCGTTTCTTAAATGTGTCTTTTGTACTTACACTAATTCCCCAATAATTTGTAATATCTAACTTCAGTTTATCATCTGTCGGAATATAGATACCGCTTGCCCGATTAGGGCATTCAAAGCACGGTTCAAACCGGATTCCATCTTCTGAATAATATAAATATTGAATGCCTGTCATATCATTCCAATCGCTGCCATATACTCTTCCTATATCATGTTTCAATCCTGTCAGTAAACACAATCCAGACTTATAAGGCCATATAGAAAATGCATGTCCTTTTATAATCGGATTTCCCTCGTATCGAACATATGGGCCTGTAATATTATTGGAATATGCCATTCCCAGCATATACTGATCCGGATCATCCTCTCTTTCATTGGTTCCTTTATAGTAAAGTCTCCACCTTCCCTTCCAAAATAAAACACTGATGTCATCTGCTGACTGATCATCCCAAGTTCCAGGTGCATCCCACATAAAAACAGGATTTTCACCAACTCGAATAAACATTTCTTCTGGCTTTTCTGCTACTGCCAGCCCACAACAGCGTTTTCTTGTCTCTCCTTTTGCAAAGCTTTCTCCTACTCCAGTATAAAACATATAAAACTTTCCTTCATGTTTAATAACATTAGCTGTAAGAACTCCTTTGCAATCCCATCCTTCTTTTGACGGAATCAAAGCTTTTCCTAAATAATTCCACTTTTTTCCGTCTTCTGATACCGAACAGCTAACATAGCAGTCCGCAAAATGATCATATGGTCTGTCATTGCGATGCTGTGTATACCATAAATAATACTTTCCATCATGGTATATTACATTAGAGGGATCATGATTGTTATCAGAAGGAAGCCCTTCTGTTTCTTGCAAAGTCCATGTTACTTTCTTTAATTCCTTTGGAATATTCATCATATTTTGCTCCACTCCATTCGATAATTTCTATACATTTTTTCATTTCTTCAACCTGTTTTTTATCCACAATCCCAACTTGAGTATATAACGAATTTACAACTCCACAGGCCATTGCATAACGGAAACATTCTGACTGACTCCATCCTCTCTTTACCCCTACTGCAAATCCTGCAACTGTCGAATCTCCGCTCCCTATCGTAGAAGAAACTTTTACCTTCGGAATATTGGCAATTAGGCATTTATCTTTCGTTATAAGCATACCACCTTCGCCTCCTAGAGACACCAAGATCTGTTGCTTTTCTGTCTGCAAAAGTTCTCGCACCAGCTGAACCAAACGTGCCTGACTTAACATTTTCTCCTGAAACAGCTCCGCTACCTCAAGTGCATTTGGCTTATAAAAATCATACTTCTGCTCTTTTAATTCTGATATCGTTATATTGTTCGTATCTAAAAAACATAATGCCCCTGACTTTTTACAAAGCTTATTAATTTGACTATAAATGTCTTCTGGCGCTCCATCAATCTGGATGCCTGAACAGATTACAATGTCTTCTCGTTCCAAATCCTCCTCTAGTTTTCCAAGTAATATCTCATTCTGTTTTTTGCAAATAGAAGGCCCCTGCTCTACTATTTCTGTTTCAGCTCCTTTATCTAAATCAATAATGTTAATCGTTTCTCTACTGTTTCCATCAATCGGAATCAAATAGTGCTCTATCCCTGCCTCTTCTACCTGCTCTTGTATTAAATGTCCATTACTCCCTGCTATAAATCCATAAACAGCCGTTTCTTCTCCACATAAACGACAAACCTTTGCAACATTGATTCCCTTTCCACCTACAGAAAGATCTGGTTTTAAATGAAAATACTTCTTTCCTGGTTGAAAACCGTTAATGTGATAGGTTCTGTCTATTACAGGATTCAAGCAAACTGCTCTGATCATTTTTCCACCTTCTTCCACCAATTTTTCCCTGCACTTAATGTAACATTTTTAAATTTCCATTCTACTTCTTTTTGAAAAGCTCCTCTCCCTTCTTTTAAATATAATCGAGGATCGTATTTTTCTGGAGTCTCATTTAAATATCTTCTAACAGCCTCTGTAAACATTAAAAAATTATCAACATCCATATTTGCTTTTCTAATTCCATATTGAGCACTCATTTTAATACTGTCCTCTCCACAATTTTTCATATATGGAACTTGTCCCCCTTGACGGTTTACAGCATCTATCAGAGAAACCGGAAGGGATGCTGCTCCATGAAGTACTAACGGAATCTGCGGTATCATTTGGTGAATCTCTTTCAACACTTCAAAATGTAACGGAAGATCTGTTTCTGATCTAACACCTCCATGAGAAGTACCTGCTGATACTGCAAGTGCATTACATCCTGTAGCTTCTACAAAATATTTTGCAGTTTTTGCATCTGTAAATTCTGCATGTTCTGCAAAAATCTCATCTTCAAATCCAGGAAGACAGCCAAGTTCTGCTTCCACCCAAATTCCACATTTCAGCGCAGCCTCTACCACTTTCTTGGTTTCTTTAATATTTTCTTCTAATGGAAGATGGGAGCCATCAAACATAACTCCATTTACTCCTGATTCCATAGCCTCAAAGGCCGCCTCTACTGTAGGACAATGATCATGGTTAATACTAAATGGAATCTCGTATCCATCTCCCAAAGCTTTAATACACTGAATAAATGTTTTATAATCTCCAATGTACTTTCTTGCTCCCATTGATAATTGCAAAATTACTGGCGACTGCATCTCTTTTGCTGCTTCTAAAACAGCTTTTGCAGTATCAAAATTAAACACATTAAATGCTCCCAAAATATATTTTTCTTCTACTGCGTGAACATATAATTCTTTCATTGTTACTATAGGCATAAATAATTCCTCCTTATAGCAAACGTTTTCTATGCAAGTAAAATAAATAGAAAACGTTTGCTGTTTTCTTATTTTTGATGGGAAACATCATAAACTGTTTCCCATGCCTAGTTTATTTTCCGCACTGAATTGCCCTCTATAAATTGTACTGGATAGCGTTGCTTTACATAACCTTCATCGCTTCCATCTAATCTCTTTAGTAAAATTTCTCCCGCTGCATTACCTAATTCATAAGGATTTTGTAAAACCGAGGTAATCTGTGGTTCAATCAAAGCCTGCATCGATATTCCCCCAAAAGAAACCACGGAAACATCTTGAGGTACTAAATAATGTAATTCTTTTAAAGCAATAAGTACTCCTTCAGCCATCATATTATTGGCACAAAAAATAGCGGTAGGCTTACAGCCATTTCTAGAAAAAATTTCTTTTATCCAAGCCACTGCATCTTCTCTTGTAAATCCTGCCGGACTTATCCATTGTTTTTGTATCGGGATACAATAGTCTCTCATTGCTTGAACAGCACCTTCAAAACGTTCTCGTCCAGGAGTAAGTTTTAAATTAACATTTTGAATAGCAATATCTCGATGGCCATTTTCAATTAAATATTGAACAAGAGCGTATGATGCATTCCAGTTATCTTCTAATACTGAATCTGCCTGTAGTCCTTCGATCCAGCGGTCAACTGCAACTACCGGCATCCCATAGGCTATAAATTTATTCAAATAATCTGGTATCGTATCAGAAGATGCCACAAGTAAAGCATCTACTCTCCGTTCTTCAAACATAGAAAGAATTTTTCTTTCCTTTTCTACATCACCATCACTGCTGGCAAATATAATTTGATAATCTCTTTCGGATACAACTTCTTCTAATCCTTTCGCTATTTTCATAAAAAATCTATTTGAAATATCTGCTACCATCAATCCGATAATTCCACTACTATTGCTTTTTAAGCTTCTTGCTGCCAGATTCGGTCTATATCCTAATGTTTGAATTGCCGCTTCAATTTTAGCCTTTGAAGCTACACTTACTGGATAATTATTATTTATGTACCTAGAAACAGTTGTTATTGATAGACCGGCATATGCAGCTACATCTTTAATCGTTATATTGTTCATTTTCCCTCTTATAGATAACGTTTTCTATATGCATTATATTCAACTATTAGATACTTGTCAAGTCCTATTTTTATTTTTTTGTAATCTCCTAAAATGAAATTTTAAATTCCACCGTTCGCTTATGCGGTGGAATTTACCTCCGCACAGTTGATATTTACTCTTTCATACAGAAATGTTATGGTTATCTCTCCTTCTGACAGCAGTAGAAGGAGGAACATTATGAGTAAATATATTCCTGGTAACCAGAAGCATCTTACTCTTGAAGATCGTATTTATATTGAAAATGAATTGAATAAAGGTACTTCTTTTAAAGATATTGCCAAATTCTTATGCAAGGATCCTACCACTATTTCTAAAGAGGTAAGAGCTCACAGGTTGTCTGACTGGTATCACAAAGGTACTTTTTATAATGCGAAAAATTTCTGTATCCATCGGTACAATTGTAAAAAGACTAATGCCTGCGGCCAGATTATCCTTTGTGGGGTAAAGTGCGCTTCCTGTCCCACCTGTAATCAGACTTGCAAAGACTTTGTAAAAAAACGCTGCAACAGACTGGATAAGGCTCCTTATGTCTGTAATGGCTGTACAAAGAAAATCAACCTCTGTACAATTGCACACAAATACAGCTACAACGCACGCTTTGCTGACAGGAAATACCGCGAAAAACTCCGTGATTCCAGAACCGGTATCAACATGACAAAACGAGAATTACATCAGAAGGATAAAGTCATTTCTCCTTTGATCGAGCAGGGACAGTCTCCTTATCATATCCTGATCAATCATCCGGAATTAGATATGTCTGTCCGTACTATGTATTCCTATCTCAATCAAGGACTATTTACTGCACGGGACATTGACTTAAAACGTAAGGTGCGTTTTAAACCACGGAAATGCCACAAAACACAGATCTCAAACCGGACTGTTTTTACCAATCGGTTATACAGTGATTTTTGTAATCTGAAGCTCTCAGCCTATGTTGAAATGGATACGGTACATTCCTCCAGGGAATCTAAAAAAACTTTGTTGACCCTGTTTTTTACAAAAGAAAAACTATTTCTTGCCTTTCTTATGAACCGGTGTACGGAAGGCGCTGTTCGCCTTGTTTTTGACCGCTTAGAAAAACGCTTGGGAACCTATGAGTTCGCCTCTGTATTCGAGTATATCCTGACAGACCGTGGCTCAGAATTCGGAGACCCTGTCGCATTGGAAACTGGTGTAAATGGAATACAGCGTTCCAACATTTATTATTGTGACCCAATGCAGAGCGGACAGAAAGGCGGATTGGAACAGGCACACACTATGCTACGAATGATCCTTCCGAAAGGAACCAGTTTTGAGTTTCTTACCCAATGGGATGTAAACACGATTGTAAACCACATCAATTCAACCCCTAGAGAAAGTCTCGGCGGAAGAACACCGTATAGCATGGCACTAGAAACATTTGGTGAAGAGATTCTAAAAGCATTTCAGCTTAGGCCGATAGAACCTGACCAGGTCAATCTAACGCCTAAGCTGATCTGCCTTAACCACTAAGCAACTATCTCAAAAATCTGCTGTCAGACTGGAAGTAAACTTTTCACATTTTTAAAGTGTGGCCGGTGGAATTCAGTCCAGCACACTGATTCCCAGTGGCCTGTTTGCCATACCCAAAAACAAAGATTTTTTTGAGAAGTTGGCATAATTATAGCAGATATCAATAGTTTTTGCTTTATTAAAATGCGTAAAAACTAGAAAATTCAAACCTATGTGGAATTTAATCATGCACTGGAATTTAAAATTTCAAGTCAGCTTTTTTGTAATCTTGTTACATTCGATTTTTTATTTTCACATTAAAAACCACGAAGTCTTTTCAACCTATTAACTTTCATAAAAAAATTAGGCGGATATCGAATCATTTTATTTTCGACATCCGCCTTTAAACTATTTCATCCATTGGACTGTAAAACCTCTCTTTTTTTATTTTGGAATTGTCTTACTGCTTTGCGATTTGTAATGCTGGTTTTGTGTCTTGGGAGAGCGCACTTACCATCTTATCATACCGCTTAGCATCTCCAATTTCTTTTGAAATCTTGTATCTTTTGTTGTCTTTCACAACTGATACTATCTATATGAAGTTTTCTCTCTTTCCATCTCCTCTTACAAATTCACCCATAATCTGCTCATTTTCTTATTTCATTTCTTATCTGGTTCTGATAAGCCATTTCTTTAGGCTTCGATTGTCCTTGAGATAACTCTTACAGGTTTTTTGCTTCGGTACGATGGTTCCTGGGTTAAGTCTTATCTTTTATTGATAAGCTAACCATTACTTAATATTTTGGTGGACTATACCTCCTTTTCTTAGATTTGTAATGCTTTTCTTTTGATGGTTTTAGTATACTCCATTCGCCTTAATTTGTCAACACTTTTTACATTTTTTCTTTTCTTTTTTTGTCTTTTTTATTATTGTATATAATTATTATAATTGTTTCTATTTTTGTACACTATTTTAACTTAATTTTCTCAATTTTTTTATTCAATTTAGCTTCTTGCAAACAATTCATTTACCGACCGCCAGGCCTGTGACGAAAAAGAGCCAGTCTACGCTGACACTTTCATCGTAAACTGACTCTTTTTATGCGTTACAAAGTATGGCCATTCATAGGCCAGCATCACAAT
>CALHQJ010000051.1 GCA_938036545.1 uncultured Clostridium sp. | reverse complement strand
CAGCACTTGCCGAGGATTTTTACGGAACAGGTTCAGCATTTTGTACTCCATCGGGCGATAATTTAGTTTTTCTGCAGCCGCTTCTACCTTTCTCCTTGCTTCCTCGCTAATATACCCCCTATTGTTCATGATTCTGGATACAGTTGCTACTGCAAGTCCTGCTTCTTTTGCTACATCACTGATTGTTGCCATCTCTTCACTCCCAAACATCTTGTAAAACTTTCTTATAGTTTAACCTTTTATTCCTGTAGATGCAAGGGATTCTACAAATTGTTTTTGAAATGTA
Source organism: uncultured Clostridium sp. (assembly GCA_938036545.1). Classification (GTDB taxonomy): domain Bacteria; phylum Bacillota; class Clostridia; order Lachnospirales; family Lachnospiraceae; genus UMGS1370. The sequence continues at coordinate 30,628 of CALHQJ010000051.1, read as the reverse complement.
AGGAACAGCAGAAAAACCGGAACAGTTGCTAATGTACCAAAAGCAAACACCTGTCCCCACAATGTCTGGTCACTTTGAAACAATGAACGCAATGCCTGAGGAAGCGTCCTTAAAGAGTCATCCCTTGTTACCATCGTTGGCCACAACAAATCTCCCCATGCATGAATATAAATCATAATAGCTACTGTTGCACAAATTGGCTTTGATAAAGGCAACATAATTTTCCAAAAAATTCCTACATAACTTTCCCCATCTACCACTGCTGCATCAACCAGTTCATAAGGCATTCTTCTAAAATGATTATAAAACAAATAAATATACATAGGCATTGCCAGCCAGGGAATCATTAAACCCAATAGTGTATTTACCAGATTTAAGTTATTCACTACCAAAAAGCGATTAATGATAATAGACTCATTTGGTACAATCATAAATGCTAAAATAACAGCAAACAATAACTTCTTTCCTTTAAACTGCAACATTCCCAAAACATATCCCATCATGGCATTTATAATGGTCCCAATCACAACAGAACAAAGTGAAATAGTCATAGAATTCGCAAAATATTTAAAGAAGTTTAACTTCTCAAATACATCCTGATAATTTTGAACTGATAGTTCTCCATGTGGGATAAATGCCGCAATGCTGGACATATCTTTCACAATCTGATCATCTGTCTTAAAAGAAGAAATCACCATATAGACAAGCGGGAAGATAAATAACACTGATAAAGCTATATACAGGATATAAAACAGGGCTTGTTTTACTTTCTTTCTCTGGTTGATTGCCATATTGTTTCCCATTTTACTCCTCACCTCCCAGGTATTTATTCTGAAGAATAGAAATAATCAAAACTGTACTGCAGAAAACTACTGCCATAGCAGATGCATATCCTACCTGATTGTTATTAAATCCTGTCTTATACATTTGGAATACGATAGAATTTGTAGCACCCATAGGGCCTCCGTTCGTTAATACGTACACCTGTGTAAATAGTCTTAAAGAACTAATTGTATTTGTTACAATCACATATGTAATTGTATTACGTAACAAGGGCAAGGTAATGTAAAAAAACTCCTGTATAGAGTTACATCCATCTACCTTTCCTGCCTCATATAAATCTGGAGAAATATATTGAAGGCCCCCTAGAACAATAATTGCCTGCATTCCCAAGGCTTGCCAGATAGACATTACTGCAATAGAAGGCATTGCCTGATCCGGACTTTTAATCCAAAGCTGAGGTTCTATGCCAAACAGTCCTAAAAAAGAATTCAAAAGTCCGTTTTCTCCTGGAGAATAAATAAACGCCCATACAACCGCTACAACTGTCATAGTTACAACCTGCGGGCTAAAATAAATCATTCGAAATAACGCAATCCCTTTCATTTTCCGGTTAATCAATACTGCCAAAAGTACTGCCAAAACCAGTATAGATGGCACTACCATAACCGTATAAAATACAGTATTGAAACACGCCTGTCGAAAAGTCTCCGAAGTAAACAGTTTTATATAATTACTGAAACCTATAAAGTTCACTGTATTGTTTTTTCCCGATACCAGCATCTTATCTGTAAAAGAATAACAAATCGACATAATAAATGGAAGTATCATAAAAACAAACATTAAAATCAGTGCTGGTGCACCTAAAACCAGGGCAGCAAATCCCTGGCGTCGAACAGATTTGCTGCCTTTTTTATTTTTTACTTGTTTAACCATTCATCCCACCCATTTTCTTTAATAATGGCATCTACAGATGCCGCTGCATTATCAAGTTCGCTTTTAGCATCTGCGCCTAGTAGAATATTTGAAACCGCACTTTCTACCGCATCATAATTTGTCTGGTGAGCCGGAGTTAATGGTCTCAAATAACTGATTCCGTCTTCCAACTGCTCTCTATATAAATAAAGCTGTCCACCTTCTGCAAAACGCTCATCTTTTTCCAAAACAGATTTTCTTGCTGGAATTCCACCATTTTCCTTTGTTATCTCAGCAACATTTTCCGGCGATACAGCTTCCTCAATAACATTCCAGGCTGCCTCTGCATTCCCGTTCTCTACAGCAGCAGTTGTCATCGCCCATACAGTAGATCCAGAACCTGTATATACGCCATTTCCGAAGTCTGGAATTGGAATCAAAACTGCATCTTCTCCTAATGCACTTGTAATATTAGTAGTAGCCCAATGCCCAACTAAAGAAAGTGCATTTTCTTTCTTATTGTAAAATCCATCCTCATAATCACACAATGGATCAATATACTGATTATCAATCAGCCAAGTAATATAAGAAAATGCTTCTACAGTTTCCTGACTATTCAGCGTTCCCTCTGTAAGCATGGTTTCCCTATTCATAACGTCACCACCAAAGCTTTTTACTACAGGTAAATAAGTATAATATAAGGTTCTAGGTGAATTCTGCCGAATGTACAAAGGATATTCAACTCCATTTGCTTTTAATTTCGCTAAGGCATCCTCAAATTCCATCTTTGTCCACGCTTCTTTATAACTAGTAGGAATCCTTACTCCCGCATCTTCCAGCATAGACTTATTCCCCCACAAAGATAATCCTGCATCAAACTGAGCAACTCCATAAAGCTGTTCTCCATATGTACATTCTGCCAATACAGAAGGCAGCAAATCATTTTTCAGTTCATCGCTAATATAACTATCAATCGGAGCAATCATATCCTGTGTCATAAACAGCGGAACTCTAAGCCCATCCACAACTACTGCATCCGGAGTATCCCCTACCGAAGGAGCCAGCTGGAGTTTATTAATCAGTTCATCATTGGGATAAATTTCATACTCAATAGTAAATTCCGAATGTTTTTCATCAATTTCTGTGAGCATGGTTTTATAAAATTCTGCTTCCGCACCATCTGCCAGCCAAATCCGAATATTTTTTGTTTCTCCAGAGCTTTCCGCATTATTATCAGTGCTTTCTGCCCCTACGCTTGCAGATACTTCTGCATTCTTTTCCTCTGCTCCTCTGGAACATCCTGAAAGAACTGTTCCAATCATCACTGCTGTAGCTGCTCCAAGGAATAATTTCACATTCATTTTCATAAATCTTAAATCCTCCTTTATCATGATTATATTTTCATGCCATCATAGGCAATACAAACCTTAAACGAAAATTCTGTCCAGCTATTTACCAATTTTTCCAATTCCTCATGAGAACGGGTATGACTGTGACTAATATGGGTAAGATATACCTCTGAAAACCCACCTAATGTTCCCTGTTTTCCCAAAACTTCCAATAGTTTTCTTAAAGTCGGCAGCGATAAGTGCTTATCTTTTTCTATATTATAAGAATGTTTTTCATCCCAGGTACATTCTGTAATTAACTGATTAATTTGATACCCTTTTAAAAAGTTTATTGTTTCTGGAAAGTAATATCCTGTATCTGTTCCATAGTAAAGCACGTCTCCTCCAGATGCCTGAAATAAATAGTTTGCAGAACGAGTTTCTACAGATCCAAAATGCCTTCCCGGTAGTGGAGTCACTATATAATTTCCAATCTTTATCTTTTCAAAGAATTTTAATTGTTTAAACCTGATTGCTCCACTTTCCAAAGCTTCTTGAAACCCGTTGTGTAAAAGCATTTGATCCTGACAAAGATAATTTGCCATCTCGTAGGCCTCTTCTGTAAAATAAAACGTAACCGGCTCTGTTGGTAATATGAAACTTCCAGCAAACTGGCACAATGCAAAGGATGAAAAATGGTCATAATGGGTATGTGTGACTAACACATGGCGAAGTTCCATCAAATCACCACCATTTTTCTGAGCCTGACTTACAAAGTCAGGGCCAAAATCCAGCAAAATATCTTTTGATACTTGAAAAGAACTTCTGCTTCTAATATTTTCCCCTTTCAACTTCCTTGCTCTTTCACAAGCCAGACACCCACATACAGGATTTGGGAGGCCTTCTGCAGAGCCTGTTCCCCAAAACATCTTCCCCATCACAATTGTCTCCTCTCATATAATATATCAATCGATTAATCTTACAATTTTAGCTAATATTTCTTTGCTTTTTTGTTTCTTTTTACCATTTCCACTTATCAAACAGTATAATATAAGATGTAAATTATGTCAAGCGTTTAACATAATCTTATCCACTTTTTTACTTTTATTTTACTAATAATACCACTAGCTACGTTTTGTTATTCAGCAAAAAGGCAGAACCTCGTCTAACTAAAATAAGAAAGACTTCAGTTCTGCCTTTTTTAAATTTTCTTTTTTAAGGGTAATTTTTCTCTACTAGAGGATGCATTTCCAAAAAAGAACATAAAATCTTGTATTTCCGAATCCATCATACGGCCATATTCCATCTGCCTAATCGCTTCTTCGTAAAGAGGCTGCCTGTTATATGGAGTCTGTCTCATTATAACCTCTCCATTTTCAATTACCATATAGTGCGCCGTTTTATCTGGATCATCCGGCCTCCGGTATGATACACTTCCCGAATTTATCCATTCCATATTTTCACCCAGAATATGGATACATTGTCTGTGGCTATGCCCAAAAATCATGCGGCGTTTTGGTGCATCCCAATACTCTTCAGGGGTATACTCTCTCCAATAGTGTTCAAATTGATTCCTGCTTTCAATCACATCATAACTTCCCTGTACATACTGATGCTGCATTAAATAGCACCAACCATCTGCCATAAAATATTGATGAAGCGGTAGATTTTTCAAGTACTCTACCTGTTCTCTATCCATCCGTTCCAAATTATAATGAATCCACTTATATAATTTCGCAGGCATATTTCTAAAATCTTCTTGTTGCGAAATTTTTACTGCATGGAGATCATGATTTCCTTGTACTAATAGTGCATTCGGGATCTTTCTCAAGTATTCGATAACCTGTGCTGGAGCTATACCATAGTCCACCATATCTCCAGCAAAACACAACCGATCATATGCTTTTTCCTTCTCTATTACTTCCTGAAGAGCCCAAATATTTGCATGAATATCAGATAAGACCAGTATTTTCATAGTTCTTTATACTTCTCCCTCTTCGCTATTAAAAAGTATCGAAAATGCTGTACCAGTCTCCTTGATAATTGAAAATTCCTTTCTTTCATAATCTGCTCTTAAAATAATTTTTTCCGTTTCTTTTGACCAGCATAAATTAAGATGTCCTTCTTTCGACTCTTCGAGGGAAAACTTTCCATTAAAAGCATCTTCGTTATTACGCAATTTCATTAGTTTCAAAAGTTTTTTTACTACAGGACGCTCAACTTCCCTGCTCAATTCTTCTGTCGTATAATAGTGACGGTTTATATTCCTCCCCTCTTTTGTTTCTTCTAAAAGTTTTGTATCATTCTTTCCTGCCAATAAGCCAACATAATAAATTTGAGGAATGCCAGGGGCAAATAGTTGTGTAGCCCTTGCAAGAAGATAAGCTGCATCATCATCTCCTAATGCAGAATAATATGTACAATTAATCTGATATATATCCAGATTATTATATTTTTCTGTGCTATAAACACGTTTTACATTCGCACCATATTGGAATAAGTGTTCTCTTGTACGTTCAATTTCTGCATCTGGCAATAGTCCTCTTACATCCACAACGCCTATGCCATCATGAGTATCTAATGTTGTGTATTGATTTCTTGGGCATATCTCTAACCAGTGCTTTAAATACTTCGTTATTCCAAAATACAGAGCATGCAGAACCAACATTGGAAGAGCAAAATCATACACCCAATATCCTTTCTCTGCCAGCTTCAGCGCAATTGAATAGTGTTCATGAATTTCCGGAAGAATATCACCGCCTTTTTCTTCAGCCAGTCTTTTACATTTACCCAGTAGTTCCCATATTTCCGGCTCTACAAAAAAACAGTTCGTATCTTTCTTTTTAACTGCATATGCAAATGCATCCAACCGTATCAAAGACGCACCTTTTTCTATCAAGCCCTGTATATTTTCTTTTAAATATTTCTTTCCACTTTGTGAGCTTACATTCAAATCAATTTGTTCTTCTGAAAACGTACACCAGACTTTTTCACTTGAACCGTCCTGAAAATGAGCTATAGTATAAGGAGCCTTTTCTTTCCGTTTATAAATCTTATTCTCTTGTTCTTTGCTTGGATTTCCATTTGTCCAAAAATTTTTATATCGGATAAATAAATCTGCATATGATGAGTTATCTTTTTTCTCTAAAAAGTCCTGATAGTATGAACTTCTAGCTGAAATATGATTAACCATAAAGTCAAACATTAATTCATAATCTTTCGCTAATTCCTTAATGTCACCCCAGTCTCCAAAAGTTGGCTCTACCTGTTTGTAGTCAATCGGGGCAAACCCCCTGTCTCCAGAAGATGGAAAAAAAGGCAAAATGTGCACTCCTGAAATAGCTTCTGCAAAATACGTATCTAACATCTGTTTCAGGTCCTTTAAGTCATTCCCCATACAATCTGGATATGCAATCAGCATAACCTTATTTTTCATCGTATTCTCCTTCTCAGCATATCATAAATTAACTACCTTTATTATATGTGATTACTTTCAATATGTCAACCGTTTGACATTCAAGTGGCACTAAGAGATATAATTTTCTATTCTAGATATCATAAAAAATACTTTCTTACTTTGATTCCCTATCTGCATCCATAAAAACTTTTGAGCCTGTTGCTCCAGTCTGACCCTGGTATTTTCCTTTATAAGGATTCCGGGCAGCCTCGTCCATTTTTGCAAAAACCAGTTGTCCGACTCTCCGCCCAGCCTGCATTCTGAATGAACAATCCCATACAGCCAAGTGAGCTTCTTCCTTCAACAAAAGCGGTCATCTGTCCCATTCCGTTACTGCACAGGCGTTCCCACCTCAATTAAATTACCGTCTAAATCGTAAAAGCGGATGACCTTTTGACCCCAGCTATGTACCGTAAGCCTGTTGACATACTCTATGGAAGGGTACTGCTTTTCCAATTTTTCAGCAAATGCTTCTATATCGCGTTCCTCAAAATACAGTTCACAGGAATTATTTTGGGGAATCCGGTCCTTTTCCAAGAATGTTTTCCAAATTTTTTCATCCTGAAGCACAAGACCTTCCGTTAAAATCACATTCCCATCATTGTCAAGTATCACGTCAAGGCCAAACAAATCGTGATAAAACTGTTTTGATTTTTCAATATCTTTTACAACAATCAAAATGTTCTTTAATTTCATGGTCAGACATCCCTCCAAATTCCATTACTGCAGCAATTCCCTGCACACAGAATCTAACGTTTCTCTAATTGCAATGTGCTGTGGGCATACTTGTTCGCATTTGCCGCATTTAATGCATTTGTCTGCCTGTTCCTTTCCATGTCTTCCTACGAGCCATCCTTCCTGACCTTTCGCTCTTTCTTTGCTTCCGTACAGGGTCAAATAGTTCATTGCCATAAAGGAACCGGAAATGCCAATGTTCTGCGGACATACTTTCGCACAGTAATTGCAGGAGGTACAGGGAATCAGCGGTACTTTTGCCAGGGCTTCCTGGGCATTTTTCAATGTTTCCCTTTGCTGCTCTGTCAATCCCGTAAATGTTTTCATATAAGACAGATTATCCTGCATCTGTTGAATATTGCTCATTCCAGACAGCACGGTAATCACGCCCTCCAGTCCTGCTGCAAACCGAACAGCCCAGGAAGCTGGCGAAGCATCTGGTTCTGCTTTCTTAAAAATCTCTACTACGCTTTCCGGAGGCGTTGCTAACATTCCTCCCTTTACCGGTTCCATAATCACAACTGGTTTGCCATGTTTTCTTGCCACCTCATAGCAGGCTCTGGACTGTACAGTTGGATTCTCCCAATCCGCATAATTAATCTGCAGCTGTACAAATTCCATTTCCGGATGAGCCGTCAAAAGTTCCTCTAACTCTTCCGGTGTAGAATGGAATGAAAATCCGATATGTTTAATCTTTCCTTCTGCCTTCTTCTCCTGAACCCAGCTCCACAGTTCAAACTCATCAAAATATTTTGTGCGGCTCTCACCTAAGTTATGAAGCAGATAAAAATCAAAATATCCTGCCTGAGTCCTCTCCAGGGAAACTTCAAACTGGGCTATTGCATCTTCTCTGCTTTTGCAGTTAATCCAGGCCGCATTTTTTGTTGCAAGCTGAAAACTCTCTCTGGGATAGCGCTCCACAAGCGCCTGGCGAACAGCATCTTCACTGCCGTTATAAGCCCATGCCGTATCAAAATAGGTAAAGCCAGCTTCCATAAACAGGTCTGTCATTTCTTTTACCTGTTCAATATCAATCTCCCCATCTTTCTCTGGAAGACGCATTAATCCAAATCCTAATTTTTTGATAGTTTCTCCTAAATATGCCATGTTTTTTCTCCCCTTTACAGTTCTTGGCTGTTCCCTTCTTTTTCATTTTCTTGTAATTATTCTAGACGGTGGGAACTGTTATATTTTCTTTATATCTGATAGTTCTTTTTTAGAAATTTAAGCAAGCCTGCACATCCTGCAGTTATATCCTGCCAAGTAGTATCGAAGTCGCCGGTATACCAGGGATCGGCCACATCCGGAGACTGCTTTTCCAATTTTCCTGCCCTGTTTCCATCAGTGCTTCTAAACTGTTCCGGATGTTCCCAGTCCATAGCAAAATCCATCATTTTGTAAATCTTCCCATCCGGATCCCCGCCTGTAATCCGCAGGATATTTCGAATATTTTGCTGATCCATGCCAATCAGTAAATCAAACTTCTGATAATCAGATGGTTCCATACGTTTCGCATATTTTCCTTCACAGGAAATTCCCGCCTCTGCCAGCTTTTTTCTTGCTCCTGGGTATACGGAATTTCCAATTTCTTCATAAGATGTAGCCGCTGAATCCACCAGAATTTTGTCTTCCAGATGATTTTTTCTTATCAAATCTGCAAAATACAAATGAGCCATAGGGCTGCGGCAGATGTTGCCTAAGCATAAAAACATGATCTTTATCATGTGGTTTCACCTCCTTACGGAACTGTTGGATGCGTTTTCCGCATTCTTTTAAACTGTATCTCATGTATGTTTTCCTTCACAATTCAATTACTTAATTATATATTTCGTACCTCTGCCTTTTCCTTCAATTGCAATCACACCTTTTTCTCCCATATCTTTCAGCAACTTTGCTGTCTTTGATTTTCCAAAAGGTACATATGGTGTAATCTCACTTATTGGTTTTAACATAGTCTTGCTTAAGAGTTTATAAATTACTTTTTCATCTTCCGTTAAATTAGCAGTCTTTTCAAATAAAGGAAGCACAATTTTTATAGCATTCTCTGAGACTTCAAAGTCCGGCTTCATCAGACCTTCTGCATACAGTTGTTTTATTCTTGTAATTCCTGTTCCAAATATTTCGACAAATCCTAATCTATAAAACACATTAGCAAGATTTCTATTTCTTAAAACAGAAAGTTTACCTGACAAATATTCTTCTGCTGTTATTCCGGACGGCAATCCACCCGGAGAGACAACTTCTATCCTGTCATCAAACATGGAAACTCTGATGTGCGAATCCACATCCCATACCCTATGAATCAGAGCATTTGCAATTGCTTCTCTGAAGGCTGCTTCCGGTATCTTCTCCATCTTCTTTCTGTCAGCGCCCTGTATCACTTCATACTGATAATAGTCCCTGTATACAACAAGTGCCTTTTCATACGCATCTAAAATGGATATGTTTTCAACAGTTGTTCTCTTTTGAATAATACTGATGTTTTCTCCGAACTTAACAATATCAATTCCCGGAAAATGATTTTTGTCCGCCAAAAGCCCTGCTGCATTATTAAAACCATTTACATTGTCATACAAGTCCAATGTTCTCAATGTATCCTGATTAAACGTTTCAATCTGAATACTTTCTTTCAGCTTACGTTGTAAAACTTCGAAAGACAGATCCTGATCTTTACAAGGTAATTCTTCAAATCTAATGTTTTTCCCGTCTAATACAAGTCTTGAAAATTCCAGAGTATCTACCTCTATCGTCGCTGTATCATTTCGTTTGTATGCTTTTGATTTATACAAATACGGCTTCTGAAGACCACTGATTACAGTGAGTTTTATCGTCTGCTCATTATTCTGTATTTCAAGTGTATAGTTCGGTTGAGGCGAAATACTGTCATTGATTTTATTTTCAATATCCAGGCACGCCTGCTTTACATCCGGCAAGCCCTTCACATTTCCATCATCATCTACTCCAAAAAGTATTGTTCCACCATCGTAATTTGAAAAGGCACTGACCGTTTTTAAAAAGGTATTTGTAATCGTTTCCTTGAACTCTAATATTCTCGTTTCACGCATAATAACCACATCCTTTCCAACTTTATTGATTATATTATATGTATAAATGCGCAAAAAATCAATCGCAAAAATTTACGATTGATTTTTTGATTTATTTTTAATCATTTTTTCTTTTTCGTCCGTTTCAACTATTAAGCAGACCCCGATACAGTAAATCTATACTCTATTTAACCTTTATATTTCATTTTAACTTTTGAAAAGTTAAAATGAAATGTTTTGAGTTAAGACTGCTATAATTATTTTGGTGAAATTTATATGTGAATACACGCACAAATTCGGTCGTAAATTTTTACAATTGCTCGAATTTCAATCGTAAAAATGGGCGCACTTGTCTCTACAATACTTCCAAGGTCGTCCATCCATCACACCATATCCATTCCCTATTTTTGTGCAGATGCACACTTTTAGGGAATGGGATTTGGATTATACGCTTTTCTGGAAAGGATTTTTGCAACCTGTAACAGTTTTCCGTTCTAAAGATGCCACTTTCGAAACTTTCAAAAGTTTTCATTTTTGAAAGCGGTATGTTTTGACTTAATCGAATAAGCACGAACTCATAACCTTGCAATTAGAAGCCGATCGATGTTTCCTTATAAGACGCTGCGTAACACAACCGATCCAGAAAGTGGATGGTTTCGTAAGGGGGAACATAAACATGTTTTCGCCTACACAGTAGAAACAGCCTGTGATAAACATGGTTGGATCCTCGGTTACAGTGTTCATCCAGGAAACGAACATGACAGCCGAACATTTAAACCTCTTTATGATAAGATAAAGCATTATCACCCTGCAATGATCGTTGCAGATGCAGGTTATCGAACACCGGCGATCGCCCATGAATTACTGGAAGATGGAGTGGAGCCATTGTTTCCATACAAGAGGCCAATGACGAAAGACGTATTTTTCCGTAAATGCGAGTATGTATATGATGAGGCGTATGATTGTTACTTATGCCCGGAAAATCAGATATTATCTTATCGTACCACGAACCGTGATGGATACAAAGAATACCACAGTTGTGGAGAATTATGTGCCAATTGCCCAAGTCTCCATAAATGTACGGAAAGTAAAAATCATGTGAAGGTGGTCATGCGTCATGTTTGGGAAGAGTATATGGAAATGGCAGAAGACATCCGTCATACTCTTGGAAACAAAGAGATTTATGAACTGAGAAAAGAAACAATCGAACGGATTTTTGGAACAGCGAAGGAACAGCATGGCTTTCGTTATACCCAGTATATTGGAACAGCCCGGATGGAAATGAAAGCGGGGCTTACTTTTGCCTGCATGAATCTGAAAAAACTGGCCAGAATTCTGGGAAATAGGGCATCTAAAATATCGGAATTCTTGAGCTTATTAGGGTTTTTGGCAGAAGAAGCGCTATATACAGAAAAGTGGTGCTGGGAATAATCCCAGCACCAACTTTGTCTACAGTCTGAGTCAGGGCAGTGAAAAATTCCACTGCCCTGACCAATATAACATATATAATTGAGGAGCTTATTTAATGTAACCGTTCAGCCATGCGGAGATTCTGTACGCTTACAGCGTGCAAGAAGATACTTAACTGAACTGCTACTATTTAATCACGATTGCCTGGGATAAATGTCTTGGGGTATCTGCATTTAATCCCTTTAATTCTGCCAGGTAGTAACCCATCAGCTGACCGATAAATCCAATCATAGCCGCATTCTGAATGCTGTCATAGCCGTATCCCATATCCAGCGTATAATCTGCATCGGTAAAGTCTTTGGAAGCGGTATTGCCGATTGCCAGAGTAATTGCGCCATACTCTTTCATCTGGGTAAGCAGCTTTGCGTCTCCATCTACCGTATCTTCGTTGCCCAGTAAAATAATCATAGTCTTATCGTCTACCAGGCTCATGGGACCGTGACGATACTCTAATGTATAATAAGCTTCAGAATTGCTTAAGCTCATTTCTTTCATTTTATTCATACATTCATTAGCAATGCCGTAGTAGATACCCTGGCCTAATGTGATAAACAGGTTCAGTTCCGGATGTTCTGCAACAATCTTCTTAGCCAGTTCATCCGTTGCTTTTAAGAATTCTTCAGACTGAGCTGCATAATCCTTCATAGCCTCGATCTTGTCTTTTCTTCCGCCTGCGTAGAATGCTAAAATAGCTGCCAGATAAATCATGCTGGTGAAAGAACGGGTCATAATAACACTGTCCTCTGCAGTCTCTGGAGAAAGAATCATATAATCATTATATTTGCTGCTGTCCGGGTCACAGGTAATTGCCAGAGTCTTTACGCCTTCAAATGTTCTTACTTTGTCAATTGCCATTCTTACTTCGGTTGTATAGCTCTTTCTGGTAATCGGAAGTACCAGAACCTTCTTGCCGTTTCCTACATAAGTCTCTGGAAAATAATATAATTCAGAGCAGCACATTCCCTTTGCCGAAATCCTGGTGCAGGTTCCAAATGCATGTGCAGCAGCCTGAGCTAGATACAGGGAAGTACCGCAGCCGGTGAAAATCAACTCGTCATATTCTTCTGCAAATACTTCATCCAGAACCTTATAAATATCCTCTAATGTATCATTGATTGCCTGAAATGATGCCGGCTGGCCATAAATTTCTTTGTAAGTAAGTTCACTGTTTTTCATTGTATTTCCTCCTCAATTAATCTTTTTTTATGCTCTGCCTTCAGATCCTGCAAGACGAATAATCTTTCTTACATCTTCCTGAAGTTTTTCATTTGCATACTGGGACAGTTTCCAGGAATGGCCCTGATGATTCATGGTCTTTAAACCTTCCTCATAATGCTCTACATATTTGTAGCGGATTTCAGTACCAAAGTTAATCTTTGCAACGCCCAGTTTAATAGCTTCTTTAATAATTTCTTCCTTCATACCGGTACAGCCATGCAGAACCAATGGAATATCAGTAAATTTACGAACTGCTTCCATAACTTCCAGATGAATATCCGGCTCCCCTTTGTAATATCCATGTGCATTACCAATTCCGATTGCTAAAGAATCTGGCGTACATAAGCTTAAGAAACGACGTACTTCTTCTGGATCTACGATATTCTTGTTTTCCATAACGGTTCCCATGTTGTCCAGACGGAGAAGTTCACCAATCTCTGCCTCTACCGGAACTCCAAAGCATTTTGCAACTTCCAATACCTTATTGGTCATAGCTGCATTCTCTTCGATTGGCTTAGTAGAACCGTCAATCATCAAAGAGGTAAAGCCCAGCTTTAATGCTTCCATACAAATATCAAAGCCGTCACCGTGGTCTAAATGGATAGCAACCGGTACGGATACCTTATCTGCACACCATTTGCATACATTTACAAACCAGTCATGTCCGGAATACGCTCCTGTACTTACATAGTGAGCGAGAATAATTGGGGAATGTAAATCCTCAGCGGCTTTACAGATAGCCCAGATAATGTCATAGTTTCCGCCCTGCGTGTTAATAGCCGGAACTGCATAACCATTTTTCGCTGCATCTAACAGCATTTCTTTGCTTGTTGTTAACATATTTCTCCTCCTTAATATGTTTTGTTAACCTTTTACTGCACCTGCTACCAGGCCCTTTACCATGTACTTCTGGAAGAAAACAAACAAAAGTACCATAGGCAATGCTCCTACTACAGAAATTGCATTTACTAACGACCAGTCATAGGATAGTTCGCCTAAATATCTCAATGCAATTCCGACTGACAAAGTACGTAATGTATCTGTCTGAATCAGCGTTGCCGCATGAAGATAATCATCCCATGTCATTAAAAATGAATAAATTCCTACTGCAACAATTCCCGGCTTAACTAACGGAATAATTACTCTGAATAATGTCTGAAATCTTTTTGCACCATCTACAGTTGCGGCTTCCTCAAGTTCTCTTGGAATAGAATCATAGAAACTGGACATTAACATAACACAAAATGGCACCTGAGCTGCTACTACAGCTAAAATCAGGCCGATTCTGGTATTGATTAAATTTGCTTTTCCCAGTAATCCATATAAAGAAATCATTCTGCTTACTACTGGAAACATCTGAGAAGACATCAACGCTGCTAAAATCCATTTATTCCATTTAAAATGGAATCTGGACAGAGCGTAACCGGAAACCAGCGCAATAAACGTTGAAATCAAAGCAGCAGCCCCTGCTACAATAAAGTTATTTTTATAGTAGACAAAAAACTGGTTATTAGTAGTCAGTAAACTCTGAAAACTGTCAATTGTCGGTTTCTTAGGAATAAATGTAGGTGGATATAAATATGCTTCCATATTTGTTTTTAGCGCTGTTACAACCATCCAGTAGATTGGAAACAGTAAAAAGACCATAATCAGCACTAAAACTAAATATTTCAAGCAATTTAATGCAGTCTCTTTCTTTTTCATGTTGTTTCCTCTCTTTTCATAGCTTTATTAAAGAAAAATGTCACTATAATCATTAGTAGCATCCATACTGTAGTTACTGCGGCACCAGATCCTAAATCTTGGCTTACAAATGCTTCTCGATAGCTTAAAATGGCAAGAGTTGTAGTAGCACCATCTGGTCCTCCACCAGTCATAGTCCAGAATAATGGGAACTGTTTGAAATTCTCAATAATAGACATAGATACTGATATTGCAATTACACTTCTCATACTAGGTAGTGTAATATGAAAAAATCTCTGAATCCTATTAGCTCCGTCTACTGTTGCTGCTTCAAATAATTCTTCTGGTACATTTTGAAGGCCAGCTAATAGCAGAAGTGTCATCAAAGGAACCTGTTTCCACAATGATGCAATACTAATCCCCATTAAAGCAGTCTTAGGATTATTTAGTACTGCCAAATCTGTAACTGCTCCCCCTGTTATCAATGATACTAAATACTTTACCAAGCCATACTGTGGTTGAAATAACCACATCCAAATCAATGCGGAAATCACAGTTGGAATCACCCAGGGCGTCATCATAACGCCCTGAATGATTTTTGCTGCTTTTACTCCAGAGTTAAGGATTAATGCAAGTATCATACCCAGTATAAATACGCTGATTACTACAACGATTACATAAATAAACGTATTCGAAATTGCTTGAGGGAGCTTTGCATTCTGAAACAGTTTTGTATAATTTTCAAAATTATTCCATGTACCAGGCTTACCGCTGATGATATTTTTAATTTTGTATTGTGTAAAACTTTTTATAACTGAATCAACCACCGGTACTAAAATGAAAATTACTGTCATTATAATCGCCGGCGATGCCAAGAGCAGTGAAAAAAGTTTATCTTTCCCTGTTTTTGTCATCATACTCTGCTTCATGTACCTTTTCCTCCATTTGCAGTTTGTGTGTTCAATCAATTAGTTCAAAATTCCTTCAGCCGCTTTTTTAAATTCTTCAATTGCTGTATCTACATCTTTGCCAGATACAGTAACAGCCTGTGCTAAAGTACATAATTCCAGATTCAAGTCACTGATTGTTGGTACGAATGTCTGAGCTGCTACATTTTCAGCAGAACCTGCTGCACCTTCCAGAACTGGATTCATAACTACATCTTCCATTGCTGTTTTTGCAGGATATGCAGGTGTAATATTTGCAATGTAATCTCCTAATACATCCGTTGTAATTAAATACTCTGTAAATTTCTTACAAGCAGCTCTCTGGACATCTCCATTATCTGCATACATTAAGCATTGTGCCTGTAATAAACTTTCTCCATTTCCAGAACCACCCTTTAATGGCTTTGCAGAAGCGGTAAACTCTTTTGCATCTGGATTTATAGAAGATACTCCGTTAAATCCCCATGTTTGATCGTAATACATAGCAAGCTGACCTAATGCAAACAGATTTCTTAAATCTTTTAATTTTGCATTTTGAGGATTATACCCTTTCTTATCTAATTCTTGAAGTGTAGTAATCGCCTGTTTAAATCCATCATTATCAACAGATAAATTTCCTTCTGCATCTAACAAAGTCCCGCCAAAATTTAAAATCATTGCATTCAAAGATGCTCCAGAAACTGGTACAGATGCTGTAGTCTGGCCAAATGCGTATACTTTATTTCCATTTGCATCCGTCAATTTAGAAAGCTTTTCTGCATATTCCAGCATTTCATCATAGGTAGTTGGAGGGCTATTAGGATCTAAACCAGCCTGCTCAAACAAATCTTTGTTGTAGTATAGAACATATGGGGAAATATACATTGGAAGGCCATAAATTTCTCCATCAATCTTAAATGTATCTAATACTGATGGATAAAAATCTGCTAAATACTCTTCAGAGAGAATTTGATTAACCGGCACTGTTAAACCTGAATCAGCTAATCCAGCAATCCAGTCAATCTCACCGAAAATCATGTCTACACGGTCTCCGCCGCCAGCCATATTAATTACCTGATTTACAATTTCTCCATAAGGAGCTGTTACATATTCAATTGTAATATTAGGATTCTCTTTCTCAAAGTTCTCTTTAACGCCTGTCCAGAACTCTTCATAGCCCTGCTCCAATAATGCGTAATTAGCAAATTTAATGGTAACAGGTTCTGTAATTTCTGTATCTGTAATTTCTCCACTTGCTGCAGCAGTTTCAGCCTCTGTCTTATTTTCTGCCGGTGCAGCTGTCGTGCTCTGTCCCCCTCCGCCAGAACATGCAGTTGTCAATCCCATGATTGCTACCATTCCCAGTGCCAGTAACCCTTTCTTTGTCATAATACCTTCCTCACTTTCTTTTTAATACTTGGCATGAATAAGTCGATGCCATATTCTCACACAGGACTCCTGTGCAGTTTATAAAGCTTTTGTCTATATGAGTGTATATCAATCCATCTGTGTACACTCGTGTGTATTTTTTGTGAAAGAAAAGCTGCTGCAAAACAAATAAAAACTTATGCGTTTTTGTTCTATTTATTTTATACAGCAGTCACATCAATGTTCTCGATGCTTTTCTTTCACAGATGCTATATTTTTGTACTGTCTCTCTCAATAATCATTGTGTCAAAGTCCACATTGTCCGGCTGGCTTCCCCCAATCATCTGGGTCAGCATATCAATCGCCGTCTTTGCAATCTCTGCTTTTTTTAAACTAACGGTGCTCAGCTTCGGTGAGCAGAATCTGCTGATGCTGGAATCATCAAAACCGATAACTTTGATTTCTTCCGGAATCTTAAATCCAATCTGAGATGCTGCTGTCATGGCAATACAGGCAATCATGTCATTTCTGCCAAATATCCCGTCTACTGTTGATCCTGTCCTCAATCTCCGCTTTACCTCTTCCTCCAGTTCTTCCTGGCTTCGGCATCCGCAGATAATGTTTTCCGGACCAACCAGAAGATGGCTGGCTTCCATTTCATCTACAAAACCGCTGAATCTTACATCATCAGGAGGACTAATGTGTCCTCTGGCACTAATACGGTCAATGTAAATGATATTTCTGCACCCTTTCTCAATCAGATGACTCACTGCAGCTCTGGCTCCCGTATAAAGTCCGGTTCCCAGATATGCTGCTTTTTCAATGGCCTTTTGATGTCTCAGGCGTCTGAATACTACAACCGGAATCCCCGCCTGGGTGAACTTTTCTACATACTCCTGAGGAAAGCTGGCCGAACTGACGATAATTCCATCGTACTGCCTGCTGATAACCTGAGAGACAAACTCCTCCGTATTACGGTTTGCACAAAGAGAAATCAGATAACCGGAATTATATGCATATTTATCCATCTCACTGACAATACTGGAAAAATATTCGTTTGTAATGTGATCTGCAATAAATAAAATCTGGTTGCTCTGTTTGCCTTTCAAAGCTCTGGCAATATTGTTAGGCCGGTAATTCAAAGCCTTTACTGCCTCTTCTACCCTCTTGCGCTTCTCCATTGCTACATAGCGATTGTTGTTAATTACGTAAGAAACAACTGTCTCGCTGACTCCCGCCATCTTCGCTACATCTGCACGGGTAACACGTTCTTTGCTCTCTGCCATCTTAGTAACACCTTACTTTCTGTGGCTTGTGTACACTCGTATGTACTATCTAAATAGTACAACAACTTCCGCATAATGTCAAGGTGTTTTGTGACTATTTTGCAGATTTTTGGTAATAGTTCAGCCATGCAAAGCTTTAGACAGAAAAAAACGTTGAAAGCTTAATGTCACGTAACTATTCAGGACGGCGGAAAGTCTAGTGTAAAAAGCTGTGTCAAGCTGGCTTGTAAACAGCTTTTTACACTAGATTTCACATCGGAGGAATCTCCGATGCTTCTTGTTCGGCAAGGCCGGACAAGAAGATGCCCCGTCCTGAATAGTTACAATGTCACCTATAATTCGATAACCGGAATGTTTAAAAGCTGACATACCTGTTTCAATTCTTCTGCCACGTCTGCCCATACCAGGCTATAATGATGAGGAACGCCTTCTTCAATAATCTGTTCAATGACTTCCCGAACCGGACGTTCTACTTTTACATTGGCCATAATTCCCCTGGTATAGCGATCCATGTCTACTGCTTCGCCTTTCATAAGGAACAATTTATAGCCTCCGTCTATATTACAGAATCTGGCAATGGTTACCGCTCCTGGCTTTAATGCGCCCCAGAATGCAGTACCCTGTCCTGCTAACGGATGATTTCTCATCAGCAGCTCATACTTTGGATTTGCCAGGGACGGTGCTGCATTGCCGCAGTGCCAGAACGTCATGGTATTCTTGTCCTCGTCAATATTAATCATATCTGTAATAAAGGTTGGAAGACCTGTCAGATAATTTTCCGCAATCTGAGCTAATTCCGCATCTACGTCGCCTTCACATCCAATGTGAACTCCGTCATCTGCCAGACGTCCTAACACAGCACAGGGAGTCGTATGAAGATTACCCATCTCCGGCCAGCACTTAATTACGCCATAATCATAGCCCTGAGCTGCCATTACTTCTTTTAAAGCCAAATACAGCTTAGAATGATTTTCCAGATGGCCGTCCGGAAGCGTATCCATGTTGTAGGTCTCTTCCATTTTCTTCATATCTGCCTTCCATTCATCTTCCGGAAGCTCTGCCATTTTATCAAACACAACCTTCAAATCCGTCTCTTCAATCTTAACTCCAAAGGTCCGACGAATCAGTCCTTCATCAAATGCACAATTATAAAATGCTGTGGGACGGTATCCCAAAAGGCCTAAATTGGTATTTTTCATAGCTTTTACTGTGTGGTAAGCCAATACCAGAGATTTAATTTTTGATGCTGCTCTCTCATCCTCCTTGCTGCCGTATACTGTATGGTAAACAGCTCCTAATCTCCGAAGTGACGCTGCATTCATAGTCATAGAACAAAGCGCATTGGCATACAGCCTGGTATTTTTCTCAAATGGAACCTCATAAGGAGCCCATAAAATAATCGGAATATTTAATGTTTCCGTAAGGTAAGCGGCTGCGTCGTCTCCGGTAAACGCACCATATACCAATACCATTGCATCTACAGAAGCCCGCTTAAATTCTCCTGCAATTGCCTCCAGCGCTTCTTTTGTACAGCCAATCCGAGAAGCCTTTACTACATTTACCTGCGGAAGATTTTCTTCCAGCCAGGCGCTGTATTCTCTGTCTCTCTGCTCTGGCAGTTCCTTGGGCCAGCGGCCGGAATAGGTCGTCACAAAGCCCAAATTTAATTTTTGTTTCATAATCTGTTCCCTCCATCTCATTATTTTGCACAACTTCCCATACATAAACACGTGTGTATATAGCTATATTACTATTTTCTCCTAATTTGTCAAGATCCTTCTACAATAAAATTCCAAAAGTTTTCAAAAGTACCCCTGCTGCTAACGTAACGCCTACCAGTCGATACATATTCCATTTTCGTACCTTTACCAGATAAAATAATATTCCCGTCAGGAATACTGCGGCTGCTCCTGGAACTGTCCTGTCAAATATTTCCTGACAGGGAAACGGTGCTATGGTTACCTTTACACTGTTTACTGCAAGTCCTGCAATAATCGCTGTTCCAACCATTCGGGCGCCGCGGGAAATAAGCGGCAGGCTTTCTTTCATTTTATCTGCCAGAGAGCTGCTTAACTGGAAGCCAAGTTCTTCATTAAACAGCTTCAGTCCCAAAAGCAGTCCGTTCATTCCCAGTAAAAACACAACAGGGCCTGCTGCCATCCCTTTTTCTGCCATAGACGCTCCGATAGTAGACAGAACCGGTGCAAAACAGAACTGGACCAGAGAATCACCAATGCCTGCTAAAGGCCCCATAAGGGCAAGACGAATATCTCTAGTTTCTTTAGCAGAAATCCCATTGTTGAATGAAACCAGATGAAAACTTGTTAAAATGGGAAGGAAATTAGGATTCACACTGCAATATCCCATACTGTCTTTTACTTCCTGGCGAAGCTCTCCTTCATTTCCACACATTTTTTTCAAGGCAGGATACAGAATATTGGCATATGCCAGTCCTTCATAATTTCCATAATTATAACCATTTTGCAAAAAATAGGCTTTCAAAGCCGTGCCTCTGGAAATACGGCGAAGTTCTTTTTGTGATACTCTGCCTGTTTTCCTGCTGCCTGTTTCTTCACTGTCTGCTTTTCCGTTCAGCCCCCAGCCTTTACCATCCTCGGTTATATCCCTGTCAGCCGGTTTTCTTACCATAATCAGCCAGACTGCTGCCCCTGCAATCAGAGAAATGATAATAGCCGAGCATTTGAAATATCCGGCCAGCACATAGCCCAGGAAAGCAAAGCCTGCTATATCAGGAGTCAGCATAACGCTTAAAATCACTGCAAATCCCACTGCTGGAAGCATTTTTCCAGCAGTCCCAAGGCCTTCCGTCAGCCAGACCGGTATCATCCCAATTAAACTTTCTAAATTCTGATTCTGTGACGCTGCCACAAAACCAATTAAAAATCCTGCTGCCAAAAACATCAGGATGGTACTATTGGCAAAAAAACGGAATTTCTTATAATTCCCCTGGTCTACTGCCTGCTCTGCCCTGGGAACCAGGCCGGTTGCCACTGTATAAATTCCTGTAATTGCAAATTGAATCAGGATTGCAAACGGCAGAGAATAGGCCAGCGCCACTTCTGTATCCATCCCCTGTCCCTTCATCGTAATGGCGAGAATCGTTCCGATAATACCTGGCCCTGCCGGATTGGGCGGAACGGAACCGCCAGAAGACACCCCAAAACCCAAAAAGGCCAGTTCTCCTACTGCTCCCATGAAAAGTCCTGTCTCAATGTCTCCCAAAATCACTCCAACTCCTGCCGCCATAACCAGACAGCGGGTCAGGTAAGTCCCCATTAACATTCCTGTCATACAGACAGCAGTCCAGATTCCGATACAAATGCATTGAAGAATGGTAATTTCCATTGTCTCTTCCCCCACTTTTTCTCTATGTACATACGAGTGTATCTCTTTATCTATATTTTAATCAACCTCTTTCCTTTTGTCCAGAGGATTTTATAAAGTTTCCAGTAAGCGGGCAAGAAGAATAACGATTTTGGTCTTGGCTTTTCCAATTGCTATACGCTAGATACCGAATATTTGAACATTTTAAATTTGAATAGTCCCGATTATACAATTCTTAACTGGATTGCTGTCTTGGTGGAACATCGCCTGTTCTCGATAAAAACCCCTGTGGCAAGACGGGCAAAACGATATTTGATTGATAATTTCAGTATTAATGTAAATGCCTATGACTTGATTACAGGTTACCGTGCGGATGATTCTTATTTTGATTATGCAGAGTCCTTCCTTAACAACGGTATTTCTGTAGAACAGCTTGCACGTGCCATGAGGCTTGGAAAACTGGGCGAACAAATTGTTATTAAGTCAAAGCTTGCCTTTTCTAAACTGAAATATAAAGGTTTTGATGTTGCAGAGAAGGACCAGTACTATGTACTTCGCAAAGCCAGAAATGACGAAGCGAATCAGCTGTATCTGGATTGGCTGGGCTATTGCTTATTACCAGTGGTATTCAGGCAGAAAATATAGCGATATTTTTAAAGTTCTTTCTTTTGAGGATTTACAAAAAATGTACTACACTCTCCATGAAGCGGATATCACAAAATTTGTTGGCATTGTGGATTCAAAAATAAAGGCGTATTTTTCTGAAACTAATTTAAAGCGCATTCGTACAGCATATGGATTTACTCAAGCAGAATTAGCGGAACGTTCCGGCGTCAGTCTTCGTTCGATTCAAATGTATGAACAGCGAAACAAAAACATCAACAAAGCAAGTGCGGATACCATGTATAGCCTTGCTAAAGCTTTGGGCTGTACAATGGAAGATTTAATCGAGCGGTAATCAAAACTTCAGGAAAGTTGAGCCTCGTTGAAGTAACTACTCAGCCATGGATCTTGATGAAAAACAGGGCTGCTCTGAACATCAGTCAGCAACAGCCCTCTGTTTGAAGTTATCTATTTTCCAATACTCCTAAAGTTCTTTACTCCCCAAATACCTTTTTGCCTTTCACAAAGGTTGCAGCAACCTTGCAGTCCTCGTCTAAAATCACGAAGTTTGCAGCCAGTCCTTCTTTGATGTAACCATACTGATGATCAACCCCAATTAATTTCGCAGGGTTTTCTGTCAGAAGAGGAAGAATCTCTTCTACTGTTTTTCCGGTAAAGGAAAGGAGGTTCTGCAGCGCTCTTCCGGTAGTAAGGGTACTGCCTGCACGGCTGCCGCCGTCGGCCAGTTTTGCATCTCCATTGACAACTACTACGTCATTCACTCCCAGTTTGTAATTACCATCTGGAAGTCCTGCTGCCATAATAGAGTCTGTAATTGCTACCACTCTATCCAGTCCCTTGGTCTTTAAAATCAGGCGAACCGTTCCTGGATGGAGATGAAGGCCATCACAGATTACTTCACAATATACATTGTCATCTTCTAAAACGGCTCCCCAGATTGCCGGAAAATGCTGATGAAGAAGCTTCATGGCATTGCCGGTGTGGGTTGCTGCCATAGCTCCGTTTGCAATTGCTGCTCTGGCAGTATCGTAGTCTGCTCCGGAATGGCCGATGGCTACCTGGATTCCCAGTTCTTTCAGCTTCGGAATATCTTCTACCATGCCGTCAACTTCCGGTGAAACCGTAATGTAACGGATGTCGCCCTCTGCTGCCTTCTGGTATTCTTCTACTAACGGAATATTCTTAGCCTGAAGAAGATGCTCCGGCATAGCTCCTTTATATTCGCTGCATAAAAATGGTCCCTCCAGATGGATACCCATCATAACAGCGCCATCATGCTCAATTCCCTTTTCTGCTTTCCAGTCTTTGTAAGCCTCAATACAGGCCAGAGTCTGTTCCCTGGTATCCGTCAATACAGAGCCCAGCCATCCGGTTGTTCCCTGCGTCGCCATAAAGCGGCAGATTTTCTCATAACCAGCCGTATCTGCGCTGTTTACATCTACGCCAGCAGCTCCATGGGTATGAATATCTAAAAATCCAGGAGCCAGACGGCGTCCTTTTAAGTCTACCCGCTCTGCCTCCGGATCAGAAATCCACTCTCCAATTCGAGTGATGATTCCATCCTCTGCCAGCACATTGAAAGGCTGAAAGCTGTGATCCTTGTATACCAATCCATTATAAAACAAAACTTTGCTCATGGTTTCCCCTTTCTCCAACTCCATATAAATATGAAAAGCTGCCGCAAAATGAAAGGTCAGCAATCTTCTCTTTTCATTATGCGGCAGCCAGGTGTGATAACTTATTTAACGTATGCGTCCGGATGTGCGCAGTGGTTGGTTCCATCATAAACCTCGTCCTTCATCATCAGATGAACAGCACTGCACTTGAAGGTCTGTGGGAGAGCCAGAATCTTTGGATTCGGGCCAACATACTTCTTCATTGCATCCTGAAGAGCTTCTTCAATGGTTGCACGGGTCTTTAAGCCCATTCCTCTTGCATAACCAGGCTCCTGAGCGCCGCAGATATAAATCGCAGAAGTATTCATTTCTGCAATCTGGCCGCAGCTCATCATGGAGAAGCCATGGAATGGATGGAATGCGTTTCCGAAGCGGTATTTCCGGATATATTCTTCATTTGTAGCAAATAACTGACCGTACCGGTCCATATCGGTCAGTACGTTCATATGGTCATGCTGGAACATATCGTAGCATTCACGCAGATATGGCCATAATTCATCATGGAAGTAACCGTTGCAGATAGATGCACAGATAATGACACAGTTGTCCTTCATAACTCTCTTATGACGGATTACCTGAGCTGATAATGCCTGCATCATCATAATCGGGTTGGTTCCCATGCCGTCTCCATAGTGGAAGAACTGAGGCATACCAAATACCATTACGTCATATTTTTCTTCTGCAAACGGAACATAGGTACGCTTGTCTGCCATCTTCCAGGAAATTGGCTGCATTTCTTTTGCATAACCGCTGTTAATTTCAATCTGACGGGATTTGGTATCCAGTACAGCATCACAGCAGAAGAACTTCTTGCCCATGTGCTCTTCCATCTTCATGCCAATCTCATCAAATTTTGTTCTCATCAGAGACTTTCCGCTGACAGGAGTAAAGTCTTCACGGTGCATAACCTGTGGAACATGATGGGAAGCAATGGAACTCCAGTGGTTTAAACCGGTAGCGCAGTGCTTGTATCCGCCTGAATAACCGCCGTATGGGTTGCCCTGGGTATGGCCGATTAAAATTGCCACATCACTGTCATGTACGTAGCGATTTAAGAATACCGGGTCACCTCTGTCAGTCAGTCCGCAGTCTACCAGATGATCATAATCTTCACTATCGTGGTTGATAATCTGTCCGGTATACCAGAACTCGTTAAACAGCTCCGGACCTAATACGTTGTAGATCTCTTCCTTAGTATTCTTTCTGTGAAGACCGTTGGAGCAGATTAACAAAATATCTTTCTTTTCTACGCCAACACTGTATAATTCCTTCAGAATTAACTTAATGGAAATCTTTCTGTGGGAAGTTGGCTGCTCGCCGCCTTTTACACGGTCCGGGAAAATAATGGTAACCTTTGAGCCCTTATGAGCCAGTTCGGTTAACGGAGGCATACCAATTGGGTTGCGGATGGATTCCAGGGTCTTAGCCTCTAATTCCTCTTCTGGAATACATGGTGGATCCGGAACAGTCACACCTGGAATAAACACGTCTGTATTATCTGGAAGTTCTGCTGCCATTAAGCCCTGGCCATATTCAAACTCTAATTTCATAACGATTCTCCTTTATTATTTATTTGTAACAGTTCAGCCATGCGAAGATTCAGGCAGAAAAAAGCGTTGAAAGTATGTTTTCATAAAAGTTTTTCTGTCTGAATCTTCATAGGGCTGACGCCAGATGCTTCTTGTCCGCTGCAGGCGGGCAAGAAGATGCAAGGCTGAACTGTTGCATTTATTTACCCATATAGGTCTTGATAATCTCTAAATACTCATCTGGATAGAAACCAATTTCTCCCTGGAATCTGGTCAATGCAATCAGACCGCCGTCCATAACCGGAATGGAAGCCAGCATTTCTGCATTATCAACCTTTAAGCCGCCGCCATATACAACGTCCATTCCGCCGGTTACTTCTTTTACATAAGCGCCAATCTTGGTGATATAGTCTTTATCCGGCGGAATCTTGCCTGGTCCAATGGCCCAGATAGGCTCGTAAGCAATAGTAACCATGGACTTGTCTACGCCTTCCAAGCCGGTTGTAAGCTGCTCTTTTAATACTTCCTGCCATCTGTCCTGTTCCTCAGAGGTCTCTCCGATGCAGTACAGAACTTTAAGGCCTGCCTTTACAGCTGCCTGAATCTCTTTATTTAACAGACGGTTCACTGCTGCTGTATCCGTAACTCCTGCCTCAGCCAGGATTCCTGCCTTATCACGGCGTTCTTCACAGTGGCCGATAATGGTAGTGGTACATCCGGCTGCTTTCATAGCGTTGCCGGTACGGTTGGAAGTAAATGCGCCAAAATTTCCGCCTACTGCAGTATCATCACGGTAAACGCTCTGGCAGCCTACCTGAACAGGGCTGTTTTCACAAAGAGCTCCAGCAGCGCCTAATACGTGAACCTCTGGGAAGTACATGGCAAACTCTACGTCATCCTCTGCGTATTTCTTTAACGCTTCCTGAGTATTGCTTACAATATAAGCGCCCCAGTCTTTTACCGGCGCAATGCTGTTGACTCCGCCGTATTCCTTTGGAATATCGAACCGTTTCAGGTTCAGGAAAATGTGTTTCATTCCTTATCATCCTCCTTATAATAATCATTAAAATCAATGAAATCTCTTAATTCCGGTCCGATTAAAGGACGGCACCAGTTTACAAATTCTTCTGTTACGTCATTTCTTCTCTCATTTACATAAGACTCCGGAATCACTCTCTCATACAGCATAACCTGTTCAATGGGAATCCGTTCTACGTGAATCTTATAAGATCCGTCTTCGGTTTCGTCTCGGATAAATCCGATCATAACGCCGCTTTCCCCATTCATGGCAGCTTTCAGCGCTTCCCGTCCTGCCAGAACCGCCTCATCTCTGTCTACCGGAGACTGCCATGCAATAGAAGCCCTGCCGCAGATACCAGGTTTTTCGCTTCTTGCCTTAATGCCCAGTTTCTTTATTACTAAATTAGCCAGATGGGAACTGACATCTCCATAATAGGTTGCTCTTCCGCTTTTAAAAATCGGAGGAACAATGGGTTCGCCTTTTTCATCTTTTAAGCCCTCACTGGCTACTACTACAACGCCGCCCAGCTTGTCATACAACTTCTTAACATCTTCCAAAAATTCTTCTTCATTAAATGGAAACTCTGGAAGATAAATCAGATGCGGTGCATCTCCTGGATTTTTTCTTGCCAGTGCAGAAGCCGCTGTAATCCATCCTGCATTTCTTCCCATTGCCTCAATGATGCAGACATGAATTGGAAGGGACTTTACATCCACACCTACTTCCGCAGTTGTTGCTGCAATGTAGCGGGCAGCGCTGCCGTATCCAGGAGTATGGTCTGTAATGGCAATATCATTATCAATGGTCTTGGGAATTCCTACTACATTAATTCCCTGGCCTTCGCAGGCATGGTAAATCTTGCCGCAGGTGTCCATCGTGCCGTTGCCGCCGTTTAACAGCACGTATTTAATGTCGTATTTCTTAAAAATCTCAGGCATGGCCTTATAATCT
The DNA here is from genome assembly GCA_938036545.1 of uncultured Clostridium sp. GTDB lineage: Bacteria > Bacillota > Clostridia > Lachnospirales > Lachnospiraceae > UMGS1370. The sequence goes on along the minus strand of CALHQJ010000051.1, from coordinate 3,272 downwards.
TCTTCTTCCATTGCATAACGGGAAGAGCCGATGGCTGTTGCCGGAGTCTCCAAAAGAAGTTTCAGCTTTTCCTCCGGAAACTGCAGCAAATCGAAAAAGCGCTCTTTAAAAATCGCTTCGCTTCCGCCCATAGCGCCGTAAACCTTATCGATCTTACCGCTTGCCTTTGCTTCTTCCAATACGCCGTACAGGGAAGAATTAATTACCGCTGTAGGGCCGCCTCCATGAACTACCAATACATTCTCTGCCATTGGTATCACCCTCCTTTTCCTGACTGTGTTTTCAGCATTTTCACATACTCTGGTTTTTACTATGGTTCTATTTTAGCACATTTCACAGCAAAAAGGGTAACTTTTTACTCAAACGTTTGCTTTCGTTTTTGCGTTGGGATTATGGCGGAAAAGAGGCATCTGGCGTCCGTCCTATGAAGATCCCGACAAAAAAATATGTATTGGTTCAGCCATGAATCATTGCATGGCCGAATTGGTAATTATTTTTTAATTAATTTAATTAAATAATTGACTTCTACCTTTTTCCCTGTTATACTAAAGAAAAACACGAATGCTATTTTCTATTGAGGAGGATGTTTTCATGGAGTTGTACAAAGATTCAACCAAACCTGTACAGGAACGTGTAGAGGACTTGCTGTCCCGAATGACGTTAGAAGAAAAGGCCGCCCAGCTTTGCGGCGATCTGCCTATGAATGTTTTAACAGACGGCCGCCCGATTAAAGAAGTTTTAAAAGAAAAATTTCCAGACGGCCACGGCCGCTTTACCCAGTATTCCCTGGTCGGCCTTGCCGATCCGGTTAAAATTGCCCAGGTCAGCAATGAAATCCAGCATTATTTTGTAGAGGAAACCCGTTTGGGAATACCCGTAGCTTTACAGACTGAAAACTTATGCGGTTATCCAGCTATGGGCGGAACCCTGTTCCCTGCTCAGATTAATGTAGGCTGTACCTGGATGCCGGAGCTGGCAGAAGAAATGAGCCGGATTATCAGCGAAGAATCCCGTGCTGTAGGAATTAACTCTGCTATGAGTCCGGTAATCGACGTGTCCAGAGATCCCAGATGGGGACGCGTATATGAAACTTACGGCGAAGATCCCTATTTAACTTCTCAGATGGGAATCCACTATATTAATGGTATGCAGAACAACAAAGACGGCGTTGCCTGCATTGCAAAACATTTTCTCGGTTATTCCGAGACCCAGGGCGGCTTAAATACTGCCACGACCCGTATCAATGACCGTGAGCTTTACGAAGTCTTCGCAACTCCTTTTGAGGCAGCTATGAGAGAGGCTGACGTCAGTTCCGTTATGGCCAACTATGCAGAAATTGACGGAATGTGCGTAGTTGCAAACCGGAAAATCGCCCATGATTTACTTCGGGATACGATGAAGTTTGATGGTATCCTGACCTCTGACGGAGCCGGTATTTTAAAGACCTTAACAGACTTCCACATTGCTGATACTTATGAAGAAGCCGGACTGCTGGCAAAAAAAGCAGGTACTGATACAGAAATTCCTGTAGGCGCTTCCTTTAAGCAGCTCCCAAAATATGTCCGTTCCGGTGAATTGGACGAAGCCCTTTTAGATGAGTCTGTACGCAGGGTTTTGAAAGTTAAATTTGAATATGGCCTCTTTGAACATCCTTACGTAGATGTAGATAAGGTTGCCGCTTCCATGAGTACAGATGCAAAGAAAGACTTTTCAGAGGAAATTGCAGCAAAGTCCCTGGTTCTGCTGAAAAATGACGGAGTGCTTCCTTTAAAGAAAGGCACAAAGATTGCACTGGTAGGCCCTCACGCAGACAGCCTGCGCTATCCGGTCAGCGGCTATACCTATCCTGCATATATTGAAATGGTAACCGCTGGAAATAACGGTAATTCAGAAGAAGTGTCCTTTAATGGTATTGCAGACGAAGCCGCCAAAGCAAAAGACAGCGGAACATCCATGAATCCATTTGCTTCTATGATGAAAGCCCTGACTCCGGAAGATAAAGAAAAAATTGGAGATATGCATTCCGTTTTAAGAGGCATGGGATGCCGTTCCTTAAAGGAAGAACTGGAAGATCAGTTTGAAGTCCGCTATGCAGAAGGCTGTTCCATTATTGGAATGGAAACTGACGGATTTGCAGACGCCGTAAAAGCAGCGGAAGAAAGCGATGTGGTCATTATGGCCTGTGGTGGAAACTGCGGCTGGGTAGGCGTTACCGGCGGCGAAGGAAAGGATCGGTGCCGTCTGGATCTTCCTGGAGTACAGCAACAGTTATTAGAGGCCGTTTCCGCAGCTGGAAAGCCTGTAGTACTAGTTCTTTACGGCCCTGGCATCTTCTCTCTGCCATGGGCATGTGAACATACAAATGCTATGATTCAGGCATGGATGCCTGGTGCAAGAGCTGGTAAAGTAGTTGCCAACGTTCTGGACGGAACCTCCAATCCTGGCGGAAAGCTTACTACAACCGTTGCTCGCAGCGTGGGACAGGTTCCAGTTACTTACAATCACAGAGCAGGCAGCGGATACGCTTCCAAGACAGACAGCTTAGGTTCTGCTATCTTCTCCGGCGGCTATGTAGATGAAAGCAACGCTCCCCTCTTCTGCTTTGGCCATGGATTAAGCTATACCACTTTTGAATTATCCGATTTTGCCATTGCAGAAAAAGAAGTTCCTACAGACGGTGTTATCACGGTTTCCTGCAAAGTGAAAAACACAGGTGACCGGATCGGCGACGAAGTTGTACAGCTTTACTACCACACCAAAAAGGCTCACGTAATCCGCCCTGTTAAACAGTTAGCCGGATTTAAGCGCATCACCCTGGAACCTGGCGAAGAGAAGAAGCTTACATTCTCCTTAAGCACTGCACAACTTGGTTACTATAACGAATTTATGGAATTTGTGGTAGAACCGACCACCATGGATATTATGGTAGGAACCAGCGCCCACGATATTGCATTTGCAGATGTGGTTACCCTGATCGGCAAGAAAACCGACGTTATGGGTAAGAGAGTTTATACCTGTCCGGTTACAGTAGAATAAAAGTAATCGCCAAAAGCGTATAAAATGAAAGCGGAATCGTCCAGCCAAAAGCTGGCGATTCCCTTTTATTTTAGCAAATCATCTTCTGTATAAATCAGCCTATGATGCTCCAATAATATTCTGATAATGCGAACTACCCATTGTCTAAAGCCAATGGGCTTCCTGCTTCGCAGACCTCGCGACCTACTATCTCCACAGGCGTTAATTCAGACAGTCCCTGCCCTATATTGTTATTC
>CALHQJ010000050.1 GCA_938036545.1 uncultured Clostridium sp. | reverse complement strand
GCATATTTTAAAAGACAAGGGAAAATCCATGATATCAATTACTGTGGTAGGACATGCTGATTTTGGTGGAGAAGTAGAGCGTGTACTTAAGATGGTTAACGGCGTAGTTTTAGTAGTAGATGCATTTGAAGGTGCAATGCCACAGACACGTTTCGTTCTAAAGAAAGCTTTGGAACTTAACCTTCCTGTTATTGTTTGTATTAATAAGATTGACAGACCGGAAGCAAGACCAGAAGAAGTTATTGACGAAGTATTAGAATTATTTATTGAGTTAGATGCTAATGAAGAACAGCTTGACTGCCCATTTGTTTTCGCATCAGCTAAGCAGGGATTTGCTAAGTTAAATATGGATGACGAATCAGATAGTATGCAGCCATTATTTGAAACAATTATTGACTACATTCCAGCTCCAGAAGGAGATCCGGAAGCGCCTCTTCAAACCTTAATCAGCACCATTGACTACAATGAATACGTAGGCCGTATCGGCGTAGGCAAGGTAGACAACGGCGTGCTTCGTGTGAATCAGGAGTGCGTGCTGGTAAACCATCACGATCCGGATAAATTTAAGAAAATTAAAATCGGCAAGCTGTATGAGTTTGACGGCTTAAATCGAGTAGAAGTAAAAGAAGCAAATGTAGGTTCCATCGTTGCTATATCCGGTATTCCGGATATTCACATCGGCGATACCATCTGTGCGGTAGACAGTCCAGATCCGATTCCGTTCCAGAAGATTTCCGAGCCGACCATTTCTATGTATTTTATGGTAAATGACAGCCCATTGGCAGGACAGGAAGGAAAATACATTACGTCCCGTCATATCAGAGAGCGTTTGTTCAGAGAATTAAATACAGACGTCAGCCTTCGGGTAGAGGAAACCGATTCTCCAGACTGCTTTAAAGTATCCGGCAGAGGCGAGCTGCATCTGTCTGTTTTAATTGAGAATATGCGTCGTGAAAACTTCGAGTTTGCAGTCAGCAAGGCAGAGGTTATTTACAAATATAATGAAAGAGGCCAGAAGCAGGAACCAATGGAAATCGCTTATGTAGATGTGCCGGACGAATTTACCGGTGCAGTTATCCAGAAGCTGACCTCCAGAAAAGGCGAGCTGCAGGGCATGAGTCCCGTATCCGGCGGTTATACCAGACTGGAATTTTCCATTCCATCCAGAGGTTTAATCGGATACAGAGGCGAATTTATGACCGATACCAAGGGAAATGGTATTTTAAATACCATGTTTGACGGTTATGGTCCTTACAAGGGTGACTTGACTTACCGTCCTACTGGTTCTCTGATTGCTTTTGAAGCAGGCGAGGCGATTACCTATGGACTTTACAATGCTCAGGAAAGAGGTGTGCTGTTTATCGGACCTGGTGAAAAGGTATATTCCGGTATGGTTGTAGGCCAGAACCCGAGGGCTGAGGATATTGAAATTAATGTATGCAAGACCAAAAAGCTGACCAATACCAGATCTTCCAGTGCAGATGACGCTTTGCGCCTGACGCCTCCTAAGGTTATGAGTTTAGAGCAGTGTCTGGAATTTATTGATACAGATGAATTGCTGGAGATTACTCCTAAGAGTCTCCGAATCCGGAAAAAGATTCTGGACCCAATGTTAAGAAAGAGAGCTTCTTTTAAGAAATAAGACCTTTTTCGCAGAAACATCCTTCAAAAAGAGACAATGGCCGCCCTGATTAGGGAAAATCAGCAGAAAATCTGATATAAAGAAAGAATCCTGTCGAGAACTTCTTCAGGATTCTTTTTTAAATTCCTCATAAAGCTATCCTTTTCCACATAAATTTACTATGTGCGATAAGTAAATTATGGGAGAGAAGAGGAGAAATACTATGTCAGAAAAAGTAATTGAAAACAACAAGGTTAGTGTGATTGGAACCATTGTATCTGGATTTACCTTCAGTCATGAGGTATTTGGAGAAGGATTTTATATGGTAGATCTGTCGGTCAACCGACTCAGTGAGCAGGCAGATATTATTCCCTTAATGGTTTCAGAACGCCTTTTAGATGTGGAGAAGGATTACCGTGGCTGTACAGTAGAAGCCATTGGCCAGTTCCGGTCTTATAACCGCCATGAAGGAACGAAAAATCGTCTGGTACTGTCTATCTTTGTAAGAGAAATCAGTTTTATGGAAAAATTTACAGATTATACCAAAACCAACCAGATTTTTTTGGATGGATATATCTGCAAGCTTCCGGTGTATCGGAAGACCCCTCTTGGAAGAGAAATTGCCGATTTGCTGCTGGCGGTAAACCGTCCATATGGAAAGTCTGATTACATACCCTGTATTGCCTGGGGACGAAATGCCAGATATGCCTCCGGCTTTGAGGTGGGAACCAGAGTACAGGTATGGGGACGGGTACAAAGTCGGGAATACACCAAAAAATTAAGTGATACTCAGTGTGAAAAGCGGGTAGCCTATGAGGTGTCCATTAGTAAGCTGGAGATGGCAGACTAAGTCCGGTTCTTGCATTTGACAGGAAATTATGCTATTATTAGTCAAACTGGCATCAGGGGGAAGATGCAGAAGAATACGAGGTGACAGAAGATGCAAACGGGATACGTGCAAATCATCTACGGTGCGGGGAAAGGAAAGACCGCTATGGCCCTGGGAAAAGGGTTAAGCGTAGTTGCAGCCGGAAAAACCGCTGTTTTAATTCAGTTTCTTCAAGGTGGTCTGGATGCAGAACAGATGGCGGCATATAATCGGTTAGAACCGGAATTACAGGTCTTTCGCTTTGAAAAGTCGGCAGAATCTTTTTCGAAACTCAGTGAAGAAGCAAAAGCCAGAGAGCTTATGAATATTCAAAATGGACTGAATTTTGCGAAAAAGGTTATGGCAACCGGAGAGTGTGATATGCTGATTTTAGATGGGGTACTGGGACTGGTTGATCAGAAGATTGTGCCCCTGGAAGACATTCAGAAACTGCTTTCTGCACGGGAAGAAACCATGAATTTAGTGCTGACTGGAACGGTACTGCCCGAAGAATTAAAGGAACAGGCCGATTCCATCATCCGGCTGGAAAGTGTAAAATAATGAAACAGAGAATTGTTGTGGCAAAGGACGGCAGCGGAGATGTTACTTCGGTAGCAGAGGCGGCCGTCCTCGTTCCGCCTGAAAACAGGGATTGGGTAACCGTATATATCAAACAGGGAGTTTACGAAGAACGGGTAGAATGGACGTCTCCTTATGTTATTTTGGAAGGCGAAGATGCGGAAAACACAATCATTACCAATAATTTATACGCTAAAATGGATATGGAGGACGGGATGAAACGGGGAACGTTTCGGACCTATACCGTTTTCGTTGATACCCATGATGTGATAGTGAAAAATCTTACGATAGAAAACAGTGCGGGACCTGGAACAGAGATGGGGCAGGCGATCGCTTTGTATGCAGACGGCGACAGACTGATTTTTGAAGACTGCCGGATTCTTGCCAATCAGGATACCTTGTTTACCGGCCCGCTTCCGCCTAAGGAAATTGAGAAAAACGGATTTATCGGCCCAAAACAGTATGCTCCCAGAATCAATGGACGTCACTATTATAAAGGGTGCCTGATACGAGGAGAGGTAGATTTCATTTTTGGCAGCGCCACAGCGTATTTTGAAGGTTGTGAACTGTTTTCTGTAAATACGGGACAGGAGATAAACGGCTATGTAACGGCTGCATCAACGCCAGAGGGGCAGGAATATGGTTATGTATTCCGGCATTGCCGGTTTACCAGCGACTGTCCGCCGGAAACCGTATATTTAGGCCGTCCATGGCGGGACTTTGCAAAGACCGTTATTATAGAAAGTGAATTGGGAGCCCATATCTGCAAAGAAGGCTGGCATGACTGGGACAAAGCCTATGCCAGAAACAATGTATTTTTCGGAGAGTATGGCAATACCGGAGCCGGATCTGACATGAAATACCGGCCTAAATGGGTAGTTTGTATGACAGGGCAGGAGGCAGAACGATTTTCAGCAGAAGCCGTTCTTTCTGGAAATGACGGCTGGAATCCTGAAAAATGGTTATGATTTTGTAAGAATTTTGACCGTTTCGGCTGCTTTACAGGATATCCCATAAGGATGATGTTGCAAGGATGGGAGAGAGCGAGCTGGAGGCACTTCGGGAACAGCAGAAGTGGAGATTCACAAAATTTTAACTATGTTTTTCATTGACAAGAGAATTTAATAATGATAGTATAATTGCAAGTAAAAATGCGTAGAGGTTGCGTCAATCAAGAGTAGCCTGCCGGATGCGTCGGATGCAGGAGAAGGCAGGGAAAGGGAAAGACGCCGAAGGAGGGACGGATTCCGAACCGTTCATACCTGGGCGCAGGGTTAAGAGTCCTGCGACTGTCATCCACAACGGATGGGGAGCTACAACAAGACAGAGAGACTGATAACTCGTGTTTTAGAGGGGCTGGCCATTGGTTTAGCCTCTTTTGATTTTATTATTAAAGGAGGATACATATATGTCAATATTTGAGGGCGCAGGCGTAGCATTAGTAACCCCTATGAAAGCAGATGGAACCATTGATTTTGAGAATCTAAGAAGGCTGGTTGAGTTTCAGATTGAGGGAGGCACAGACGCCATTGTAGTGTGCGGTACCACAGGCGAGGCTTCTGCCATGACTCACGAAGAGCATATCGAAACCATCCGGTTTGTATGCGAGACGGTTCATCACCGGATTCCGGTAATTGCAGGAAGCGGTTCAAACTGGACAGAGACGGCGATTTACCTGTCTCAGGAGGCAGAAAAAGCAGGGGCAGACGGACTTCTTCTGGTATCTCCTTATTACAACAAGGCGACTCAAAAAGGACTGATTGCCCACTTTACTGCCATAGCCAACTCTGTAACCATTCCGATTCTTCTTTACAATATTCCTGGAAGAACGGGAGTTACCATTCAGCCGGAAACCATTGTCACTTTGTGTAAAAATGTAGAAAATATTGTAGGCGTAAAGGAAGCCAGCGGTAATTTCTCTGCCATTGCATCTTTGATGAACATGGCGGACGGCTGTGTAGATCTGTACTCTGGAAATGACGATCAGATTGTTCCGCTGCTGTCATTGGGAGGAAAAGGCGTTATTTCTGTTCTTTCCAATGTAGCGCCCAGGCAGACCCATGAAATTTGTGCATCCTATTTTGCAGGAGATGTAAAGAAGAGCGCTCAGATGCAGTTAGACGCAATTCCGCTGATAAACAGCCTGTTCAGCGAAGTAAATCCAATTCCAGTAAAAGCAGCGTTAAATATGATGGGCATGGAAGCGGGGCCATTGCGTCTGCCGCTGACAGAGATGGAAGAGGTTCATCAGCAGGTTCTTAGAAAAGCAATGGAGGATTACGGATTATTATGATTAAGATATTGCTTCACGGATGCTGCGGAGCTATGGGAAGGGTAATTACTTCCATTGCAGCAGAGGACAATGAGATAGAAATAGTGGCCGGCATTGACAAATATGCCGGAACCCCCTGTCCGTATCCGGTATATCCGTCTTTGAACGACTGGAATGGCCAGGCAGATGCAGTTGTGGACTTTTCTGCAGCAGCTGCAGTAGATGAGCTGCTGGATTTTTGCGAAAGCAAAAAGATACCGGTGGTATTATGTACAACCGGTTTGTCAGAGAGCCAGCTGAAACGGGCAGAAGAGGTTTCCAAATCTGCGGCGGTTCTCCGTTCTGCCAATATGTCATTAGGTGTCAATCTGCTGCTGAAATTAGTGGCAGAGGCGGCAAAAATCCTGGCAGGCGCCGGATTTGACATGGAGATTGTAGAAAAGCACCATAACCAGAAAAAAGACGCGCCCAGCGGCACGGCATTGGCGCTGGCAGATTCTCTCAACCAGGCGCTGGATCAGGCATACCATAATGTATTTGACAGAAGTCAGAGCCATGAAAAGCGAGATTCAAAGGAAATCGGGATTTCTTCTGTACGGGGCGGTACCATCGTCGGCGAGCATGATGTGATTTTTGCAGGTACAGACGAAGTAGTTACCTTTAGCCATACAGCGTATTCCAAGGCGATTTTTGCTAAAGGAGCTTTGGCTGCGGCTAAATTCCTGGCAGGGAAAGCACCTGGAATGTACACCATGAGCGACGTGATTGGATAAATTTTCCAGCATTTTTCATAATGAATGGGAACTATTCAGGACGGCGGCAAAGCCGGACAAGAAGATGTCTCGTCCTGAACAGTTACAATGAATGAATTATCTCTATCTGTGCATACTAAGGACAGAAAGCGAAAGGAGATATGGAATTATGAAAAAGATCAGATATGGATGTCTGACGCTTTTGTGCGTGCTTATGATGGTTTCCATCAGCGCCTGCGGCGGCAGGGATAATGGAACAGGCACTACTTCCAGCCCATCCCAGTCAGCAGCGACTGCATCTGAGGCTGGTGAGTCAACAGGCGTCATTGACGGTTTACTGGATGACGTAGGAAATGAAATTGAAGATGGAGTGAAGGATGTGGAAAGCGCAGTAGAAGGCAGAGAGACTTCTGCCGCAGAGACTTCCTCCGCACGATAACAAAACCAGAAAAGCAAAGGGGCTTTCTCTGAAACCATAGGTTCGGGGATAGTCTCTTTCATTTTTTTCTTGCAGGATGGAAAATGAAAGAGTATGATAGACGTATAAAAAAGGAGGATATCCATGACAGAAGCACTGGAATTGTGTTTATGGAGGCTGAAAAGGCCGTATTATGAGCAAAAAAAGAGCCGGTGGCGAAAACAGTATGTGAAGAAGCAGTTAGAGTCTGGAAACAGACGGCTGTTCCGATTGGCAGCGGCCCTTCTTCTGACAGCAGAGCTGCTGTATGGGACGGCCTGGATATACCAGAAACCAGAAGCATTTTTACATATGCTGGGAATCCAGGTGGTGAAGGAAACAGGAAAAAAACAGGGCTGGAATATCAGAACAGAAGGAACCTGCTGGGGGATTCGGATACGCCAGGATGGGATTGAGGTTTATCGGGAAGAAAACCGATCATTAGAGAAAAAAGGAGATTACCATGATGAGAGATAAATACGTAAGCCCACTTTCAGAAAGATATGCAAGCCAGGAGATGCAGTACATTTTTTCTCCAGACAAGAAGTTTCGAACCTGGAGAAAACTGTGGATTGCCCTGGCTGAATCGGAACGTGAACTGGGGCTTCCTGTTACAGAGGAGCAGATTGCGGAATTAAAGGCACATGCAGAGGACATAAACTATGATGTGGCCCAGGAACGGGAAAAGGCAGTCCGCCATGACGTAATGTCTCATGTATACGCCTATGGAGTTCAATGCCCAAAGGCCAGGGGGATTATTCATTTGGGAGCCACTTCCTGCTACGTGGGAGATAATACAGACATTATGATTATGACAGAGGCATTAAAACTGGTTCGGAAAAAAGTGGTGAACGTGCTTTCCCAGCTGGCCGGATTTGCAGAAAAATACAAAAATCTGCCTACGCTGGCGTTTACCCATTTTCAGCCGGCACAGCCTACTACAGTCGGGAAGCGGGCGACGCTGTGGATGATGGATTTAAAACTGGATTTGGACGATCTGGATTACTTGATTGGATCTATGCGGCTTTTGGGGTCAAAAGGAACCACAGGCACTCAGGCCAGCTTTTTGGAGCTGTTTGACGGAGACCATGAAAAGTGCCGGCTTTTAGACCAGAAAATAGCTGAAAAAATGGGATTTTCCGGCTGCTATCCAGTGACTGGCCAGACCTATTCCCGAAAGGTGGACAGCCGCGTCATAAGCGTACTGGCAGGAATTGCCCAAAGCGCCCATAAGTTTTCCAATGATATCCGGCTTCTTCAGCATTTAAAAGAAATCGAAGAACCCTTTGAAAAAAATCAGATCGGTTCTTCTGCCATGGCTTACAAGCGTAATCCCATGCGCTGCGAGCGGATTGCGTCCCTGGCAAATTACGTAATGGCAGACATGCTTAACCCTATGATGGTGGCGTCGACTCAGTGGTTTGAAAGGACCTTAGATGACTCGGCCAATAAACGCCTGAGTATTCCAGAAGGCTTTCTGGCAGTAGACGGCATTTTGGATTTATACCTGAATGTTGTAGACGGCCTGGTAGTTTACGAAAAGGTAATCGAAAAGCATATACTGGCAGAACTGCCTTTTATGGCAACAGAAAACATTATGATGGATGCAGTAAAGGCAGGGGGAGACCGCCAGGAGCTTCACGAAAAAATCCGCAGGCTTTCCATGGAGGCCGGCAATCGGGTAAAGC
>CALHQJ010000049.1 GCA_938036545.1 uncultured Clostridium sp. | reverse complement strand
GCCGTAGTGGCGGAACAGGCAGACGCCCGGGACTTAAAATCCCGTGGGTAGCGATACCCGTACCGGTTCGATTCCGGTCTGCGGCACTAAAGACACAGCGTTGACGAGGAAGAGTAACGAGAATATGAAGTTTCAGAGAATTGCCGGTTGGTGCGAGGCAATCAGAGTATCTTGTGAAAATCACCTTTGAGCTTTCAGACTAAACGACATAGTTTAGTAAGCCTGAACGGCTGATAACCGTTATCTTATCCCATATTGATAGATATGTGAGTGAGTGGTCGGCTTTTTGCCGGCAATAAGAGTGGTACCGCAGAGGATATAGCCTTTGTCTCTTAGTGGAGACAAGGGCTTTTTGTTTTCACAAAACAAGAACCCTGTTGAAATCTCACTTTCTGGCCAGCATTCGTGTCTAATATTTGCCTGAGAGGGAGGAAAAGAAAATGAAAGTTTTAGAAAACATCAGTGATTTTTTTGGAAAGCACATGGCTTTAATTGTGCTGGCAGTGGCGGCTCTGGCGCTGTTTGTGCCGGATTCCTGTTTGTGGGTGCAGACTTCCTGGGTTAATTACCTGTTAATGGTAGTGATGTTCGGCATGGGCCTGACCCTGAAGCTGGAAGATTTTAAGCTGGTATTTACGCGTCCCAAGGATATTGTTATCGGCTGTGTTGCACAGTTTACGGTAATGCCCCTGCTGGCCTGGGTTTTAGGCAAGGTGTTCCAGCTGGATCCGGCTCTGCTGGCCGGAGTGGTTTTGGTAGGAACCTGTCCGGGAGGTACTTCCAGTAATGTAATCACCTATCTGTCCAAAGGAGATGTGGCCCTTTCTGTTGGAATGACCAGTGTAAACACCCTGCTGGCGCCATTTTTAACACCTGCTATTACGTACCTGCTGTTAAGAACAACTGTTACCGTTGATCCGGTCAGTATGTTTCTGTCTATTGTAAAGGTGGTAATCGTTCCGATTGCTCTGGGCTTTATCATTAACAAGCTGTGGGGAAAATTTACACAGAAGCTGGTAACCGTTCTTCCGTCTGTTTCCGTTGTGGCCATCTGTCTCATTGTTGCTGCTGTGGTATCCCATAATGCAGGAAAGATTATGAGTACCGGCGCAATCGTATTTGTAGTAGTAATTTTACATAATCTGCTGGGCTATGCCTGCGGATTCGGAATTGGAAAGGCGCTGCATATGAGCCCTTCCAAAACAAAGGCTATTTCTGTAGAAATCGGAATGCAGAATTCCGGCCTTGCCACTTCACTGGCTGGTACGGCATTCCCAGACCTGGCCATGGCAACTGTACCAGGCGCAATCTTTTCTGTATGGCACAACATTTCCGGAGCAATTTTGGCAAACCTTTATAACCGCTGGACAGAGAAATAAGGTTCAGCGCAGGTATTCCAGCCTTAAAATACTACAATAGTTTTTATAAAAGCTGTTGTATTCATCAAGTCTGTCAGACTGGTGAATGCAGCAGCTTTTTGCGGTGGCCTGCAGCAGCGTCTGTAAATGCGGATTTCTCCTGCATAGACGAATCGTCTAAACTATGATATAATGAAAAGAACTCTGTGAAATTTTAATTTAGGAGAACGAGGATGAAAGAAAAAGTCAAGATGAAGGGGCAGTTAAAGGTCTATCTCCAGTGGCCCTTGGTGCTGTCGCTGATTTTGATAGCGGCGAATCTGGCCATAGGAGCTATTGATACAAAGGCAGGGATAGTCATGGCTGTCTTTACCATTATGTATTTGGCAGCAGCCGGATATCTGTATGTCAGAAAACGCAGCCTGATTTTAGCAGATATGATAGACTTTGCTTCCGACTATGCCTGGGTTCAGAAGCGCCTTCTGTCAGACATGGCTCAGCCCTATGCCATTGCGGACGAAACAGGCCGGATTATGTGGATGAACTATGCCTTTGCAGAGGCAACAGGGCAGGACCGGACTGCAAAACGCCATTTACAGTCCTTATTTCCGGAGATTACAAAAGAAATTCTGGGTAATCGGGAAGAGATGGTAAGCGTCCATAGCGCATTAGGAGACAGCCGTTACCGGATAGATTTAAAATGGGTTCCGTTAAGTGATGTAAAAGCCATTGATAATCAGCTGGGAATCGGCGGAGACGAGGAGTTCCTTCTTTCTGTATATCTGACGGATGAGACGGAAATTGTAAAATACCGCAAGCAAATCGACGACCAGAAGATGGTAGCCGGATTAATTTATTTGGACAATTATGACGAGGCGCTGGAAAGCGTGGAAGAGGTTCGACGCTCCCTGCTTACTGCGCTGATTGATCGTAAGATTAACAAGTACATCTACAGTATGAACGGTATTGCTAAAAAGATGGAAAAGGATAAGTATTTCTTTGCCATCAAACAGCAGTATGTGGAAAAGATTGAAGAAAACAGATTTTCCATACTGGAAGATGTGAAAACCGTCAACATTGGCAATGAGATGGCTGTTACCCTTAGCATCGGAATGGGCATGAACGGCGATTCCTACAGTCAGAATTATGACTTTGCCCGTACTGCCATAGACATGGCGCTGGGCCGCGGGGGAGACCAGGCAGTAGTGAAGAATGGCAGTAAGATTCAATTTTTTGGCGGAAAAGCCCAGCAGATGGAAAAGACTACCAGAGTAAAGGCCAGGGTAAAGGCGCATGCCTTAAGGGAACTGATGGAAACCAAGGACCGGCTTCTGGTTATGGGACACAAACGGGGAGACATTGACTCGCTGGGTGCTTCCGTAGGTATTTACCGGATTGCGACTGCCCTGGACAAAAAGGCTCATATCGTAGCCAATGACATGACCGGCTCGGTACGGCCCATGATGGAGCGTTTTATCAATAATCCAGACTATCCGGAGGATATGTTTCTTGACAGCGAAAAGGCGGCAGAATTAGTTGATGCCAATACCATGCTGGTTGTAGTAGATGTAAACCGCCCGAGTATTACCGATTCACCGGAACTTCTCCGCATGGTAAAAACTATTGTGGTATTAGACCATCACCGTCAGTCCAGCGAGATTATTGACAATGCAGTGCTGTCTTATGTAGAGCCATATGCATCTTCTACCTGTGAGATGGTAGCGGAAATTCTCCAGTATGTTGCAGATGGAATTAAGATGAAATCTGCAGAGGCGGACGCTATGTATGCCGGTATTGTAATTGATACCAATTACTTTACCAACCAGACGGGTGTGAGAACTTTTGAGGCGGCTGCATTTTTACGCCGGTGCGGCGCTGATATTACCAGAGTCCGGAAACTGTTTAGGGATGATATGTCAGATTACCAGGCAAAGGCTGAAGCTGTCCGGAATGCAGAGGTTTACAAGGATGCGTTTGCCATCAGCGAGTGTCCGTCAGAGGGGCTGACCAGTCCCACTGTGATTGGCGCCCAGGCGGCCAATGATTTATTAAACATTAACAATATTCGGGCGTCAGTTGTACTGACCCAGTATAACGGAACCATATTTGTCAGCGCCCGTTCTATTGACGATATTAACGTTCAGGTAATGATGGAACATCTGGGCGGAGGCGGCCACAGGAATGTAGCCGGCGCCCAGCTTACGGGCATGAGCCTGGATGAAGCCAAAAACCAGATTAAAGAAGTAATTTCGCAGATGTTAGAGAAGGGAGATATTACGTAATGCAGGTTGTATTATTAGAAGATGTAAAAGCACTGGGAAAAAAGGGACAGATTGTAAAAGTAAATGACGGCTATGCCCGCAACTTTATTCTTCCTAAAAAATTAGGAGTAGAGGCAAACTCTAAAAATTTAAATGATTTAAAGCTCCAGCAGGCAAATGCAGAAAAGGTTGCAGCGGAACGGCTGGCGGCTGCAAAGGAACTGGCGGCTAAATTAGAAAAACTGTCGGTAACCTTAACAATGAAAGCAGGAGAAGGCGGAAAGGCATTTGGCTCCGTATCCAGCAAGGAAATTGCAAAAGCAGTTATCGACCAGCTGGGACTGGAGATTGACAAAAAGAAACTGGTGCTTCCGGAAGCCATTAAGACTTTCGGCACCCATGAAGTGCCGGTAAAACTTCATAAAGATGTAACTGCCAAACTTGCAGTAAAGGTACAGGAAGCATAATGGAAGAAAATCTGATGAAACGGGTGCTTCCTCACAGTATTGAGGCAGAGCAGTCGGTCATCGGTTCCATGTTGATGGACAGGGACGCTATTATTGCGGCGTCGGAAATCGTGACGGCAGATGAATTTTATCAGCATCAATACGGCGTAATGTTTGAGGCCATGGTGGAGCTGTTTAATGAGGGAAAGCCGGTGGATCTGGTTACCCTGCAGAACCGGCTGAAAGAAAAGGACGTACCGCCGGAGGTCAGCAGCCTGGAATTTGTCCGCGACATCATTACCATGGTTCCGACATCGGCCAACGTCCGCTCCTATGCCAACATTGTACGGGAGAAAGCAGTCCTTAGAAAACTGATAAAGACAACAGAAGAAATCGCCAATACCTGCTATGTGGGAAAAGAAAAGCTGGAGGATATTCTGGCAGTTACGGAAAAATCCATTTTTGACCTGCTTCAGACCAGAAGCGGCGGAGATTTTGTTCCTATCCGTCAGGTGGCTTTAAACGTATTGGAAAAAATTGAGGTGGCTTCCCGCAATCAGGGATCTGTAACGGGAATCCCCACAGGCTTTATTGATTTGGACTATAAAACTTCCGGTATGCAGCCGTCTGATTTTATTCTGATTGCAGCTCGTCCGTCTATGGGTAAAACGGCCTTTGTATTAAACCTGGTAGATTATGTAGCAGTAAAGAAAAATATGCCCTGCATGATTTTCAGTCTGGAGATGTCCAAGGAACAGCTTGTAAACCGTATGCTTTCTATGGAGTCCAATGTAGATTCCCAAAAACTGCGAACTGGTAATCTGACGGATTCCGACTGGGATGCAGTAGTAGAAGGTATTGGTATTATCGGCGGTTCTAAACTGATTATCGATGATACACCAGGTATTTCAATTACCGAACTGCGTTCCAAGTGCAGGAAGATGAAGCTGGAATATGGCCTGTCCATGATTATTATCGACTATTTACAGTTGATGAGCGGAAGCGGAAAAAGCGGAGATAACCGCCAGCAGGAGATTTCTGAGATTTCCAGATCCCTAAAGGCTCTGGCCAGAGAGATGAATGCTCCGGTAGTGGCTTTGTCCCAGTTAAGCCGTGCCTGTGAGACCAGACAGGATCACCGTCCTATGCTTTCGGATTTGAGAGAATCAGGAGCCATTGAGCAGGACGCTGACGTGGTCATGTTTTTATATCGAGATGATTACTATAATAAAGACACGGACAAGCCAAATGTAGCAGAGGTAATTATTGCAAAACAGCGTAACGGCCCCATTGGTACAGTAGAATTACTGTGGAGACCGGAATATACCAAATTTGTGAATATGGCAAGAGAATAATGTTTTGTAACTATTCGGCAAAGCCGGACAAGAAGATGCCCCCGTCCTGAACAGTTACAATGTTTCATAATAAGCCGCGGTGAGCGGAGCCGAACGAGATGCTCTGTCCCATCGCGGCGTTCGTCCACTATGCAGCCGCCAAACGGTCTGCAAATTATAAGAATCAGGAGTGATGATACTGTGGAGACAAAGAGGATACAAGTATTAGATTCAGATAGAATAAAAGAGGAAGAATTGAAAGAAGCAGCTCAGATCCTGCGGGAAGGCGGTCTGGTGGCCTTTCCCACAGAAACAGTTTATGGATTGGGAGCCAATGCCCTGGATGAAGAGGCGGCAAAGAAGATTTATGCGGCAAAGGGGCGTCCGTCCGACAACCCTTTAATTGCCCATATTTCCAGTCCGGAAGAACTGGAACCGCTGGTTTTAGAGATTCCGGACATGGCAAAAAAGCTGATGGATTTATATTGGCCAGGTCCGCTGACGATGGTGTTTAAGAAAAAGGCCATTGTTCCTTACGGCACAACCGGCGGCCTGGATACGGTAGCTGTCCGTATGCCTTCCGATCCGGTTGCCAGAACGCTGATACGCCTGGCCGGAGTACCGGTAGCTGCGCCCAGCGCCAACAGTTCTGGACGTCCAAGCCCTACAACGGCTGATCATGTATGGCAGGACATGGCGGGAAAAATTGAAATGATTGTAGACGGAGGCCCTGTAGGAATCGGGCTGGAATCCACTATTGTAGATGTTACAGGTCCGGTTGCCATGATTCTGCGGCCAGGAGCAATTACGGTAGAAATGGTCAGAGAAGCCCTTGGAGAAGCCCAGATCGATCCGGCCATTATGGGGCCTATGAAGGAAGGAGAACATCCGAAAGCTCCTGGAATGAAGTACCGACACTATGCCCCAAAAGCCCCTCTGACTCTTGTAGAAGGAGAAATGGAGCAGGTAGTCAGAACCATTAACCGGCTGGCAAAAGAGGCGTTAAAAGAGGGGAAAAAAGTAGGAATTATCTGTACGGATGAAACCAGATCCTGCTATCCGGCAGGGATGATACAGTCTATCGGGATTCGGGCCAGAGAAGAAACCGTAGCTCATAATCTATATGCAGTACTGAGGGAATTTGACGATTTGGGAGCAGATGTGATTTATTCTGAAAGTTTCCCAGATGATCAGATGGGTCAGGCAATTATGAACCGTTTGACCAAGGCAGCAGGCTACCATGTGATAAAAGCATAATGTTACCTTAACATCATAAGTTCCGAAGGAGGAAGAAACTATGTCAGATAAAAGGAAGGATTATATTACCTGGGATGAATATTTTATGGGAGTAGCAGAGCTTTCTGCAAAGAGATCCAAAGACCCCAGCACTCAGGTGGGGGCATGTATTGTAAGTGAGGACAACAAGATTCTGTCTATGGGCTATAACGGATTTCCAAAGGGCTGCTCAGATGACGAATTCCCGTGGGGAAGGGAATGTGAAAAAGAAGATCCCTATAATGCAAAATATTTTTACTCTACCCACAGCGAATTGAATGCAATTTTAAACTATCGGGGAGGCAGCTTAGAGGGAAGTAAACTCTATGTAACGTTATTTCCATGCAATGAGTGTGCAAAAGCAATTATTCAGGCAGGCATAAAGACTCTGATTTATGCCTGTGACAAGTATGCAGATACACCGGCAGTCAAAGCGTCGAAGAGAATGCTCAATGCGGCAGGAGTCCGTTATTACCAGTATCAGCCTACCGGCAGAAAGATTGAGATTGATGTATAATGAAAGTTTTGTTAGCGGCAATTAATGCAAAATACATCCACTCCAATTTAGGAGTTTACTGTTTAAAGGCCTATGCAGACCAGCAGTTAGAGCGTTCCGGATCTGGCATAGAGATAGAAATCTGCGAATATACCATTAATAATCAAATGGAAAAAATCCTTGGAGATTTGTATAGCAAAAAGCCGGATATTGCGGCATTTTCCTGCTATATCTGGAATATTGCCTATGTTCGGCAGATCACAGAGGATTTGAAAAAAGTTCTTCCAGATGTGAAAATCTGGCTGGGTGGGCCGGAAGTCTCCTATGACGCTGCCAGGATTTTAACGGAATGGCCTCAGATAGACGGAGTTATGGTGGGAGAAGGGGAAGAAACCTTTGCAGAGCTGTTAGAAGGGTATGAGAACGCAGGTGAAGACCATGCGGAACAGGACAGGCGGTTTGAACAAATTGCCGGTCTGACTTTTCGGGATAAAGCAGGAACGATTCACAGAACGCCTTTCCGTCCGGTTATGGACTTGAGCAAGGTTCCTTTTGTGTATGAAGATTTAGAAAAATTTCAAAATCGTATCCTTTATTATGAGACCAGCAGAGGATGTCCTTTCTCCTGCAGCTACTGCCTTTCTTCCATTGATAAATCTGTGCGGTTCAGAGATTTGGAACTGGTGAAAAAAGAGCTGGGATTTTTCCTGGAACACAAGGTACGCCAGGTAAAATTTGTAGACAGGACGTTTAATTGTAAAAAGAGTCATTCCATGGCAATCTGGCAATATATTCTGGAGCACGATAACGGAGTTACCAACTTTCATTTTGAAATTGCCGCTGATTTACTGGATCAGGAAGAATTGGAACTTCTGGCTAACATGCGCCCAGGACTGATTCAGTTGGAAATCGGCGTCCAGACGGTAAATCCTGTTGTGATTACGGAAATCAGAAGAAAGATGGATTTGGAGAAAGTCAGGGAAATTACGGCTCAGATTAATAAAGGCCATAACATTCATCAGCATCTGGATTTGATTGCCGGACTGCCTTTTGAGGATTTGAACAGCTTTCGGGAGTCCTTTAACCAGGTGTACCGTATGGAGCCGGAGCAGCTTCAGCTTGGATTTTTGAAGGTTTTAAAAGGGTCTTATATGGAAGAACAGAAGGAAAACTATGAATTAAAGTTTACCGGAGAGCCGCCATATGAGGTTTTGTCTACCAAATGGCTGTCTTACAGTGATATTTTGAAGCTAAAGAGGATAGAGGAGATGGTGGAAGTCCACTATAACAGCGGTCAGTTTGGAGAATCAGTAAAAATGCTGGAACAGGAATTTGAACAGCCCTTTGATTTGTATGAAGCCCTGGCTGATTGGTATGAAGAAAAAGGGGCGGCAGACATTGGACAGAGCCGTCTGGCCAGATTTGAACTGCTGTTTCAGTTCGGGGAATCGATGATGTGCGGAGCTAAATTGGAAGAATTTCGAGATGCCCTGACCATGGATCTATATTTGCGGGAAAATGCCAAAACACGCCCGGATTTTGCCAGAGATCAAACGCCGTTTAAGACAGCAGTGAGGGATTTTTTTATCAGGGAAGAGGCCAGCCGCAGGTATTTAACAGGATATGAGGGCTATGATTCCAAGCAGATGGCCAAAATGGCTCACATTGAGGTATTTGGAGATGGTTCAGGGGTTTTATTTGACTACAAAAACCGTGATCCTCTGACCTACAATGCCAAAAGGATTCGATTTGAAGATTTTGCGTAACAGTCCAGCCATGCGAAAATTCATGGCTGAACTGTTACGATTTTGCAGATACTGGTAAGAAGAAAGGGTAACGTATGGCAAAAAAAGAAAGCAAAAAAGAACTGGATCAGCGGGTCAGCTGGATTTTAGAAGCCCTGGATCGGGAATACGGCACAGAGTACCGGTGCTATTTAAACCATGAAACTCCCTGGCAGCTATTGATTGCCGTGATCCTGAGCGCTCAGTGTACAGACGCAAGAGTTAATCTGGTTACCGCAGATTTATTTAAAAAATATGATAGTTTAGAGAAATTTGCAGATGCTAACTTAAAGGAACTGGAGCAGGACATTCATTCTATTGGCTTTTACCACATGAAGGCCAAGAATATTATTTCATGCTGCCAGGATCTGGTGGAAAAGTTTGACGGACAGGTGCCGGAAAAGCTGGAAGAACTGACTTCCCTGGCCGGAGTAGGACGAAAGACTGCAAATGTAATTCGAGGAAACATTTACAATGAACCCAGCATTGTGGTGGATACTCATGTAAAGCGGATTTCCAGAAAACTGGGTCTTACCAAAGAGGAAGATCCGGAAAAAATCGAATACAGCCTGATGAAGGTGCTGCCAAAAGATCACTGGATTTTATGGAATATCCATATTATCACTCTGGGACGAACCATCTGCACAGCCAGAAAGCCAAAATGCGGAAAGTGCTTTTTGCGGGATAACTGCCCCAGCGCAGAGGGATAAGACAGGAGGAGGATATGAATCAATCTTACGTTGCCATTGATATTGAGACAACAGGACTGGACGCAAAACAGGATAAGATTATTGAAATCGGAGCCATAAAGGTTATAGACGGAGAGGAAACAGAACGGTTTTCCTCTTTTGTCAATCCCAGAAAAGAACTTCCGGAACGGATTACAGAATTGACAGGGATTGAGCCGTCCATGCTGGAAACAGCGCCTGATATTGAAGAGGTAATCGGCAAAGTGACAGAGTTTACGGAAGGGCTGCCGCTGTTGGGGCATCACATTATTTTTGATTACAGCTTTTTAAAACGGGCCGCAATTAACTGGGGTGGCTGTAAAACCTGGGAAAAAGACGGAATCGATACCCTGGCTCTCTGCCGGAATTTTATGCCGGAAGAAGAAAAGAAAAATCTGGCGGCGGCATGCCGGTATTTTCAGGTTCCTATGGGAACTGCCCACAGGGCAGAGGAAGACGCCAGAGCAGCTCACAGGCTGTTTTGCTGTCTGCTTTCTCAATACGGGGAGGAACAGCCGGCTGTGTTTTCGGGAAAACCCTTGATTTATCGGGTAAAAAAGGAACAGCCAGCCACAAAAAGGCAAAAAGAACGCTTGCATGATCTGATAAAATATCATAGAATAAACGTATCTTTGCAAATCGAGCATTTGACAAGGAATGAAGCATCCCGACTGACAGATCAGATTCTGTCTCGGTATGGCAGGATATAAGAGGTGAAAAACATGATCAATATGAATGATAAGAAAACAAAGAAAATTGTATCTGCTGTAATTGTGATTTTATTAGTAGTAGCAATGGTACTTCCATTGGTTCTCAGCGCACTTGCGATTTAATCCATAACAGGGTCAGCAGCCAGACAGGAGTATGAGGAGTTGAGTATGATAAAACGATTTTGGAGAATTGGACTTTGTGTGTGGGCGCTGGCTTTTCTTCCAACAGTTCCCGCATATGCAGAAAGCCGGATTCCGGAGGGTGTTTATGCAGATGAAGTAAATTTGGGCGGCCTGACCAGAGAAGAAGCCAATCAAGCCATTGAGGATTACATTCAGACTTTATCCAATCACAAGATTACATTAAATATGGGAGAGGATAAGGCAGATACTACAGCAGGGAATCTGGGGATTTTCTGGAGCAATCAGGAAGCAGTTGAGGAAACGCTGACGGAGTATCAGGGAGGAAACCTGATAAAACGTTATATGAACAGCGTGGATTTGAAAGCAAATCCGAAGACCATAGAAGTAGAGATTTCTGTAGATGGGGGAAAGGTAAAAGAGTTTATTGACAGCAAATCAGCCGGACTGGTAGAAGAACCAACCGATGCATCTATGGATGTGATTGACGGTGAATGTGTGGTTACTCCATCTGTAACAGGACGAATGGTAGATACAGAAGCGACCAATGAGGCATTAAATGAAGCCTTGAAAAACGGACTGGATGGCGCTGTGGAGATAGAAGCCCACATTGTAGAAAAGCAGCCGAGGATTACAACCGAAGATCTGGAAAGCATCGGGGATGTATTGGGAACCTTTTCAACCAGCTTCAGCAGCAGCGGCTATGCCAGGGCAACTAACGTAGAAGTAGGTGCGTCAAAGATAGATAATCACATTATCATGCCTGGAGAGACTTTATCTGGCTATGAATGCCTTCAGCCGCTTACGACAGAAAATGGTTACAAAAATGCTGCTTCTTACGAAAATGGCAAAGTAGTAGACAGCATTGGCGGAGGTGTGTGCCAGATTTCAACAACACTTTATAATGCGGCTCTGGAAGCAGAGTTAGAGATTAACCAGAGGCAGAATCATTCTATGATTGTGACTTATGTAGAGCCATCCAGAGATGCGGCCATTGCAGGTACTGTAAAGGACATTAAGATTACCAATAATTACAGCACCCCGATTTATGTAGAAGGCAAGACGGAAGGACGGACATTGACGTTTACCATTTATGGAAAGGATACCCGCCCGGCTAACCGTGAAGTTAAGTATGTGTCAGAGACATTAAGAAGAACAGATCCAGGAGCTCCTAAGGAGATTACCGATCCTTCCTTAAGTCCTGGAGCTAAGGTAAAGGTGCAGTCTGCTCATTATGGTTTAGAGTCCCGGTTGTGGAAATATGTTTATATAGACGGAAAAGAAGTGGAAAAAACTCTGTTAAATGAGGATGTTTATTACGCTTCCAAGGCGGTTTACCGAGTAGGACCAGCAGCGGCGGCAGCGCCGGTACAGCCGATGATTCCTCCGTCAGTACCTGCTCCTGTTCCGCAAGAAACGCCGGTGCCTACAGAAGCAGCCCCACAGGAGACTCATCCTAACGAGTATGGCCCAGGTATTGGCTTAGACACAAATCAGCCGGCAGCTCCGGCAGAGACGCCAGCACCGCAGCCAGCTCCGGAGCCTGCGCCAGCAGTATCAGATCCAGCTTCCCAGTCTCAGGTTCCGGCGGAAGGAGCAGCGATATGATTCGTTCGACAAACAGAGAAAAACTTGGGCAGATGAAGGCCGGACAGGATTTGGTTGTGGCAGGTTATATTGGTGAAATCGGGACAGAAGCCATAGCCATAGCCAGGAAGGGAGAACTGCTCCAGTGGTTTTCAGAGGATTATTATAAGAAATTTTATATAAAAACAGAGACACATCAGCAGCTTTCCTGGGAAATGGCAAAAAGCCTGGGAGCTACTGAATTTGAGATGACGGGAGAGGGCGGTATTTTCACCGCCCTCTGGACGCTTTCAGCAACATACCACAAGGGAATTACCATTGATTTGCGGGCGATTCCGGTAAGGCAGAGCACCATTGAACTTTGCGAACGGTATGAACTGACCCCTTATCGCCTGTGGTCAGGCAATTGTGCGGTTATGGTATCGGATAACGGCTGGCGTCTTGCAGAACGGTTTAAAGACCTGGGGATCGAGGCAGCCGTTATTGGCCGGACAGCGGCAGGGGCAGGAAAGGAAATTCGTTACGGTGGAGAGATTGGCTGTATGGAACGGCCAAGGGCAGATGAAATCTATCGGGTAATACCGAATTTCAGGCTGGAGACACCGGAAAATCAGGAAATTTAAGGAGGAGACAACATGAGAGAGAGGATTTTAGCGGTACTGGAAAAGAACAGCAGAATCGACATTAGAGACCTGGCGATTCTTTTAGGCGAAAGCGAAGTGGCGGTAGCCAATGAAATCGCAGATATGGAAAAAGAACGGATTATCTGCGGCTATCATACGCTGATTAACTGGGATAATACCAGTGAAGAAAAAGTACAGGCTTTAATTGAAGTGAAGGTTACTCCCCAGAGAGGCATGGGTTTTGACAAGATTGCGGAACGCATTTACCAGTACAGTGAAGTGGATTCCGTATTCCTGATGTCCGGCGGTTATGACTTTACGGTTATCATTGAAGGAAAAACCATGCGTCAGGTAGCCCTGTTTGTTTCTGAGAAGCTGTCTACCCTGGATTCTGTACTTAGTACGGCAACCCACTTTGTACTGAAAAAGTATAAAGACCATGGAACCGTAATTGCAGATCCGATCCATGATGAAAGGATGCCGATTAGCCTATGAGAAACCCATTATCTGACACAATAGTACAGATTCCTCCATCGGGAATCCGTAAGTTTTTTGATATTGTAAGCGAAATGAAAGACGCCATTTCTCTTGGTGTAGGCGAGCCGGATTTTGATACGCCGTGGCATATCAGAGAGGAAGGTATTTATTCCCTGGAAAGAGGCCGTACTTTCTATACATCTAACGCAGGCTTAAAAGAATTAAAGGAAGAAATTGCAATTTATTTAAAACGCCGCTATCAGGTGCTGTATGACGGTTCCAGTGAGGTTATGGTTACTGTCGGCGGCAGCGAGGCAATTGATATTGCCCTGAGAGCAATGATTAATCCAGGAGCCGGCGAGGAAGTACTGATTCCACAGCCCAGTTATGTATCCTACGTACCATGTACTGTTTTGGCAGGTGGCGTACCGGTTGTTATTGAACTGGAGGCAAAGGATGAGTTTCGGCTGACGCCGGAAAAACTTCTGGAAAAAATTACCCCAAATACCAAGATTTTGGTACTTCCATTCCCCAATAATCCGACAGGAGCCATTATGGAAAAGGAGGATCTGGAGGCCATTGCCAAGATTGTAATTGAAAAGGATTTATATGTAATTTCAGACGAGATTTATTCTGAACTTACATATAAAGGAGAGCATACTACGATCGCTTCCCTGCCCGGCATGAAGGAAAGAACGGTGTTAATTAATGGATTTTCCAAGGCATTTGCTATGACAGGCTGGCGTCTGGGATACGCCTGTGCGCCGAAGATAATTCTGACCCAGATGTTAAAGATTCATCAGTTTGCGATTATGTGCGCCCCCACTACCAGTCAGTATGCGGGAGTGGAAGCCCTTCGCAACAGTGATGAAGATGTAAAAAACATGCGTGAGGCCTACAATCAGCGCCGCCGTTATTTGATGCATGAATTTAAAGAAATGGGCTTGGAATGTTTTGAGCCATACGGTGCATTTTATACCTTCCCAAGCATTAAGCGGTTTGGAATGACTTCCGATGAATTTGCAACCCGTCTCCTTCGGGAAGAAAAAGTTGCGGTAGTTCCTGGAACAGCATTTGGAGACTGCGGAGAAGGATATCTGAGAATTTCTTATGCCTACTCGTTAGAGGATTTGAAAAAGGCATTGGAGAGAATCAAGAGGTTTATAGAAAAATTGGAGAAAGAGCAATGATTAATATTGTATTGTACGAGCCGGAAATGCCGGCCAATACAGGAAACATTGGCCGCACCTGTGTAGCTACTGACACCAGGCTGCATTTGATTGAGCCTTTGGGATTTAAGCTGAATGAAAAACAGTTAAAGCGGGCGGGGCTGGATTACTGGGATAAACTGGATGTGACCGTGTACAGCGATTTTAAGGACTTTTTAGAGAAGAATCCAGGAGCTAAAATTTATATGGCGACTACAAAAGCTCCGAATGTGTATACTGACGTTAAGTATGAGCCAGACTGCTATATTATGTTCGGGCCGGAGAGCAGAGGAATACCGGAAGAGATTTTGGTAGACCATCAGGAGAATTGTGTGAGAATCCCAATGTGGGGCGATATTCGCTCTTTAAACCTGTCTAACTCCGTTGCCATTATTCTTTATGAAGCGCTGAGGCAGAATGGGTTTGAAAAAATGACCATGGAAGGCCATTTGACCAGATTTGACTGGAAAGAATAGATAGATAAAAATCCGGAAGGATTCCCAGAACAAAGGGATTCTTTCCGGATTTTTTGATATCAGTAGATTATTCGTAATGCTTCTTTAAAATGCTTCTTGCCACACTGATACCATTTGCAGAAGCCTGCTGCAGGCCACGGGTAACGGAAGCGCCGTCTCCAATGGCGCGAAGGCCTTTGATGCTGGTTTCAAAATCAGTATTTACAACTACTTTGTTGGAATAGAATTTAACTTCTACGCCATAAAGCAGAGTTTCATCACTGGCAATACCAGGAGTAACCTTGTCCAGAGCCAGCAGCATTTCCTTAATATCTACCATAATACGGTGAGGGAATACCAGAGACAAATCTCCAGGTACAGCATCCTTTAAAGTAGGAATCAGGTTGTTGCGGCAGAGACGTTCTTCAGTGGTACGGCGTCCTCTCTGGAAGTCACCGAAGGTCTGAACTAAAATCTTGCCGTCGCACAGCATGTTGCTCAGCTGGGCAATGTGCTTGCCGTATTCAATTGGAGTCTTAAATGGCTTTGTAAAGTTTTTGGATACCAGAAGAGCAAAGTTTGTATTGGATGTCTTGTACTCTTTGGATTTGTAAGCGTGGCCATTTACGACAGCCAAACCATTTTCATAGTATTCAGTAGCTACTTCGCCGGAAGGATTGGTACAGAATGTACGAACCTTGTCGTCAAAAGTAGGAGTGTAGTAAACCAGTTTTGCTTCATAGAGATTTTTGTTTAAAAATTCCATAATCTCATCCCGGACTTCTACGCGGACGCCGATATCTACTGTACCAACCTGCGTCTCAATATCGTGTTCACCGCAGATGTGGCTGAACCAGTCAGAACCCTCACGACCGATAGCAGCAACAATTTCTGGTGCGGTAAAGGTTTCATCCTTATCGGTAGTAACGCCTACAGCCTGGCCGTTTTCGATGATGATATTTTTAACCATGGTATTAAATTTCATATGTACGCCCTGAGCCAACAGATGTTCCTGAAGACGGGTATAGATTTTATATCCTTCTTCGGTTCCCAGGTGACGGATAGGACATTCAATTAATTTTAAGTTTGCCTGAATTGCTTTTCTGCGGATTTCTTCGATTTCTTTCTGCTTATCAACACCGTAAACATTGGTATCAGCGCCAAATTTCAGATAAATATTGTCCGATTCCCGAATTAATTCTGTAGCTTTTTCATAACCCAGGATTTCTGGCAGATGACCACCTACATCAGGAGATAAGGAAAGTTTTCCGTCAGAGAATGCGCCTGCTCCGGCAAAACCGGTAGTAATGGAACATGGTTTACAGCCTACGCAAACCTTGGTAGTACGTTTCGGACAAACCCTTTTTTCGATAGGACGTCCTTTTTCAATCATAAGGATTTTTAAATCGGGCTTTTTTTCGATTAATTCATAAGCACAAAAAATACCGGAAGGCCCTGCCCCAATAATAATTACGTCAAAATTGTTTTGATTCATAAATGATAACTTCTCCTCTCTAAATGAAAAACAGCACCAAAAAAAGCTTATAGTCAGCTATTTCCGGCAGCTGGTAGAAACGTTCAACCAATTATGAACTTATATAAGCACACATTAAAAGTATAGCATATAAGAGCAGATGGCGCAACGGAAAAAATCAGTATACAAACATATAAAAATGGGATATACTAAATTGTGGTAACAGTTCAGCCATGCGAAGATTCAGACAGAAAAAGTGTTGAAAGCTTGTTTTCATAAGAATTTTTCTGTCTGAATCTTCATAGGGCAGACGCCCGACGCTTCTTGTCCGCTGTAAGCGGGCAAGAAGATGCATGGCTGAACGGTTTAAATTGTGACAGTAAGCAGCGTTAGACCCCACCCCCTGGCGGTTTAGCGCTTTTGTGGCGTGGATAGAATGGAGGAATTGAAATGTATATTATTGCAGGTCTGGGAAACCCTGGGAAGCAGTATGAAAACACAAGACATAATGCTGGTTTTATGGCATTGGACGCTTTGGCAGATCAGCTGGGAACGTCGATAGAGGAAAAAAAGCACAAAGCTTTGTGCGGAAAGGCAGTAGTTGGAGGGGAAAAAGTAATCCTTTTAAAGCCCCAGACATTTATGAATTTAAGCGGAGAAAGTATTCGGGCTGCTGCAGATTTCTATAAAGTAGATGCAGAGCATATTATGGTTATATATGATGATATTAGTTTGGAGCCAGGTCAGCTTCGGATTCGGAAAAAAGGAAGCGCAGGGGGACATAATGGAATTAAAAGCATTATTGCCCACTTGGGAACCCAGGAATTTCCAAGAATAAAAGTTGGAGTAGGGGCAAAGCCGGATCGGATGGATTTGGCAGATTACGTGCTGGGCCATTTTTCCCAGATTGAGGGGCGGGTTATGGAAGACGCTTCAAAAGAGGCGGGACAGGCTGCTCAGGCGATTATTTTAGATGGAATCGAGGCGGCGATGAACCGTTACAATGGCAAGAAGGCTTAATAGTTACAATGTGCATCTGAAAGGAAGGACAGGAGACAATGATTAACCCTCTAGTGGAATTAAAAGAATATGAGGATCTGACGGAAGCCCTGAAAAAAAACAGAGGACCGGTTCATGTAACAGGGTCCATGGACTCTCAAAAGGTTCAGTTAATGCATGAATTAGGCGGCAGTCAGGGCTGGAAGCTGGTGGTAACCTATGATGAACAGCGGGCCAGGGAAATCTATGACGATTTTCGCAATTTCACCAGACAGGTATGGCTGTATCCGGCCAAGGACTTGTTGTTCTTCAGTGCAGATATTCACGGCAATCTGATGGTAAGAGAACGCTTGGCAGTACTGCGCCATCTGATGGAAGAGTCAGGGGGAGTAGTTGTGACTACCATAGACGGTCTTATGGATCATCTGCTTCCTTTAGAGTATTTAAAAAGCCAGACCCTTACGGTATCTGGAGGCGAAGTCGTAGATTTGGATGTGTGGAGAAAACGGCTGACAGCCCTGGGATACGAGCGTA
The DNA here is from genome assembly GCA_938036545.1 of uncultured Clostridium sp. Lineage (GTDB taxonomy): Bacteria > Bacillota > Clostridia > Lachnospirales > Lachnospiraceae > UMGS1370. Next base: position 37,276 of record CALHQJ010000049.1, on the reverse strand, counting down.
TGGCTCAGGTTGACGGCATGGGTCAGTTTTCTATCAGGGGAGGCATTATTGACGTTTTCCCACTGACAGAGGAATCCCCTGTTCGTATTGAACTGTGGGATGATGAAGTGGATTCAATCCGTACCTTTGATCTGGAAAGCCAGAGATCCATTGAACAGTTAGATTCTGTTACCATTTATCCGGCAGCAGAAGTAGTGGTGACACCAGAGCTGCTGGCTCAGGGAATTGAGGCTATGGAAAAGGAAGCCAAAGCCTATGAAAAAACCTTAAGAAGTCAGAAAAGAATCGAAGAAGCCAGCCGGATTCGTTCAGTGATACGGGAGCTTGCAGAAGAACTGAAGGAAGGATGGAAGGTATCCGGCCTGGATGCGTATGTCCGGTATTTTTATAAGGATACCGTCTCCTTTTTGGATTATTTTAAGGCAGGATTGTCAGACGGAAGCAGTACGATTTTTTTGGATGAACCGTTGAGGCTTCGGGAAAAAGGAGAAACCGTAGAGACAGAATTTCGGGAGAGCATGATCCAGCGTTTGGAAAAGGGATATCTGCTGCCAGGACAGACAGAGGTGCTGTATCCTGCAAAGGAAATCCTGGCCAGAGTTCAGACCGGAAGAACCGTTTATCTGACCGGACTGGATCAAAACCTGAACAATTTTTCTGTAAATGATAAATTTGGTTTTGATGTAAAAAATGTCAATTCCTATCAAAACAGCTTTGAGCTGTTGATCAAGGATTTAACCAGGTGGAAAAACAATGGGTATCGGGTCGTGCTGTTGTCTGCTTCCAGGACAAGGGCCAGCCGGCTGGCCAGTGATTTGCGGGAATATGATTTAAAAGCCTACTGCCCAGATTCGGAGGCAGCAGAGGAAAATGGAGACGTATCCGCAGAAACAAAAGTCCGCCCAGGTGAGATTATGGTGGTTTATGGAAACCTCCATAGAGGATTTGAATATCCGCTGCTGAAATTTGTAGTAATTACAGAAGGGGATATGTTCGGGGCGGAAAAGAAAAAACGGAAGCGTAAGAAAACCGCTTACGAAGGAAAGAAGATCCAAAGCTTTTCTGAACTGTCCGTAGGTGATTACGTGGTTCATGAAGATCATGGAGTCGGCATTTATCGGGGAATTGAAAAAATAGAGCAGGACCATGTGGTTAAGGACTATATTAAAATTGAGTATGGAGACGGAGGAAATTTGTACCTGCCAGCTACCAGGCTGGAGGGAATCCAGAAGTATGCTGGGGCAGAGGCAAAGAAGCCCAAGCTGAATAAACTTGGCGGATCAGAGTGGAGCAAAACCAAAACAAAAGTGAAGGGAGCCGTGCAGGAGATTGCAAAGGATCTGGTGCAGCTTTATGCAGCCCGCCAGTCTGGAAGTGGTTTTCCATGCGGCCCTGATACTGTATGGCAGCGTGAATTTGAAGAACTGTTTCCTTATGAGGAAACCGATGATCAGCTAGAGGCCATTGAAGCTACAAAAGCAGATATGGAAAGCACAAAAATTATGGATCGGCTAATCTGCGGAGACGTAGGCTTTGGAAAGACAGAAATTGCGTTGAGAGCGGCATTTAAGGCAGTTCAGGAGAGCAAGCAGGTGGTCTATCTGGTTCCGACCACCATTCTGGCACAGCAGCACTATAATACCTTTGTTCAGAGAATGAAGGATTTTCCTGTAAGGGTGGATATGATGTCCAGATTTCGGACGCCTGGTCAGCAGAAAAAGACTCTGGAGGATTTAAAAAAAGGCCAGGTAGATATTTTGATTGGAACCCATCGGGTTCTGTCTTCCGATGTGGTATTTAAGGATCTGGGCTTGCTGATTATTGATGAAGAGCAGAGATTTGGTGTTACACACAAAGAAAAAATTAAACAGCTAAAGAAGAATATCGATGTTCTGACTTTGACAGCTACGCCGATTCCCCGAACGCTTCATATGAGTCTGGTAGGAATCCGAGATATGAGTGTACTGGAAGAGCCGCCCATTGACCGGACGCCGATTCAAACCTATGTAATGGAATATAATGAAGAAATGGTTCGAGAGGCCATTCATCGGGAGATGGCAAGAGGCGGTCAGGTTTATTACGTCTATAATCGTGTCAATGACATTGTAGAAGTGGCCAACCGGATAGCCGCCCTGGTACCAGAGGCAACGGTTGTATTTGCACATGGCCAAATGAAAGAGCATGAGTTGGAACGGATTATGCTGGATTTCATTAATGGAGACATAGACGTATTGGTATCCACTACTATTATTGAAACCGGACTGGACATTCCCAATGCCAACACCATGATTGTCCATGACGCCGATCACATGGGATTATCCCAGCTTTACCAGCTTCGGGGACGAGTGGGAAGATCCAACCGGACGGCATATGCGTTTTTCATGTATCGTCGGGATAAGTTGTTGAAAGAAGAGGCTGAAAAACGCCTTCAGGCTATTCGGGAGTTTACAGAACTGGGATCTGGAATCAAAATTGCCATGCGGGATCTGGAAATCCGAGGTGCCGGAAATGTGCTGGGTGCCGAGCAGCATGGCCATATGGAGGCAGTTGGATACGATCTGTACTGTAAGCTGTTAAACCAGGCGGTCCGTGCGATTCAGGGACTGGCAAAAGAAGAAGAGGCTTATGAGACTGTTGTAGACTGCGACATTAACGCTTATATTCCGTCGTCTTATATTAAGAATGAATATCAGAAACTGGATATTTATAAACGAATTTCTGCAATTGAAAATGAAGATGAATATATGGATATGCAGGACGAGCTAATGGACCGGTTTGGAGAGATTCCAAGGGCAGTAGAAAACTTGCTTAGGATTGCCGCATTAAAGGGAATGGCTCACAGCGTATTTGTCACAGAGGTAGGAATCAACCGCCAGGAAGTCCGGCTTATCATGTATCCTAAGGCCCGTCTGGATTCAGCAGGAATTCCGCAGCTCGTTGCTTCTTATAAAGGACGCCTTAAGTTCCAGATGGGCGACCAGCCCTATTTCCTGTATCAGGAAATGAATAAGAAGAATCAGGATAGCGGCGCTATGATGGAAAAGGCAAAAGAAATTTTAGGAAAATTAAAAGAATTGGTGAAATAATAAAATACCGCAGACTCCTGACCAGTCTTAAGTGTCAGGAAGCTGCGGTATGTTTCATTTATGGGTTGGCAGAGACAGCAGTTTCTTTTGCTTCAAGTGCATTCAACTCTTTAAATATCCCCCTCATAATGAAAATCGTTAAAACAAAGGTACATAAATCGGACAGCGGCTGAGCCATCTGAATTCCCAACAGTCCCAAAAGAGAGGACATAATCAGAAGGATAGGAATCAGGAAGATACCTTGACGGGACATGGCCAGCAGTGTGGAGCGAAATCCATATCCAATAGACTGGGAACACATGTTGCTTAAAGTGAGATAACCGCCTAAAGGCAGGGTACAAATCTGGAAACGCAGCGCCAGGGTGCCAATGGCAATTACCTCTGGATCTCCTTTGCGGAACAATTCAATGACATGGCCGGAAAACAGAAAAATAATGACACTGACGCACAAGAGAAATCCGGTGCTTACTTTCACGCAGAACCAAAAGGCATTTTTTACACGGCTGTATTTGTGAGCTCCGAAAGAAAAGGCACATACTGGCTGAAAGCCCTGGCCAAAGCCAACTACAGCAGAGTTAAGTAGCATGGCGCAGCGGCTGACGATAGCCATGGCTGCAATAGCAGCGTCTCCATAGGGGCGGGCGGTCAGGTTTAAGATAATGGTAGCCAGAGATGCCATGCCTTGCCGTCCAAGCGAAGGAAGACCTCCGCCAATAATGGATTGATACATAGAAAGAGACGGTGCAAAATTACGGAATCGGATAGAGACGCAGCCTTTCCGAACATTACACTGGCAAAGGAGAATGCAGAAGCTGGTAAACTGGGAAAGTCCTGTGGCAATTGCTGCGCCGGCAGTCCCCAGGTGAAGCCCGAAAATAAAAATCGGGTCCAGAATCATATTTAAAATTCCACCGGAAGCAATTCCTAACATTGCATAGTCAGCCAGTCCCTGAAGCCTCAAAAGATTGTTCATAATAAAGGAACACATCATAAAAGGCGCTGCCAGGAAAATGTATCGGGCATAGTCTACGGCATAAGGTTTAATGGTTTCCGTAGAGCCTAACATCATAACAATGCTTTCAATGTTGGATAACCCGACGATCATAATTACAGTCCCCATAATCAGGCCGGTAAAAAAGCCAGTGGAGGCGATTTTTTCACCTTTTTCCTGTTCTCCGGCGCCAAAACAGCGGGCCATGTAGTTGCCGCTTCCCATGCCAATCATAAAGGCAATGGCCTGGATAATAGCCATAGCAGAAAAAATAATTCCTACTGCGCCGGAAGCGCTGGTGCCAAGCTGGCTGACAAAAAATGTGTCGGCAGTATTGTAAATGGAACTAATCATCATACTGATAATCGTGGGAACAGCCAGTCGGGGAATGACCTTTTCTACAGGCTGGCTGGTAAGCATTTCATATCGCTGTTCCTGGGTAATGGTATTGTGCATAAGAAAGTCCTCTTTTGAAGTATAAGAAAATGGTTATAGGGAATCATGGTAACCTTATTATACCACTGCAGAGATGTGTTTAGAAGAAAGAACATAGTTTCTATTTACTTTTCGTTTAAATACCAGTATAATACAAGACTGTTTAATATTTAACAAACTTGAGAAAATAAAAAAGAAGAGAGGTAAATATGAATAATCATTTTAATACCCCCGCAGAGACCATTGAACTAAATATGAAAGCTTGCGAAAACAAAACAGTCCTTCCGCTTGGAAAAATGATTTTGCTTGGCATCATGGCTGGTGCATTTATTGCACTTGGCGGCGCAGCCAGCAGTACTGCAGCGCATGCAATTGAAAATGTAGGCCTTGCACGGGCTATGGCTGGTGTGATTTTTCCAGTCGGACTGATGCTGATTGTATTTTTAGGCGGTGAGCTATTTACAGGAAACTGTTTAATTGTTATGGACGTTTTTGCAAAGAGAACTACCTGGAAGAGATTGCTGTATAACTTAGTAGTTGTTTATTTCAGTAATCTGATAGGGGCTTTGATTATTGATACGTTACTTGTATTTAGTGGAAACCTGAATTATTCCGGAGGCCTTTTGGGGGCATATACAATTAAAACAGCAGTTGGAAAGCTTGCGGTTACTCCGGTACAGGCTATAACCTCAGGAATTTTATGCAATCTTTTGGTGTGTCTTGCAGTACTGATGGCTACCTGCGCCAAAGATATTGTGGGTAAGGTATGGGCAATTTTCTTTCCAATTTGTGCATTTGTTATCGGCGGTTTTGAACACTGCGTTGCCAATATGTTTTACATACCGGCGGGCATGATGGCGGCTGCAAATCCTGATTACGCTGCTATGGCGCAGCAGGTTTATGGGATTACTGCAGAGCAGCTTGCAGGTTTGACTGTGTTGGGAAGTCTTCAGAACTTTATTCCGGTTACAATCGGAAATATCCTTGGAGGAATGGTATTTACAGGATTGCCTCTTTATCTGATTTATAAGAAAAAGTGGGATTAAGCTCTGCAGTTGACAAATGTAACAGCAGAAGATATACTTTACGATGTAAAATTGAATATGGATTAAGTGCCGTCTGTAGCGGACGGGTAAAAGAGAACGGAGTGAAAGTCTCCGGCGATCCGGTCACTGTAAACGAAGAGTGCATCCAGATAAAGCCATTGTGTATTAACATGAGAAGGCATGGGGGCATGAAGATGCGTAAGCCAGGAAACCTGCTTAATCTGGAATGTTGGCGCTTCCTGTGAAAGCTTTACAACAAGAATCTGTTTTATTTAGAAACAGATTTAATTGGCGTACAAAGGAGGGCTTCTGCTCTCCTTTTTTTATTGTCTGCCAGGATAGTCTGATTGTGCAGGAGCAGCGCAAACCATCAAAGAAGAAAAGAGGAGGAAAAAATGAGAAAGAAGAAAATGTGTGCTGTTTTCATGGCTGCTGTACTAAGTTTATCTCTGGCAGCATGCGGCAGCACAGGAAACAGTACAGATGTAGCGACAGTTGAGGAAACTGTCATCAGAGAGACTCAAAGCCAGAAAGATACATTGATTGTCCGTACATCAAAAGACATTGGCGATTTGAATCCACATACCATGAAAAGCCAGATGTACGCTCAGGATTGGGTTTATGAAAGCCTTGTAGCGTTAGAAAATGGCAAAGTGGTTCCTGAACTTGCAGAAACATGGGACATTTCTGAGGATGGATTAACCTATACGTTTCATCTGCGCAGCGGTGTAAAATTTAGCGATGGCAGTGATTTTACTGCTGAAATCGCAAAGAAAAATATTGAAGCAGTACAAAATCATAAAGATAAGTATTCCTTCCTGCAATCACTGGAAGTTATTGATGCTGTCGAGACTCCGGATGAACAGACTCTGGTTTTAAATCTGAAAAAGCCATGTAATTCTTTGCTGAATGATTTTACCTACAGCCGTCCGCTTGTCATGTTGGGAGAGGCTGGTTTTCCAGCAGAAGGAGATCCGTATGAGAAGGGGACAGCGGAACCGGTTGGAACTGGTATGTGGGTGTTGAAAGAGCATGTTGCAGACCAGTATGCATTATTTGAACGAAATGAGAACTATTGGGGTGAGAAGCCATTTTTTAAATATTTAAAAGCAGTTGTGATTCCGGATGTAAATACGGCAGCAACTGCATTGAAGGCAGGAGAAATTGATGTAATGGTAGATTCAACCCAGATTACCGCAGACATCTATAAGAGCATGAAGGAGGAAGGATTTAAAACGGATATGGCTCCAACAACCAGCATCTCTAATCTAAACATTAATACAGCAGGAGCGGTAACGGGTGATATTAATGTACGTCTTGCCATGGAGTATGCAACGGACAACAAAGCGATTTCCGATGGGATTTTTGGCGGATTGCAAACACCGGCTTATGCATATTTTTCAAAAGATATTCCGTATACAGATACAGGAATCGAACCGTATCCGTATGATATTGATAAGGCAAATCAGATTTTAGAAGATGCTGGCTGGGTGTATGAAGATGGAAATAAGGTTCGCTCAAAGAATGGACAAAATCTGGAAGTAGACTTGATTTATGATTCTACAGTTACCAATGATCGTGATATCGGACTTCTTCTCCAGTCACAGTATGCACAGGCAGGAATCAAGGTGAATATTATTCCGCAGGATAGTCAGGTATACCGTCAGAACTGGGCATCAGGGGAATTTGGTGTGTTGATTTACAGTTCCTGGGGTGGATCTTATGAGCCATATGCGACGCTTGCTGCAATGGCTTCAGAGGGAGACAAGTTCCATACTGTACAGAAAGGGATGCAAAATAAGGCAGAGCTGGATGCGGTGATGCTTGATTGCCTGAGCCAGACGGATGAAACGAAGCTTAAAGAGAATTTTGAGTACATTATGAACAGTTTTCATGATGAGGCGGTATATGTTCCGCTTACAATTACCAGTACACTTGCTGTTTATAATCGTGAGTTAACAGGTCTTGATTTAACATCAAGCCATGGCGGCATGGGTATCAGCGGCATGTCTGTTGAAAAGTAAACAGGCGGCATGGGAAGGAATGTGAACATGTTTCGATATGTGATAAGACAATTATTGGGGCTGATTCCATTAGCATTTCTGGTATCAATTGCGGCATTTTTCCTGGTACGTTTACTGCCAGGAGATGCCGCAACTGCGTATATGAATTCTGCAAATATACCACTGACCGAAGAGTCGGTACAGGCTGTCCGTGAAGAAATGGGTTTGGACAAACCTGTTTATGTGCAGTATGGGAAATGGCTGTTTGATGCAATAAGAGGAAATCTGGGTTATTCCTATCAGACAAAACAGCCGGTAACGACAGAACTTTGGAAAGATTTTCAGTATACCGGAATTCTTACGCTTGCCGCTCTGATTTGGATCGCTGTTTTTAGTGTACTATTTGGAATTTTATCAGCAGAATATGCAGACCGGTTTCTGGATATGGGAATCCGCAGTCTGACTTTTTTGGGAGCGTCTATGCCAAAATTCTGGCTTGGCTTTTTGCTTATGGCATTCTTGTCATTGCGTTTTAAGTGGTTTCCTGTCATGGGTGCCGAATCATGGAAACATGTAATACTTCCGTCTTTTACGCTGGCCTGTTCTTATATTGCGACGTATACGAAGCTTTTACGAAACAGCATCCTGGAAGTAAAAAAGCAGACATTTGTGCGTTACGCAAGAGCCAGGGGATTAAGCAGACTGCAGGTAATGGTTTTCCATGTAATTCCGAATGCATTAACTCCGGTTCTTACTACGCTGGGACTTCATTTAGGAGGTATTATGTCCGGTTCTGTGGTTGTTGAGAATGTTTTTGCTTGGCCAGGACTTGGAAGGATGTGTGTAGAGGCAGTTGCAGCCAGAAATTATCCAATGATTCAGGGATACATTCTGCTGCAGTCTGTTGTATTTATTATGGCAAATTTACTCTCAGACATTGCATGTGCAGCTTTAAATCCGCGTATACGTCTGAAAGGCGGCAGAACATGAAGCAGAGAATCAATCGTTATTTTTCTCCGGTGGTTATAGTTAGTATAGTACTTGTTACAATGATTTCGGCAGCGTGTTTACTGGCTCCAGTACTAGCTCCGGCAGATCCGAACTTTGTAGATCCAATGTCTAAATTTTCCGGCAGTTCTTTGGAACATCCTATGGGAACGGATTATCTGGGCAGGGATATATTCTCAAGAATTTTATGGGGAGGGAGAGCAACGCTTGGCTATTCCCTCATAGTTACAGTTCTGGCATCGGGAATTGGGACCGTTATAGGGATGGTTTCTGGTGCGACAGGGGGGATTTTTGATGAAGTACTGATGAAAAGCAGCGATGTATTGCGAGCATTTCCCGGAGTTGTTCTGGTTTTGATTATTGTCAGTATTCTGGGGGCAGGAATTGGGAACGTTTGTCTTGCTATGTTGATTACCAGATGGATTTGGTATGCACGTGTTGCTAGAAATTTGACGAAAGAAGAACTTGCCCGGACATCGGTGGCTGCAAGCAGACTGGCCGGAAGCAGTTGGGCGAAGATTCTGAGACGGAATGTCTTTGCATCCATTGTTCCTCAGATGCTGTCTGTGATTTCTATTGATTTTGGAAGTACGTTACTGGCGATATCTGGATATTCTTTTTTGGGATTTGGAATTTTACCTCCAAATCCAGAATGGGGAATGATGATTAATGATGGAAGAAATTATATGAATCATCCAGAAATGATGTTCTGGCCGGGAATTTGTGTGATGACAGTGGTAATATGTACGAATATAATCGGAGACAAACTAAGGGATACACTGGAGGAAAAAAGAAATTGACAGGTGGGAAAAATGCAGTGAATGAGGAAATGATTCCGGCACTTGAGGCAGAAGAACTGTCTGTGTGGCTAAAGAAAGGAAAACGACAGATTGCTGCAGTCCGAAATTTGAAATTCACAGTAAAAAAAGGTGGCTGTACAGGAATCATTGGTGAGAGTGGATGTGGAAAATCCTTATCCTGCCAGGCTTTACTTGGGCTTCTGGAGAAAGAAAAGTGGATTATAAAAGGTACTGTGAAGCTGAATGGGGTAAGCGTGCCCATTACAGAAGATAAGGCGATGGATGAATTTCGTGGAAGCAGAATGGCTCTGATTCTTCAAAATCCGCTGTCAGCGTTTGATCCGCGCATGACAGTGGGAGCCCATTTTTGTGATGGAATTCCAAAAAGGAATAAAAAGCTGCGGGAAGAAAGGATTTCAGAAGCCATGTCTATACTGGAAAAAATGCAGATGAAAGAACCTGAGAAAATATTGAAAAGTTATCCGTTCCAGTTAAGCGGAGGGATGCTTCAGAGAGTCCTTGCAGCTCTTTCTGTCAGCCAGCATCCAGAGATTCTTATTGCAGATGAACCAACAACAGCCATGGATGTAATAACGCAAAAGGAATTTTTATATCTGTTGAAAACAATGCAGTTGAAAAATCAGATTTCGATTTTGCTGGTGTCCCATGACATAGAGGTCATTTCTCAAATGGCAGATAATATTGTTGTAATGTATGCAGGAGAAGTAGTGGAATATGGGGATGCCCAAACAGTACTTTCTCATCCGGCACATCCCTATACAGCTGGTCTATTTGAATCATATCCTAAATTTTCAAAAGAAAGACTGAACTGTATGGCTGGCTATCCGCCAGCATTAGGAGAACAATTTGAAACTGGATGTTCCTTTTCATGCAGATGTCCTCAAAAGAGTGCGACGTGTGAGAGGGAAATGAGGATGAGTCCGTCGTTTAAAGAAGTGTCACAAGGTCATTTTTCACGTTGTTTATATGGAGATTCACGATATGGAACTATTATTGGAAGCAGAAAAGCTGAATAAAACATATTGCAGGAGAACTGGTGATACAGTTGCAGCATTAACAGACATTTCATTTTCTTTGTATCAAGGCATATGTCTGGGAATCGTTGGAGAGAGTGGATGCGGAAAGAGTACGTTGTGCAGACTTTTGACTGGATTGGAGCAGCCTTCGTCTGGAGAAATCCGTTATTGTGGAGAACCTCTTAAAAATTTAAAAAGGCGGGGAGAGATTCAGATGGTATTTCAGAATAGTTTGGATGCAGTAAATCTTCATTTGAATGCATATCAGATTATTTCAGAGCCATTAGAAAATTTTTTTCATATGACGAAAGCTGAACGGAAAGAAGAGACCAGAAAGCTTTTAGAACTGGTTGGGCTTTCTGGAGATGATATGTATAAATATCCAGCTCAGTTTAGTGGAGGACAGCTACAGAGAGTCTGCATTGCCAGGGCGTTGTCTGCAAAACCCAGGATTTTAATTTTAGATGAGCCTCTGAGCAGTCTGGATGTATCTGTACAGGCTCAGATATTAAATCTGTTATTAGATTTAAAGGAGCGGTTTAAACTGACCTGTATTCTGGTATCCCATGATTTAAGAGCAGTATACTATTTGTCAGATAAAGTACTTGTGATGCGTGGGGGGCAGCTTGTGGAGAAACTGGATGATGTGGAAAAGTTTGAAAGTCCGAAGCATCCCTACACGATTCAGCTTTTGAAATCCCATGAGTTTTTATAAAAACCAGACTGATAATTGACATTTTGTCTTGGTTAGTGTAGACTAATACCTGAAATGTAAACAGATAGACAGGGATTGTTAAAAACTTATTTTTTTAGCTGTTGGTTAGCCGCTGCTAACTTCGAGGAGAATAGCGATAATCGATTCGAAATATGTCAGGGAGGGGACAGGATGAATTGTGAGAAAGAAGATATTTTGAAAGAACTAAAAGGAAAAGGCTGTCGAATTACGAAACAGCGTGAACTACTATTAAATATTATTTTGGAAAACAGATGTGCCAGCTGTAAAGAAATATATATTCTGGCATTAAAGGCAGACCATGCAATTGGTATGGCAACGGTTTACCGGATGGTGAAAGAATTGGAGCAAATCAAGGTGCTGAGCAGGCGGATCGAATACAAAAAGCATAGTAGTTGACAAAATTTTTCAATAAGAACGAATGTAATTGACGAACCGAAAAAGAACTTGTTATGATTAAAAAAGCCTATAAAAAAGGAAGTGATGTGATTGTGAAGCAGCATAGATTTTGGGCATGGGCTGCAGTTTTTTGCTTTATGATGGTATTTTACACAGGCTATAAACACAAATAATCAGGAGGTATTTAACATGTTTCATGAATCAGCATTGAAAAAATTTGGATTGTTTGCAGGTGGAGTTTTGTTTGGAACTGCTGGCATAAAAATCCTTTCCAGTAAAGATGCAAAAAAGGCATATATTAACTGTACGGCAGCAGTGCTTCGGGCAAAAGACTGCGTGATGAAAACGGTAACTACTGTACAGGAGAATGCAGAAGATATTCTGGCAGAAGCCCAGCAGATAAATGAGAAGCGGGCTGCAGAAGAAGCGATGAATGAAGAGGAAGATGTTTTTTGTGAAGATGGTGCGGACTTCCAGGAAGAAAACGAGCCGGAACAAGCATGAAGTTTCTCATAAAACATGAAATTGAGGGCCGCCTCCGTATCCATGTCATCCGAAACAGGATGACGTGTGCGGAGGCGGATGCTCTTTGCCAGGCTTTCGAAAAAAGGAAACATATAACAAAGGTTAAGGTATATGAACGCACCGCAGATGCCGTGATTTGTTATACAGGGGACAGGCAGGAACTTATCCGGGAACTAAAGGAATTTTGCCTGAAAACAGCAAGTTTTTCAGAGAAGGATCTTCCAGATTCAGGACGGATATTAAATGCTTCATACAAGGAAAAGCTGATTGTAAAAACACTCATCCATTACGGAGGAAGACTGCTTCTTCCAAATCCGCTTAGAAAAATATGGCTTATTTTAAAAGCGATACCCTATATCTGGAAAGGGATAACATGTCTGGGAAGAAAGAAAATAGAAGTCTCCGTACTAGATGCAACAGCAATTGGGGTATCAATCCTAAGAAGAGATTTTAGCACAGCTGGCTCCATTATGTTCCTTTTGGGAATTGGAGAATTATTAGAGGAATGGACTCATAAAAAGTCAGTGGGAGATCTGGCCCGCAGCATGTCTCTAAATGTAAAAAAGGTATGGCTAAAAAGAGAAGACCAGGAAATTCTTGTACCAGTTTCAAAAATACAGGAAACGGACAGGATTGTTGTACGAATGGGCAATGTGATTCCGTTTGACGGAGAGGTAGCATCCGGAGAGGGGATGGTAAACCAGGCTTCTTTAACAGGAGAAGCGCTTCCGGTCAGGAGAACAGAGGGACAGTTCGTATATGCAGGAACCGTTCTGGAAGAAGGAGAACTGGAGATTATTGTTCGGGCAGTGTCTGGTGCCGTATACGCTGATTGGAACTGGAATTGTGGGATTTCTGACAGGTAATGTCACAAAAGCCCTTTCAGTTCTTATGGTAGATTTTTCCTGTGCATTAAAACTTGCTATGCCGATTACTGTTCTTTCCGCAATCAGAGAAGCAGGGGCATGTGGAATTACGGTAAAGGGTGGAAAGTATCTGGAAGCGGTAGCCGAAGCAGATACCTTTGTACTGGATAAAACAGGTACGCTGACAAAGGCACAGCCAACCGTAAAGGAAGTAGTTGTGTTTGGCGATATTCCAGAACCAGAGGCACTACGTATCGCAGCCTGCCTGGAAGAGCATTTTCCACATTCTATGGCAAAGGCAGTGGTGGATGCTGCGAAAAAGAGGCGGTTGTACCATGAAGAAATGCATTCTAAGGTTGAATATGTGGTAGCACATGGGATTTCTTCTTATATTGAAGGAAAAAGGACTGTGATAGGAAGCAGCCATTTTGTCTTTGAAGATGAGAAATGCAGAGTCAGGCCGGAGTACCAGGAAAAATTTCAGCAGCTTCCAGAGGAGTACTCCCATTTATATCTTGCCATGAACCAGGAATTGATTGCAGTTATCTGTATCGAGGATCCTTTAAGAGAAGAAGCAGGTGATATGATAAGACTTCTGAAAAAAGAAGGGGTCTCCCAAATTGTAATGATGACAGGAGATAGTGAACGGACGGCGGCTTCAATTGCCAGACGGGTTGGAGTTGATCGGTATTATTCGGAGGTACTGCCAGAGGACAAAGCGGGATTTGTTGAGAGAGAAAAGGCAGCTGGAAGAAAAGTAGTCATGATAGGAGATGGAGTGAATGATTCTCCGGCACTTTCTGCAGCAGATGCCGGAATTGCTGTCAGTGATGGAGCAGAGATTGCCCGGGAAATTGCAGATATTACATTTGCAGCAGAGGATCTCCGGGAAATTGTAACATTGAAATGCCTGTCGAATGCTATGATGCACCGAATTCAGAATAATTACAGAGGAATCGTAGGTATTAATGCAGTTTTGATTGTACTTGGGATAGCTGGAGTGATTCAGCCAACGACTTCAGCATTGCTGCATAACTTGTCCACGCTGGCGATTGGTTTAAAGAGTATGAGTCCGCTTCTGTCGGGGGAATAAGACGGAAATACTGGCTTTTTGACTGGCAGAAGAGAAGGTTCTGAAAAATATAAGAAGCCCCCCTGGCTGCGGATTTCACAGTCAGGGGCTTCTTATGACGAAAGCATCCAAAACAACTATACGTATTCTACAACATCAATCCATTTCATCAGGAAGTCTTTTTCTTTTGCTTTTTTCTTGGTAAGCTGAGCGGCAGCTACGATTGGCAGCCAACGGTTTACGTACTGACGGGCAGTGTCGCTCTTCTTGCAGAACAGGTTAATGTACATATCAGCTAGCTTCTGGTCTTCCAGTGCAAATAACAGGTAGGTCATAGCAGCGTCGGCGCTGGCATTTCCCTGTGCGGCATGAGCCCAGTCAATTACAGCCCAGTTGCCCTTGTTATCAACGATAACGTTGGTAGGGTTGAAATCACCGTGGCACAGTTTGGTATGTTTTGGCATACCATCTAAGCGGGTGCTTAATTCATAACGGGTGGTAGCATCCAGATCCTTTAAGCTGTTAATCTGATTCTGCAGCTTTGCCTTTAATTTCTTAAGACCTGGGCATTTTTTGGAATGGATTTCCAGCTGAAGGTCTACAAATTTTTCCATGTATTCCTCTACCTTTTCAGGATTCTCTTTCATCAGAGAATCCAGGGTTACGCCGTCAACCTTCTCACGAACCAGAGCCCAGCCGTCCGGAGTTTCGGAAACCTCAAGGATTTCCGGAATATACAGGCCGGTTTCTTCTACATTGGATTCATTTAAAGCCTCGTTAAACACATCAGCCTTGGAATAGCGTTTCTTATCAAAGACTTTAATGACTTTATCTTTGTTTGCATACAAGGTCTTATATGGACGTGTAAAGATAATATCTTTCTCATTCAGCTTCATGGCAATACCCTCCTTTTATTATATATTAGTTTGCTTTTTCCTTACCATAGTAAGCGCGCAGATACATTTCCTTGATTTCGCTCATCAATGGGTATCTTGGGTTAGCGCCGGTACACTGGTCATCAAATGCATTTTCAACCATTTCATCTAAGGTAGCTAAGAAATCTTCCTCTTTGATGCCGTAGTCACGGATGGTTTTCTTAATGCCAACGCGGGCTTTTAATTCTTCAATCTTATCAATAAACTTGTTTAAGGTATCCTGATCATCTTTTCCGAATACTCCGCAGAAGTTTGCACATTCTACATAACGGGACAAGGTGTGTGGATACTGATACTGAGAGAAAGTTCCCATCTTAGGCGGAACTTCTACAGCGTTAAACCGCATAACTTCGGTAATTAACAGTGCGTTTGCAACACCGTGAGGCAGATGATGGTAAGCGCCAAGCTTATGAGCCATGGAGTGGCATACGCCTAAGAATGCATTTGCAAATGCCATACCGGCCATACAGGAAGCGTCAGCCATTTTTTCGCGGGCATACGGATCGTTTGCTCCGTTTTCGTAAGCGCTTGGCAGGTAAGCGAAGATGTTCTTCATTGCCTTTAATGCCAGGCCGTCGGTATAATCGGTAGCCATGATGGAAGCATATGCCTCTAATGCATGGGTTAAAGCGTCGATACCGGAAGCGCTGGTTAAGCCCTTAGGCTGATTCATCATATTGTCTGCATCAATGATTGCCATGTTAGGAAGCAGTTCATAGTCAGCCAGAGGATATTTTGTGCCGGTGCGGTCATCTGTAATAACTGCGAAAGGAGTTACCTCGGAACCAGTACCGGAAGAAGTTGGGATTGCTACAAAGTAAGCTTTCTCGCCCATCTTCGGGAAGGTATAAACTCTCTTACGAATATCCATGTAACGCATAGCCATATCCAGGAAGTCTACTTCCGGATGCTCATACATTACCCACATAATTTTACCGGCATCCATTGCGGAACCACCGCCCAGAGCGATAATGCAGTCAGGTTCAAATGCACGCATTGCAGCAGCGCCGGCAGTTGCAGAAGTCAGGTTTGGATCTGGAGCAACTTCATAGAAGCAGGTATGCTGAATGCCCATCTGGTCTAATTTTTCTTCGATTGGCTTTACATAACCATTCTTATATAAGAAGCTGTCAGTAACAATGAAAGCTTTCTTCTTGCCCATAACAGTACCCAGCTCATCCAATGCAACCGGCATACAGCCCTTCTTAAAGTAAACTTTTTGAGGTGCGCGGAACCACAGCATGTTTTCTCTCCTTTCGGCAACGGTCTTGATGTTTAATAAGTGTTTTACGCCAACGTTTTCAGAAACGGAGTTGCCGCCCCAGGAACCGCAGCCTAATGTTAAGGACGGAGCCATCTTAAAGTTGTATAAGTCGCCGATGCCGCCGTGAGAAGAAGGAGTATTGATAACAATACGGCAGGTCTTCATTGCCTCAGCGTGCTTCATAATTTTTTCGGTCTGTGCCGGATGAATGTAAAGAGAAGAGGTGTGGCCGTAGCCGCCGTCTGCTACCAGACGTTCTGCTTTTGCCAAAGCGTCATCAAAATCTTTTGCCTTGTACATAGCCAGTACAGGGGATAATTTTTCGTGAGCAAACTCTTCGGAAATATCAACGGATTCTACTTCACCAATTAAAATCTTGGTAGATTCCGGAACATTAACGCCTGCCAGGGCAGCAATCTTGTGTGCGGACTGACCGACAATCTTAGCATTTAAAGAGCCGTTAATTAAAATGGTTTTTCTTACTTTTTCAATCTCGTCTGGCTTTAAGAAGTAGCATCCGCGGTATGCGAATTCTTTCTTAACTGCATCGTACAGAGGCTCTAATACAGTAACAGACTGCTCAGAAGCACAAATCATACCGTTATCAAAAGTCTTGGAATGGATGATGGAGTTAACAGCCAGCTTAACATCAGCAGTTTCATCAATAATAACCGGTGTGTTTCCAGCGCCTACGCCTAATGCCGGTTTTCCGGAGGAGTAAGCTGCGTGAACCATGCCAGGACCGCCGGTTGCCAGAATAATGTCAGCGTCCTTCATAACTTCATTGGTAAGTTCCAGGCTTGGAACATCAATCCAGCCGATAATGCCTTCTGGAGCGCCGGCCTTTACAGCTGCTTCTAATACGATTCTTGCTGCCTCAATGGTGCAGTTCTTTGCACGTGGATGTGGGCTGATGATGATAGCATTTCTGGTCTTTAATGCAATCAGAGTTTTGAAAATGGCAGTAGAAGTTGGGTTGGTGGTAGGAATAACTGCGGCAATGATACCGATAGGTTCTGCAATTTTCTTGATGCCGAATGCAGGATCTTCCTCGATTACTCCGCAGGTCTTTGTGTTTTTGTATGCGTTGTAAATGTACTCAGCAGCGTAGTGGTTTTTAATAACCTTGTCTTCTACAATACCCATGCCGGTTTCCTCAACAGCCATTTTTGCCAGTGGGATACGGGCCTGGTTTGCAGCGATTGCAGCAGCAAAGAAAATTTTGTCTACCTGCTCCTGAGTAAAGGTAGCAAACTGTGCCTGTGCTTCACGCATAGCTTTCAGCTTAGCGGTTAATGCGTCAACGTTATCAATGATTTCGGATGCCTTCGTCTTTGCCATCTTTAAATCCTCCTGACTATTTTATCATAAATTGATGATTGGTTACAAAGTTGTTTTTGTCTTTCTGGCGTCATTATACTGCTGTAAAAACAGATTGTCAATAAAATAACGATAAAATTTTAACGAAGTAGTCAGATTCTATGTTTTATCTAAAAAACAGGAAAGAAACAGGGGGAAAGGTTAAAAAATATACAAAGATTGTATTTTAATGAATACAATATACAAAAAATAGCAAGAGGATAATGTTAAAATATTGACGAATTAATGCCGTGAATCTTGTGGCTAATATGTTCAGGTAGAAGAGATAGAAATGCTTAATATGAATTTTAAGAAGATTTAACAAGTTACATGATTAAAAAAATATAGTTATTCCAGACAAGCATGAAGCATATAAGTTGTATCTTTTTTGAATAAATCCTCTTTTTTTCCACATAATAACCATACATCACATGATATGGAAAACAGGAACATTGCAGGAGGAATGAAGATACTATGAAAGCTACAGGAATTGTAAGACGAATCGACGATCTGGGACGAGTAGTGATTCCGAAGGAAATCCGTAGGACTCTTCGATTAAGGGAAGGGACACCGCTGGAAATATTTACTGATAGGGAAGGGGAAATCATTCTCAAAAAATATTCTCCTATGGTAGAGCTGACTGCTTTTGCGGGGCAGTATGCAGAAGCAATGGCTCAATCTACGGGAATGATGGTCTGCATTACGGATCGGGATCAGGTGGTTGCTGCAGCTGGCGGAGCCAGAAAGGAACTGCTGCAAAAACCCATTAGCCATCAGTTAGAAAGCACAATTCAGGAAAGAACTGCAGTAATTGCCGGAAAGGACGATAAAGCTTTTATTTCTCTGACTTCAGAATCCATGGATGGAATCACCGCACAGGTTATTGCTCCGATTATCTGTGAGGGAGATGCCATTGGCGCTGTAATTATTTTAAGCAGGGAGCCGAGGGCTCGGTTTGGAGATATGGAGATGAAACTTGCAGTAACTGCTGCAGGCTTTTTGGGAAGACAGATGGAGAGTTAAATAAAATGGATGGTACAGATTTTTCATAGCGATTTGTACCATCCATTTTAAAATTGAATGTTCTCATTCTTGTACATCTAGTCATATTCCCTTAAATTATAACAAAAAATAAAGGGAAGTATACATAAATTTGAAATAGGCAAGCAAATGTTATTACAGGCAGAAATCTAAATGCGTTGGATAATGCCGCAGCCAATTTTATCACCAGAATTTCCAGAAGGTTGAGAGACGAAATCATCTCTGTCAGAATGGATCACTACAGAGCGCCCAAGAATATCGGGAATAGAAAAGCGTTTATCATAAAAGGCTTCCCACGCATACCCTTGATTCCCCAAAAGAGGAAGCAAATCGCCAGCATGCTGAGGGTGGGGCTGATTTTGGGGATTATAGTGCTCGCCGGTCTTTGTAAAATGCCAGGAGCAATCTCCATTTTCGTGGATGTGCATGGCATAGAAATTGGAAGAACCAGAAGTATGGATATTGGGAAGCCCAAATAATTCTGCTTCTATTAAAATACCTTCGTAAGGCGTTTCATAAAATTTGACAAGACCGCTTAACTGCGGGGCATTCGTATTCCCTGTGATCCAGGCAGCAGCCTGGGGTTGATTCTTTCTTAAAAGTTCGGAAAAGGGAAGTCTTGGAGTGGCAGATGGAGGCATAAAAACAGCCTTTCATAGGGTTTTACTACGATTATATGCGGAGGTTGGAAGAATGTTTCGGGATAGAAAAAGTAAGGAGAAGCTATCAGAAAACTTTAAAGTAAAACTTATTTGAAATTTTGGCAAAATTATCAGTATATTATTTACATGTTGCTCTAAAATGAGATATAATAAGCATACCACTGATTAATTTTCACATAAAAGGAGGATGTTGCTATGAAAAACTTGAAGCAACGGTTTTGGTCCCTATTATTGACCCTGACCATGGTAGTTTCTATAACAGCTGGCGTTACTGCCGCAACAGAGATTACAGCGCAGGCAGCAGCACAGGATATAGTGGTACTTTATACTAATGATGTCCACTGCGGGGTAGATGACAACATTGGTTATGCGGGTCTGGCGCTTTACAAGAAAGAGATGCAGGCCCAGACCCCTTATGTAACGCTGGTAGATGCCGGAGATGCGATTCAGGGTGCTCCTATCGGCACACTGTCAGACGGCGGCTACATTGTGGATATTATGAATTACGTTGGATATGATTTTGCAATCCCAGGCAACCACGAGTTTGACTATGGTATGCCGCGGTTTTTAGAACTTGCAGGCAAGATGAAATGCGGATATTATTCCTGTAACTTTATGAATTTGGCAACGGGAACACCGGTACTTGCGCCATACAAGATGTTTACATATGGAGATACTCAGGTGGCGTTTGTAGGTGTCAGCACACCGGAAAGTTTTACCAAGTCTACGCCGACATATTTCCAGGATGCAAATGGCAATTATTTGTTTGGTTTCTGTGAAGGTAAAAACGGACAGGCTCTTTATAATCAGGTTCAGGTAACCGTTGATGCCGCTATCGCCCAGGGAGCAGACTACGTTATCGCGGTTGGACATCTTGGCAATATTGGAGTAAGCGGTGAGTGGAGTTCAGAGGCTGTGATTAAGAATACGACCGGTATTGATGCAGTCATTGACGGACATTCCCATGAGACTTATGACAAGACCTATCCAAATAAAAACGGCGAACAGGTTGTAGTAACCCAGACAGGCACAAAATTAAGCAATATTGGAAAGATGACCATCAAACCGGACGGCACAATTACCACAGAAATGGTTACCGCAGTGCCGGATGCCGGATTTACTACGTACACGGTACAGAAAAATGATTCTCTCAGTAAGATTGCCAAAAAGACCCTTGGTTCCACACAGGCATGGCCGATTATTTACAATGCAAACAGAGATAAAATCAGAAAACCTAATATTATAACGGCTGGTACTGTTTTAACGATTCCAGGCGGCGCAGCAGCGACAGAAGACGGAAAATTTGTAGATGCATCAACAGATGCTTATATTAAGCAGATTCAGGCACAGTACAGCGAGAGTTTAAAGACAGTACTGGGCAATACCAGCGTAGCTCTTACGGTAAACGATCCGGCAACCGGACAGCGGGCGGTTCGCAGCGCAGAGACGAATCTGGGAGATTTGTGTGCAGATGCATACCGTTACCAGCTAGAAGCAGATATTGGCTTTATGAATGGCGGCGGCGTCCGTGACAGCATTGCAGCCGGAACCATTACCTATAATGATACATTGAAAGTATTCCCATTTGGAAATATGGGGTGTGTAATCGAAGCAACCGGACAGCAGATTAAGGATGCTCTGGAGATGGCTTCCAAAGACTGCCCGATAGAAAACGGCGGCTTTATGCAAGTATCCGGCCTTACCTATACTATTGATACTTCCATTCCTTCCAGCGTGAAAGAAGATGAAAAGGGTAATTTCCAGGGAGTATCCGGCGCTTACCGTGTAAGCGACATTAAGGTAGGCGAAGAGCCGTTGGATTTAAACAAGACCTATACAGTTGCCTCCCATAACTATATGTTAAAGTCAGGCGGAGACGGCATGGTGATGTTTAATGGATGCAAGGTAGTGAAAGATGATGTGATGGTAGATGTAGATGTTCTTTCTACCTATATTTCTGAAAAACTGGGCGGAACGGTAGGAGCAGAGTATGCAAATCCCGCAGGCCAGGGAAGAATTACGATTAAGTAAATAAGTAAGATAACGATAAGGGCAGTATGGATTGACAGTTTGTCAATTTGTACTGCCCTTTTTGGTGTGCTACTATCGATTGCAGGAAAAAGAAATTTTGCCATAGTGAATAAAGAATCAGAGTTTCAGAATTGTCAACCACAATAAAAATATAGGTTGACAATATGGGCGCTAAGTTTTATGATAACATCAGCAGAACGAAAGAGAGGAAATAGAACCATGACGAAAAATGGAGTTTCAGCCAGCACCGGCCATCTGGCAATTTCAGACATGACAATGATCGGGCTTGTAACAGCAGTTACCTGTGTATTAGGCCCCATGTCGATACCGATTTTTATCAGTCCTGTGCCAATTACCCTGACGAATCTGGTGCTGTATGTATCGCTGTATATTTTGAAAACGAAAAGAGCATTTATCAGCTATCTGATCTATCTTTTGCTTGGAACAGCGGGATTGCCTGTATTTTCAGGCTTTTCAGGCGGCCTGGGAAAATTGATGGGCCCTACAGGAGGCTATCTGGCAGGATTCTTATTTTTGATTTTAATTGCAGGATATTTTGTAGAACATTGGCCGGACAACCGCCTGATATGTGGAGCCGGCATGATTTTAGGGACAGGAATCTGTTATGGATTTGGCACGTTATGGCTTTGCAGGCAGCTTGAACTAAGCTTTATGGAAGGGCTTGGGATTGGAGTATTTCCGTATTTAATTGGAGATGGAGCAAAAATTGTTTTGGCAGTAATGACCGGCCCGATTATATCAAAGAGAATTTCTCAGGCTTTGGGAAAGATTTAAAAAATAACGTAACTATTCAGGACGGCGGGAAATCTGGCGTAAAAAGCTGCGTTAAGCTGGCTTGTAAACAGCTTTTTACACCAGATTTCACATCGGAGGAATCTCCGATGCTTCTTGTTCGGCAAAGCCGGACAAGAAGATGCCCCGTTCTGAACAGTTACAAAATAACAAAAATAACAAGCGCAAGAAAACTCCCCTTTTCGCCGCACAAAACCCGTGATATACTAGAAACAGCGTTGAGATACACGAATGTTTCACGAGCTTGAACAGACAGCGAGATAAAGGGGAGTTTTTATAATGTTAGAGTTGATAAAGGAACAGACAAGACAGGTGGTGACACAGCTGCTGGAATCTGCCAATTTAAAGAAAGGACAGATTTTGGTGGTGGGATGCTCATCCAGTGAAGTGGGAAGCTTCCGGATTGGAAGCCATTCCAGCCAGGAGATTGGTGGCGCTGTTTTCCGGAGCTTGCAGGAGATTTTGGCACCGGAAGGGATCTATCTGGCAGCCCAGTGCTGTGAGCATTTAAACAGGGCCATTATTATAGAAGAAGAGGCTGCAGAACGATATGGTTATGAACCGGTGAATGCAGTACCTCAGCTCAAGGCAGGCGGCTCGTTTGCGACGGCGGCTTATGAAGGTTTCCGGCATCCGGTTACTGTGGAGCACATCAGGGCTCATGCCGGAATCGATATAGGAGATACGCTGATTGGAATGCATTTAAGGGACGTGGCAGTGCCTGTCCGCATTAAGGTCAGGGAGATTGGCGGCGCACATGTTGTCTGCGCCCGAACACGCCCGAAATATATTGGCGGAGAAAGAGCCAATTACGATCACACATTGGGATAATCAGGAGAGGAAAGATGAAAGAAAAGAAAGTAACTATCCGTGAGGTGGCGGCTTTGGCGGGGGTTTCCATAAGCTCGGTATCCCGTTACCTGAAAGATCCCAAAAGTATCCAGCCGTTGGCGGCATATAATATTAAAAATGCAATTCGGGAGCTGGAGTATGAGCCAAACTTGTTTGCCCAAAATTTGAAACGGGGAAAATCGAATATAGTAGGTCTGGTAGTGCCTCATATGGAATATTTCTTTGGACGGGTGTGCCGTGGGGTCAGCGATTACTTTTTTGAACGAAACTACGTGACGTTTGTCTGCGAAAGCGATAACGACGGAGCAAAAGAGAGGTTTTATATTCAGGAATTGCTAAATCAAAAAGCAGCGGGGATTTTGATTGCCCCCAGCGGTTTGAATACGGCATATTTGAAAAAGGTCGCCAGGGATTATAAAAATATGGTGATGATTGATCGAAAAGAGGAGGTAGGCTGTGACATTGTCCTGGAAAATCATCGGGAAAATGCCTACAATCTGGTTTCCTGGCTTCTGAAAAATAAACCTTGCAGACAGGTCCTTATGCTGTTTGGCTGGATAGACAGCTTTAACACACGTATGTGCATGGAGGGTTCAAATCGGGCATTTGCAGAAGCGGGAAAACCGGAGGAAGAAATTCTCAGGGTTGTCACTTCCAGAAAAATCGACGTAATTGTAGATGCTTTAAAGCAGTTTTCAGAAAGAATTCGAGAGGGAGAACGTCCTTTAATCGTTGGATTTGGTTCTGATATTTTGGAATATGTTGTGATGGAAATCCACAGTCGTTATCCGGAATGGATTGGAAATATTGATGTAGCAGGATTTGCCCAGGCAGGAACAGCGGAAAAATTAGGGCTTCAGTGTTCGCTTGTCATAAAAAATCCTGAGGCAGTAGGGATTACGGCTGCGGAACTTCTTCATAAAAAAATTCAGGAAGAGGCAAAAGAGACAGCGCCTAAAATATACGATATAAAGGTACAATATCGCTTCTAGTTTGATAATATAAAGGCTGTATGGGGAAATGCACTAATATTCGCCATGTAGCCTTTGTTATTTACACATATTGAAAACGTTATCAGCAAATACATACTCAAAATGATGGTTAAAATTACGGAAACGAGGGCTAAAACACAAGATACATAGAGCAAATAATACAAAAATGGATTGACATTCCTCGTGAGCATTGATATAATTGCCATATCAGAAAAAGGAAAATACTGAAAACATTTTCAGAAGAAAAAGGAGAAGAGGATATGAGAAAGAGATTATTATCACTGGTAATGGCAGGGGTTATGGCAGTGTCTTTGGCAGCCTGTGGAGGTTCTGATACTGCGGCAACAGAGACAGCAAAGACAGAAGCTGCTGGTGAAGAGAAGAAGGACGTTCCGGCAGAAGAGGGTGAGAAAGCTCCTGCAGCAGGAAGTGTAACAGCTGATGCTTTTAAGCCGGGCAAAGATTTTAATATCCGTGTTCCGTTTGCAGCAGGTGGTTCTGCAGATACTATTTCCAGAATTATTGCCCAGGGACTTCAGAAGACCTATGGCAATTCCGCAGTGATTAATAATCTGACCGGTGCAAATGGTGCAATTGCAGCAGCCGATCTGGACAGTGCCAAGGCAGATGCGACAGAGCTGATGGTTGGCGGTATTGCATTATTTACACTGGCGCCTCTGTTCAATCCGGATATTAAAGTAAGCTTAGATGACTACCAGTTTGTATGCAGCCTGGTATCTGAGGATCAGATTTTATTTGTGGCTCCGGATAAAACTGGTATTAAGGACTGGGCAGGCCTTCAGGAATATGCAAAGAATAACCGTGTAGTATTCGGTGCCAATACTCCTGGCGGAGCAACCCATTTAACCCAGACCATGCTGTTTGGCGAAGCAGGGATTGATGCAGAAGCAGTTACTTCTGACGGGTCTGGAAAGGACCTGCTGGCAGTTGTAGGCGGCAACGTAGTCTGTGCAGCAGCTACTACTTCTCTGGGAGCACAGTATGTAGAAGAAGGAAGCCTGGTTCCGATTATGGTATTTTCAGATGAACCGTATACCGGATATGAAGGATACGAAGTACCGACAGCAAAATCTTTTGGATATGATGTAGTGTTCAAGACCTGTAACTTCTTAATGACGAAAAAAGATACCAATCCAGATGATGTGGCAGCTATCTACCAGGCTATCTTAGATTACAGCGAGACCGATGAGTTTAAAGAACTGGCAGCCAATGCAAGCTATATTCCTGATTTATCCGATGGAGAAACAGTAAAGAAAACCATTGAGGATGCAGCAGCAATGTGTCAGGAAGCATATGACAAATATTATGCAAAATAAAATAACAGGGTATTTTTACAGCAATTAACAATAATCCCGCCCGATGCGTCAGTAGAAGGGGCCTCGGGTGGGATTTTGCTGTTAAAAAGAACGTTAGGAGGAGAAATAATGAAGGTAAAATACCGTTCCAATCTTGTGGCCGGAATTGTAAGCGTGATTTTAGGAATCATCTGCATGGTAATTATCCCCAGACAGATAGGTGAGGATTATTCAGCTACTTACGGTATTACATCCCGTACAGTGCCTTATGCTGTGGCTATTCTCTGGATGATTTGCGGAGTGGTTTTGATGGTTCAGAGCCTGATTTTTAAAAAGGATGAAATAAAGGTAATCGATGTTTCCAAGGAAGCAAAAGCGGTAGGCTACATGCTGGTTATTTTAATTTATGCAGTTTTATTTAAGAAAAGCTTTCTGGTTTCTACCATATTTTTGGGTCTGGCAACACTGGCATTTACCGGTTCCAGAAAAAAATCGTTTTATTTAATAGTTCTCGCTGTAGTTGCGGTATTGTATCTGCTGTTTTCTAAGGTACTGCATGTACAGCTGCCTTAAAAAAGCGGAATAGGAGGTTATTATGGGACAGGTAATTGGCGCTGCACTGGGCAATCTTTTGACAGTGGAAAATTTTATCTTTGTAAATATTGGACTATTTATTGGAATTATCTTTGGAGCAATCCCGGGAATGAACGGAAACCTGGCGATTACCGTACTTTTGCCGTTCACGTTTCAGATGGGAACAGTTCCGGCGCTTTTGATGCTGACGGCAATCTTCTTTGGATCAAACTTTGGCGGCTCCATCAGTGCGATTTTAATTAACACACCAGGAACCAATGCAGCAGCGGCAACTTTGATTGACGGCTATCCAATGTGCAAGAAAGGACAGCCCAGGAGGGCTTTGGATATGGCCCTCGTAGCGTCTACGGTAGGTGGCTTGATTAGTGCGCTGTGTCTGCTGTTTTTTGCACCCCAGATTAGCAAGGTGGCCATTACTTTTGGTTCGCCGGAATATTTTGCGCTGGCGGTTTTTGGTTTATCAGTTATTGCGTCTGTCAGCGGAAAGAGTCTGGTAAAAGGCTTAATCAGCGGCGGTTTGGGAATCTTATTAGCTACCGTAGGTATTGACTCGGTCAGTGGTGTGACCAGATTTACCTTTGGAAATCTGCGGCTGTATAACGGCATTAAGATGCTGGCAGTGCTGTTGGGTGTATATGCCATTGCCCAGATGATTGGCCGTATTAATAAAACAGAAACCGTGGTGGTTTCTGAGTTAAAGGAAATCGACAAAAATGATCATATTACAAAGAAGGATGTAAAGAAAACTCTGCCAACCATGTTAAAGTCTTCCTTTATCGGCGCATTTATTGGCGCAGTTCCGGGAACCGGCGGCGCAATTGCTTCTTTTATTGCTTATAATGAAGCAAAACGGTGTGCAAAGCCGGATGAGAAGTTCGGAGAAGGCGAGATTAAGGGTATTGCAGCGCCGGAGTCTGCAAACAATGGAGCAACAGCGGCAACCCTGATTCCGCTGTTGACACTGGGAATCCCTGGAGACGTAGTTGCGGCAACCCTTCTTGGCGCATTTACCATGCATGGCCTGGTAGTAGGGCCGAAGCTGTTTACTAATTCTGGACCAGTTGTTTATGCAGTATTGATTGGCTGTGTGATTGCCCAGATTTTCATGTTTGTTCAGGGAAAATATTTACTGAATGTATTCGTTAAGATTACCCATATTCCTCAGGATTTGTTGACTGCAATTCTGGTCGTAATCTGCTGTGCAGGCGCATTTGCCATCGGCAGTTCCGAAATGGATGTTTACGTGATGCTGGCCTTTGGCGTAATCGCTTACTTTATGCAGAAAGTGGATCTGCCTCCGGTACCCATTGTGCTAGGCATGGTTCTGGGCCCTACGGCAGAAGCAAACTTGAGAAACTCACTGGTTATGTCCGGCGGTTCCTGGAGTATTTTTGTCAAGAGACCGATTTGCCTGGCATTTATTATCCTGACCTTTGTGCTGATCTACCTGTTAAAGAAGGGGGATGCAAAGCAGAGAAAGGCAACTGACCAGTTTATGAAAAACGAGCAGATGGATTAAGGAGTAATGATATGAAAAAATTATGGACCGATTTGCACAGCAACATCCACCACAACCAGATGGATGAATTAGATAAATGGGTAGAACATGCAAAGGCAACCCTGGACTTCTGGCCCATTGCCTATTACCCGTTCCAGATGGTAAAATCCGAGAACGGTGCAGGGCTAGAGGATTTGTGTCCGGCAGAAGAAATCCAGAAAGACTGGGAAATTGTCCGGGAAAAAGTAAAGGAAGTCAATGCAGAAGGCTATCCCATGTTTATGGGATATGAATGGCAGGGCTGCGGATTTGACGGAGACCATAACGTGTTCTTCCTGGACAATGACCAGCCCATGAAGCATCCGATGCGTTATGAGGAACTGAAAAAGGAATATGAGAATACAGAAGCCATTGCCATTCCTCACCATGTAGCCTACCAGTTAAAGAGCAGGGGAAAGAACTGGGCTACCCACGATGAAAAATTCTCTCCATTTGCAGAGATTTTTTCCAGCCATGGATGCAGCGAAAATGATACGGGTTCCATGGATATGGAGCGCCATCTCCATATGGGGCCTAGAACGGGAGAAACCTGCTATGAGAGAGGTCTGGAAGCGGGGCTTCATGTGGGATGCATTGCGTCCGGAGACAACCATAAAGTACCGGCAGTTTACGATCACGGAAGCATGTGCGTGCTGGCAGAGGATAACTCCAAAGAAGCCATCTGGGAAGGAATGAGGGCTGGAAGGGTTTATGGTGTCAGCAGAAGCCGGATGGATATTGACTTTACAGTAGGCGGAAAGCCGATGGGTTCCGTTATTCCGGCAGGCAGACATGAACTGAAGTTTTCTGTAAAAGCGGCAGATGCCATTGACAGAGTGGAAGTGTTAAAAAATAATATCCTGGATGAAATGGTGGTACATTCCGGAACATGGGAAACAAAGAAAATCGGGGATGATGAAGTAATCCGCGTGAAATTTGCAGCTGAATTTGGCTGGGGCCCAAATCCCAGATTTTATAAGGACATGCTGGTTCGGGAATGGGATGGTTCCCTGACAGTACCGGGACGTCTGGTTTCCATTGAAAAGGCATGGAACAGTTACGGGCAGAAACTTTATGATGTAACGGATAACAGCTGTAAATTCCATATGACTACGTATATGTCGACAGCTACAGGCCACTGGATGGGACCGAGTACAGTGGTAAAAGAAGGTTTTGTATTTGAAATCGAAGGAAAAGTAACAGATGAAATCTGTCTGAAAGTGGATTCCTATGAATATCATTTTACCATAGGGGATTTGATGAAGACATCCCGGATTCTGCCGCAGTATAAGGAAAGTATAGAACTGGCAGAGCGGGTATATGGCCATGTAGAGCATTACCGAGATGATTTTTACTGGCATAATGCATACAAGACCAGACTGCGTCAGGCAGTGCCGGAAAGCGCTTATACGATGGAGTTTTCCAAAACCGTTGATATGGAACCAGGCAGCTACTATCGTCTGAGAGTATGGCTGAAAAATGGAGATGTGGCCTGGGTATCTCCAGTCTTTGCAGAAAAATAAACGGTATATTCCAAAGCGGGACTGAATAACAAAAAACAGAAGATGCCGCAAGGCAGGGGGGTATGGCAATGAGGGCCGGTTTCCTTGTCTTGCGGTTTTTTCTGCCTTTTTCTTCCAATGAATGGAAGCGCTGAAAAAAATTTTTGTGTATAATAGACAAAGAATGATTTATTGGTTATAATGTACTTTATACATGCGCAAAAATATAAAAGGAGGACGGGTGATTGATGCGGCATCAGAAAAGTGTGTTCCGGAGTCTTGCTATGGTAACACAGCTTGGGCTCAGCGTTTTAACGCCTGTCTTTTTATGTGTTTTTGTGGGGTATTATATTGACACCCATTATGGAACCAGGCTGATTCTTCCATTGCTCATATTAGGAGTTCTGTCCGGCGGCCGCTGCGGTTATGTTATGGCGAAAAACACCTTTCTCGTCAATGAAAAGCAGGAGGCCAGAGAGGATCAGGAACGGGCGGCTGAGAAGAAAAAACAGACGCCGCAGTATCAGGAGATCAGCCGTCCTAAAACAGCCAGCCGGATTACCGGACGGAATTTTGGCGTATCCGGTCAGGAAAGCGGCGAAACGCCGGAGGCTGATAAGATAAAGGAGGATAAGGATTGAGCAAAGATACCAAAAACCTGATCCTTGAAATGTCTGCAGGGATTGTATTTCATAATGTGGTGCTGGGAATGCTGGCGATTGTCGTTTGTTCCTTGCTGGATCAGAAGGTAATGCCAATATTCCTGGGACTGGCTGCAGGCGCAGTTTCCGCAGCAGCAATGCTGATTCACATGGCGATTATTACAGAACGAGCCATGGACTGCGGAGATCAGGGCTATGCCAATAAAACCACTCTGGTACATGCCATGGGCCGGAAAGCAGTGTATATTGCAGTGCTGCTTCTGGTGCTTTTTCGCGTACCTCAGATAAATCCACTTGCAATGGTGGTAGGCACTATGGGATTAAAAACCGGCGCTTATCTTCAGCCCATTGTCCACCGTCTGGGCGGTTGGCGCTTATACGGAATGAAGGAAGGAGGACTGGACCAGAGCGGTATTTAAACTTTATAAAACTTAAGAAAGGAGGACCTGTGTATGGGAAGTAAGGGAATGCTGGTTGCAAGAGAACCGGATTTTATGATCCACGGGGTGCTCAAATACGAGCTGTTTGGTCAGGAGTTTTGGCTGACGACCACTACGGTTTCCATGACAATCATCACGCTGATTATTCTGGCTTTGGCCTTTGCTGCCAATCGTGCCATGAAGAAGGCTACAGATGTGCCGGGAATGTTTCAGAATGTAATAGAACTGGCTACAGAAATGCTGGATAAGATGACTGTGGGAATTTTAAACGGAAATGCATATAAATTTGCCAACTATATCGGCACAATTTTTATCTTTATCCTGTTTAACAACCTGAGCGGTCTGCTGGGGCTTCGGGCGGCTACTGCGGATTACGGCGTTACCTTCCTGCTGGGAATGGTTACCTTTTTCATTGTCCAGTATCAGGGTATTAAAAACCGGCGGCTCCGCCACTTTACCAGCTTGTTTGAACCAACGCCGATTCTGTTTCCGATTAACTTAATCGGAGAACTGGCGAATCCAATCTCAATCTCGCTCCGTTTGTTTGCAAACCTGCTTTCCGGAGTTATCATCATGGGATTGTGGTACGGCATGATGCCGCTTCTTGCCAATATCGGTATTCCAGCGGCGCTGCACGTATATTGTGATGTATTCTCAGGATGTATTCAGACATATGTATTCTGTATGCTGACCATGGTTTACATCAACGACAAAATGGAATAACAAAGTACTACAAATTTATTTTTCATTACAGGAGGAATCAATATGAATTTTTCAGGTCAGGATTTTATTTATGGTTGTTCTGCTATTGGCGCTGGTCTGGCGATGATCGCTGGTATCGGTCCTGGTGTAGGTCAGGGTATTGCCGCAGGTTACGGTGCTTCTGCAGTTGGACGTAATCCAGGCGCCAAATCTGACATTACTTCCACCATGCTGTTAGGACAGGCGGTTGCCGAGACTACCGGTCTGTACGGCCTGGTTGTTGCTATTATCCTGATGTTCGTTAAGCCTTTCGGTTGATTAGCCGGAAAACGGGCAATTATAAGATAATAGCACAAGAGGAGGCGAGATTTTGGATCGGTTAATTGGATTTGACCCCCAGTTGCTGCATGATGCAGTAATAACTGGATTTAACATCTTTATCCTGTTCTTTGCATTATCCTATCTGCTGTTTAACCCAGCCAGGGCTTTTCTGGAGAAGCGCCGTCAGAAGATTGCAGACGAACTGAATCAGGCGGCTCAGGATCAAAAGGATGCAGCAGAAATGAAAGCAGAGTATGAAGCGAAGCTGAAGGCTGTGAATAAGGAAGCAGACGCTATCCTGGAAGAAGCCAGAAGAAAAGCAAAGCGCCGCGAAGCTGAAATCATTGATGAGGCCAGAGCGGAAGCAGCCAGAATCGTAGAACGTGCCGGCAAGGAAATCGAGCTGGAGAGAAAGAAAGCGTTAGACGAGATGAAGCAGGAAGTGGTTTCCATTGCTTCATTAATGGCTGGCAAGGTTGTTGCTGCTTCCATTGATACCAAGGTGCAGGATGCATTGATTGAAGAGACTCTGAAGGAGATGGGTGAGGATACATGGCAAAGCTGATAGCAAAGGTATACGGCGATGCGTTGTTTGAGGCGGCTCTGGACAGAAACGATCTGGAGACTGTCTACGAAGAAACCCAGGCCTTATGCGGCATTTTTCGGGATAATCCGAAGCTTATGGATGCGCTGAATCATCCTCAGATTGTAAAGGAAGAGAAGATTTCCGTCATGGAGAACATTTTCTCCGGAAGAGTCTCGGATGAGATGATGGGCTTCTTGACAATCATTGTTGACAAGGGCAGGCAAAAAGAAATCCCGATGATTTTTGCTTATTTTATAGATGCAGTTCGGGAATATAAAAAGATTGGCACAGCTTCGGTTGTAAGCGCAGTAGAACTGCGGGATGAGCAGAAAGCTGCGGTAAAGGCGAAGCTTTTAGAAACCACTCCCTATGCGGAGTTTGAGATGGATTATACTGTAGATCCGGGCTTAATCGGCGGCATGGTTATCCGTATCGGCGATCGGGTCGTGGACAGCAGTATTAAAACCCAGCTCTATGAGCTGAAAAAGCAGCTCTTAACTGTCCGTCTGGGATAATCTGCCAGGCCGGACAATTACTGATAACAGAAAGAAGGTGCGAACCTCAGTTATGAATTTAAGACCAGAAGAAATCAGTTCTGTAATTAAAGGACAGATTGAAAAATATTCAACAAAGCTGGAAGTCTCTGATGTGGGTACGGTTATCCAGGTTGCAGACGGTATCGCGCGAATCCATGGTCTTGAAAAGGCAATGCAGGGAGAACTTCTGGAATTTCCAGGAGAGATTTACGGCATGGTCTTAAACCTGGAGGAAGACAACGTAGGCGCCGTTCTTCTTGGTGATACAAAAAACATCAGTGAAGGCGACATGGTAAAGACCACGGGCCGAGTTGTTGAAGTGCCGGTAGGCGACGCAATGACGGGCCGAGTTGTAAACGCATTGGGACAGCCCATTGACGGCAAAGGCCCCATTGAGACCAGCAAATTCCGCCGGATTGAGAGAGTTGCTCACGGCGTAATTGAGAGAAAATCCGTAGATACTCCGCTGCAGACTGGTATTAAGGCAATTGACGCCATGATTCCTATCGGAAGAGGACAGCGTGAGCTGATTATCGGCGACCGTCAGACTGGTAAGACGGCAATCGCCATTGATACCATTATTAACCAGAAGGGACAGGGCGTTCATTGCATTTACGTTGCTATCGGACAGAAAGCTTCTACCGTAGCTAATATTGTTAAAACGCTGGATGAGTTTGGCGCTATGGACTACACTACAGTAGTCGTTTCCACAGCGTCTGATCTGGCTCCATTACAGTATATTGCTCCTTATTCCGGATGTGCAATCGGTGAAGAATGGATGGAAAACGGCGAGGACGTACTGGTTGTTTATGATGACTTAAGTAAACATGCAGCCGCTTACCGAACCCTTTCTCTGCTGCTTAAGAGACCGCCCGGACGTGAGGCATATCCTGGAGACGTATTCTACCTTCACTCCAGACTGTTAGAGCGTGCGTCCAAGCTGTCTGACGAACTGGGAGGCGGTTCTTTGACAGCGCTTCCGATTATCGAAACCCAGGCAGGCGACGTTTCCGCATATATTCCGACCAACGTAATTTCTATTACAGACGGCCAGATTTATCTGGAAACAGAAATGTTTAACTCCGGTTTCCGTCCTGCAATTAATGCGGGTCTGTCTGTATCCCGAGTAGGCGGTGCAGCTCAGATTAAGGCAATTAAAAAGATTGCAGCTCCTATCCGTGTAGAACTTGCCCAGTACCGTGAGCTGGCTTCCTTTGCCCAGTTTGGATCTGAACTGGATGCAAGCACCAAAGAGCAGCTTGCCCAGGGCGAGAGAATTAAAGAGGTATTAAAGCAGGGCCAGTATCAGCCGATGCCGGTTGAGTATCAGGTTATTATTATCTATGCAGCGACCAAGAAATACCTGTTGGATATTCCGACTGCTAAGGTTCTGGATTTTGAAAAGGAACTCTTTAAGTTTATTGATAAAAAATATCCGGAAATCCCGGCAAGTATTCGGGAAACCAAGGAAATCACTTCAGAAACAGAAGAATTGCTGGTAAAGGCAATTACAGAATGTAAAGCGCAGATGTAGATAGGCAGGTGACAAATCATGGCATCCATGAGAGATATTAAACGCAGACGCGCCAGTATCCAGAGCACTCAGCAGATTACCAAAGCCATGAAGCTGGTTTCCACCGTGAAGCTGCAGAAGTCCAGAACCAAAGCAGAGGCATCCAGGCCGTATTCTGATATGATGTATGCGACTATCGGATCCATGCTGCGAAAATCGGGAAATCTTGATCACAAGTATCTTCGTCCAAGTGTCTCCAAGAAAAAGGCAGTCATTGCCATTACCTCCAACAGGGGTCTGGCAGGCGGCTACAACAGCAGCATTGTAAAGCTGTTAGCCGGAAGCAGCGAGACGCCGGTGGAAGATACATGGATTTATGCCATAGGACGTAAAGGCCGTGACGGCCTGATTCGGAAAGGTTATAAGATTCAGAGAGATTATTCAGACGTGATTAATGAACCCATGTACCGTGACGCAGCGGATTTGACAGTAGAACTGCTGGATGAGTTTTCCAGAGGGGAGATTGGTGAGATTTATCTGGCCTATACCTCCTTTAAAAACACTGTGGTTCATATTCCGAAGCTGATTAAGCTGCTTCCGGTAGAGATGGATCTGTCTGCAGAGGAATCCAACACGCTGCTTATGAATTATGAGCCAAACGAGGATGAGGTCTTGAATGCCATTATCCCCAAATATATGAGCAGTTTGATTTATGGCGCACTTCTTGAGGCAGTTGCTAGTGAGAACGGCGCGCGTATGACGGCCATGGATTCGGCAACCAGCAATGCTGAGGAAATGATTGATTCCTTAAGCCTTCAGTACAATCGGGCTAGACAGGACTCCATCACTCAGGAGCTGACCGAAATCATTGCCGGCGCAAATGCGATATCATAAGTTTTACGTAACTATTCAGGACGGCGGGAAATCTGGCGTAAAAAGCTGTGTCAAGCTGGCTTGTAAACAGCTTTTTACACCAGGTTTCACATCGGAGGAATCTCCGATGCTTCTTGTTCGGCAAAGCCGGACAAGAAGATGCCCCGTCCTGAACCGTTACAGTTTTACAACAGTTAGTATTTTATCATAAAATTAAGTAAGGAGAAACAAGATGGCAGAACAGAACACAGGCAAGATTACACAGATTATCGGTGCTGTGTTGGATATTAAGTTCAGCCAGGGCAAGCTGCCGGAAATCAATGAGGCGATTCAGGTTCCTCTTGCTGACGGCGGCAAGCTGACGGTTGAAGTATCCCAGCATCTTGGCGATGATACAGTCCGCTGCATCGCCATGGGCACGACGGATGGTCTGGTTCGTGGTATGGACGCTGTGGCTACCGGTGCGCCGATTTCGGTTCCGGTAGGTGAGAACACCCTGGGACGTATTTTTAACGTTTTAGGAGATGCAATCGACAACAAGCCCCAGCCAGAGGTAGAAGAATATCTTCCCATCCATAGAAAAGCTCCGACTTTTGAAGAACAGTCCACAGAGACAGAGATTTTGGAGACCGGTATCAAAGTCGTTGACCTTCTCTGCCCCTATCAGAAGGGCGGTAAAATCGGTCTGTTCGGCGGCGCTGGCGTAGGTAAAACCGTATTAATCCAGGAGCTGATCCGTAACATTGCTACCGAGCACGGCGGCTATTCCGTATTTACCGGTGTAGGCGAGCGTACCCGTGAGGGAAATGACCTTTACCATGAAATGCAGGAATCCGGCGTTATTAATAAAACGACCATGGTATTTGGTCAGATGAATGAGCCGCCGGGAGCCCGTATGAGAGTTGGATTAACCGGCTTGACTATGGCAGAATATTTCCGTGATAAGGGCGGTAAAGACGTGCTGCTCTTTATTGATAATATTTTCCGTTTTACTCAGGCGGGTTCTGAAGTATCCGCTTTGCTGGGACGTATGCCTTCCGCAGTAGGTTATCAGCCTACCCTGCAGACTGAGATGGGTGCTTTACAGGAGCGTATTACTTCTACAAAGAATGGTTCTATTACTTCTGTACAGGCTGTATACGTGCCTGCAGATGACCTTACAGACCCTGCTCCTGCAAATACCTTTGCCCACTTGGACGCAACGACCGTATTAAGCCGTTCTATCGTAGAACTTGGTATTTATCCGGCAGTAGATCCGTTGGAGTCAACTTCCAGAATTCTGGACCCACGTATTATCGGTGAAGAGCATTACAATGTAGCCCGCGGCGTACAGGAGGTTCTTCAGAAGTATAAAGAGCTTCAGGATATTATCGCCATGTTAGGTATGGATGAGCTTTCTGAAGAAGATAAGCTGACAGTATCCCGTGCAAGAAAGATTCAGAGATTTTTATCTCAGCCATTCTTTGTTGCAGGACAGTTTACCGGTCTGGAAGGACGTTATGTGCCGTTAAGCGAAACCATTCAGGGCTTTAAGGAGATTCTGGAAGGCAAGCATGACGACATTCCGGAGAACTTATTCTTAAATGCAGGTAATATTGATGACGTTCTTGCCCGCGTGAAATAGGAGGGCTGATTATGGCAGAGGTATTCCGTTTGCAGATCATTACTCCGGATGAGAATTTTTACGAGGGAGAGGCTTCCATGGTGGAGCTGACTACTACAGAGGGAGACATTGGTATCTACAAGGGACATATTCCCCTGACTGCCATCGTATCCCCTGGAATTCTCCGTATCCACGAAGCAGGCCAGGTTCGCGAAGCAGCTTTGATGTCCGGATTTATTCAGGTTATGCCAGAAGAGATTACCATTATGGCAGAAGTTGTGGAATGGCCTGAAGAAATCGACGTAAAGAGGGCAGAAGAGGCCAGAATTCGGGCTGAGAGACGGCTTAAGAGCCATAGCGCAGAGGTTGACGTAACCAGAGCAGAACTGGCCCTTAAGAGAGCAATGGTACGTTTGGAAGTAAGAAAGTAAATATTATAGAATGCAAAGAAAAAGGCTTTTCTGCAGGACTCTTTATGGGACGGCGGAGAGGCCTTTTTTTACGTGATAGGATTGTTTCCACGCTTCTTATGGGGTATAATAAAAATCAGATAAACACGGAAAGAGAATCTGAGATTGGAGAAAATATTGCATATGGTCAGAACAGTCCTGAAGATGTGATGAACCGCTGGATGAATTCTTCCGGCCATAGGGCGAATATTTTAAATGCTGAATTCGAGGAAATCGGTGTGGGCTGTTATGTAAAGGGCAGCAGAAAATACTGGGTTCAGTTATTTGGAACGCAGAGATAAAACAGAATAGGAAATGATAAGTCTGGCCCTGGAAACTGGTTTCCAGGGCCAGATGGCTTATATCAGATCTTTAAGGGGTGCAGCCTTAAAGAGGGAGGCATATTTTATTACTTTGGAATAACCTGAATGCGGAGTTCTTTGCCGCCGTCATAGTAGAAGTCGCCAACGATTTTTAATTTGTAGCCTTCAGGAACATTGGTCAGTTCGCTGGAGTTTACGTTGCCCTTGCCGTCAACTAAGCCTTTGGCCCAGATTTCGCCGTTAGCCCAAACAGAGTTGGTTTCTTCGCAGAAGTAAATAACGTTAACTTTGCCGCCGTAGGTATGTTCAGGAACAACCTGAATGCGGAGTTCTTTGCCGCCGTCATAGTAGAAGTCGCCAACGATTTTT
>CALHQJ010000048.1 GCA_938036545.1 uncultured Clostridium sp. | reverse complement strand
ATATTTAGGCGGAAAAATTCTTATGAAAACACGCTTTCAACGCTTTTTTCGCCTAAATCTTTGCATGGCTGAACTGTTATTATATATGCACTTTTTACTTGCCTATTTTACATTTTTATACTATAATCTAGCTTTATAAATCAGTACTGCACTACATTAAACTATATGGAGGTATCTATCATGGGATTCAAATTTGTCCAAAAGCTTCCAGACCCATCTGAAATTCGCGAGCAGTACCCGCTTCCTTTGGATCTGGCCGCTGCAAAAAAAGCAAGGGATGAAGAAATAAAGAAGGTCTTTACCGGAGAAAGCGATAAATTTTTATTAATCATCGGCCCCTGTTCTGCAGATAATGAGGACTCTGTCTGCGATTACGCCTGCCGCCTGGCTAAAGCACAGGAAAAGGTAGAAGATAAAATTATTATTATTCCCCGTATCTATACTAACAAGCCCCGTACTACCGGCGAAGGCTACAAGGGAATGGTTCACCAGCCCAATCCGGAAGACAAGCCGGATATTTATGAAGGCCTGATTGCCATCCGCAGTCTCCATATGCGGGTTCTTCGGGAAACCGGCCTTTCTACTGCTGATGAAATGCTGTATCCTGAAAACCTGCGCTATTTAAACGATATGATGTCTTATATTGCAGTAGGCGCCCGTTCTGTGGAAAATCAGTTCCACCGTCTGGTAGCCAGCGCCTGCGACGTTCCGGTAGGCATGAAAAACCCTACCAGCGGAGACTTATCCGTTATGCTGAACTCAGTGGTAGCTGCCCAGCACAGCCACGATTACATTTACCGCGGCTGGGAAGTTCAGTCTTCCGGAAATCCTCTGGCCCACACAATTTTACGAGGCGCTGTCAATAAACACGGACAAAACCTGCCTAACTACCACTTTGAAGATTTAAGCCTGCTTTATCAGCTTTATTGTGAGCGGAACCTGGAAAACCAGGCATGTATTGTAGACACCAACCATTCTAATTCCGGTAAAAAACACATGGAGCAGATCCGCATTTCCAAAGAGGTGCTTCACAGCCGCCGTCACAGCAATGATATTAAAAAAATGGTAAAAGGACTTATGATTGAAAGCTACATAGAACCTGGCAATCAGAAAATCGGCGATGGCTGTTATGGAAAGTCCATTACCGACCCATGTCTTGGATGGGAAGATTCTGAGCGTCTGATTTACGATATTGCCGACGCACTGTAATCCGGAAACTGTAATCGAAAAGCATGAATCAGAAAAGGCGTATGGAAACGGGAGTCACAGACTTCCTTCCAATACGCCTTATTTTTATGGAATCAGCTTTTTGCAAAATCAGCCTTTTATGCAATCAATGCTGAAATTCCAAAATATGCAAATACAATTACGCCTAATATAATCCGGTAATAGCCAAAGAATTTGAAGTCGTTTTTCCGGACATAGTTTAACAGGAATTTGATTGACAGAATGGATACAATAAAGGAAGTAACCATTCCGATTAACAGGTATCCAATCTCCGGCCCTGTAAACATACGGCCAAATTTCACGATTTTTAACAGGCTGGCCCCAAACATAACCGGAATTCCCAGGAAAAAGGAAAACTCTGCCGCCGCCCCTCTGGAGCATCCTAAAATCATGGCTCCCAAAATCGTAGAACCGGAACGGGACGTTCCTGGAATCAGAGACAACAACTGGAACAGGCCGATAAACAACGCAGTCTGATAACTAATCTGGCTGGTTTTCTGAATCGGAAACGTGGTATGGGCATTGTGGTTTTCCAATACAATAAACAGTACGCCGTATAAAATCAATGTGGTAGCAACTACGTATGACTTCATCAGATATGCGTCTAAAATGTCGTCAAAAGGCAGTCCTACAATGGCGGCCGGAAGGCAGGCAATGATAATTTTAATCCATAAAGACAGGGTTTCCTGCTTCTGAGAGCGTTTCTTTCTGGATGAAAAAGGATTCAGCTTGTGAAAATACAATACCACTACCGCCAAAATTGCTCCCAGCTGAACCACTACCATAAATACATTTTTAAAGTCCTCGCTTAAATGAAGAGGAATAATCTCTTCTACTAAAATCATATGTCCCGTACTGCTGATGGGCAGCCATTCTGTAAATCCCTCCACAATTCCTAAGACCAATACCTTTAATACTTCAAAAATCTCCATATCTTTCTCCTATCCTCTTACATTTTGTAACAGTTCAGCCATGCATCTTCTTGCACGCTTACAGCGAGCAAGAAGCGTCGGGCGTCTGCCCTATGAAGATTCAGACAGAAAAATTCTTATGAAAACAAGCTTTCAACGCTTTTTTCTGTCTGAATCTTCGCATGGCTGAACTGATACTACATTTTCAATCTGCCAGTCAATGGGTTCCAGCCCGTGCTGTATCAGATATTCATTGGTCTTGCTAAAAGGCCGGCTTCCGAAAAATCCTCTGGACGCAGAAAACGGGCTTGGATGGGGCGACTCTAAAATCATATGGTTTGGGTTATTTAACATTGCCTTTTTGGCTTGAGCCGGACGCCCCCATAACAAAAATACCATGGGACGCTGCTGTTCATTTAAAATTCGGATTGCAGCATCTGTAAACTCTTCCCACCCGATTCCCTTGTGAGAATTAGGTGTATGGGCCCTTACTGTCAGTACCGTATTTAGCAGCATCACTCCCTGATCCGCCCATTTTTTCAAATATCCGTTATTTGGAATGTAGCAGCCGCAGTCGTCATGAAGTTCCTTATAGATATTTACCAGCGACGGAGGTACTGCCACATCCGGTTTTACAGAAAAGCACAGACCATGAGCCTGACCGTAATTGTGATAAGGGTCCTGCCCCAAAATCACCACCTTTACCTTGGATAACGGAGTAAAAGCAAAGGCATTGAAAATATCCTCCGGCTCCGGAAAGATCTGCCTCGTCTCATATTCCTGTTTTACGGTTTTGTACAGCCTGCGGTAATAGTCCTTCTTAAATTCCCCGCTTAAAGGCTCCAGCCAGTCATTGTCAATTGCCGCCATCTTACGTATGCCTCCTATTGTCTCTGAAATGTATCGTCTAAACTGCTACAGCCGTACTGCCACGCCTCTGTCTGCCAAATAGCGTTTTAAATCCATAATTTCCAGCTCTTTATAGTGGAACAGGGACGCTGCCAGGGCAGCATCTGCGCCGCCTTTTGTCAGAGCGTCATAGAAATGCTCTTTCTGTCCTGCCCCTCCGGATGCAATGACCGGAATAGATACATGGTCTGCTACCAGCCTGGTAAGCTCATTGTCATAACCGGCTTTGGTGCCGTCGCAGTCCATGCTGGTAAGAAGAATTTCTCCAGCTCCCAGTCTATCGACTTTCATGGCCCATTCTACAGCGTCAATTCCCACGTCGATGCGGCCTCCGTGCTTATAGATATTCCAGCCGGAACCATCTGGCCGTCTTTTTGCGTCAATGGCCACAACCACGCACTGGCTGCCAAACTTATCTGCCGCTTCCGAAATCAGATTGGGGTTGTCAATGGCAGAAGAATTAATGGAAATCTTATCAGCCCCTTCTCTTAAGAGCAGTTTAAAATCTTCTACTGTCCGTATTCCTCCACCTACCGTAAAAGGAATAAAAACAGTTTCCGCCACCTGGCGCACCATGGAAACCACCGTATTTCTGGCGTCAGAAGAAGCGGTAATATCTAAAAATACCAGCTCATCTGCTCCGGCCTTATCATAGGCTGCGGCAATTTCTACCGGATCGCCGGCATCCTGCAGATTTACAAAGTTGACTCCCTTTACCACCCTTCCGTTATTGACATCCAGGCAGGGAATAATTCGTTTCGTAAACATCCGGCACCTCCTACAGCTCAATAAAGTTTTTCAAAATCTGAAGTCCTACGCTGCTGCTTTTTTCCGGATGAAACTGGCAGGCAAATATATTGTCCTGCTCCACAGAAGCATGGATATGAGCGCTGTATTCCGCAGAAGCAGCCACAATGGATTCATCTTCTGCTTTACAATAGTATGAATGGACAAAATATACATATGCCCCATTTTCAATTCCGTTAAACAGCCTGGCTCCCTCTGCAATATTTAGGGAATTCCAGCCCATGTGGGGTATCTTAAGTCCTGGAGCCTCCGGTATGCGGAGAATCTGCCCCTTTAAGAGCCCAAGCCCTTTTACCCCAGGGCTTTCTTCGCTGCTTTCAAACAAAAGCTGAAGCCCCAGGCAAATTCCAAGAAACGGCTTTCCCGAAGCTGCAATTTCCTGGATAACCTCTGTCAATCCATACTGGTTCAGCTTTCCCATTGCATCTCCAAAAGAACCTACTCCAGGCAGGATCACCTTATCTGCCTTAAGAAGCAGTTTTCTGTCCCTGGTAATCACCGGCGTCTCTCCCAGCGCTTCCAGCGCTTTAGAAACGCTTCTCAAATTGCCTGCGTCATAGTCAATTATCCCAATCATGTTTTTCCTCCCTGCAGCATTCTGCCAGGCGGCAGATAAAGGAAACAGAATCTGCCTCCACTCCCTCTGCCTTTTCTTTCAAATCCCCGCTGATTTGGTAAAACTCATGGTGAACACGGTAAAACCAGGCCTTTTTATTGAAAAATACCGTTTTCTCAAATGGCCAGCGGATTACGGTAGGAGTCCGGAATCCCTCTCCCAACTCCAGCACCGTCAGTTTTTTGTTCAGAGTTCTGGCCAGCCACTCGGTATACGCCTTCCACTGTGGCAGGTATCCTTCTTCTATGTAATGGCCGTTTTCCACTGTGTTGGGAACCAGCTCTGCTCCGCAGTGGGGGCATTTTCCATCTGGAATCTCTCCCAGTTCCCAGATATCCTTCGTACAGGCAGCTTCGCACTGTCTCCAGTTAATATTTCCACAGGGAGCCACTATCCGGCTGCTGTCAAAAGGCTGTTCCCAGATTT
Source organism: uncultured Clostridium sp. (assembly GCA_938036545.1). Classification (GTDB taxonomy): domain Bacteria; phylum Bacillota; class Clostridia; order Lachnospirales; family Lachnospiraceae; genus UMGS1370. Next base: position 39,386 of record CALHQJ010000048.1, on the reverse strand, counting down.
TCCCGTCTGTTACCGTGGTAACGATAAAGTAATCCTTGTCTTTTATCAATTCATATAACGCCTCATAAGCCCTGTCCACTTCAGGACGGCTTACGATTTCTGCAATCTGCTTTTTATCCGGATTCTGTTTCCATTCTCCGCCAATGCCAATGAGCACCCTGTCGCTGTCTTTCAGCCTCTGGCAAACTGCCAGCATTTTTTCTAACTCTGTTTTCTGTTCGCTCACCTGAAATTCTTCCTTTTCTTAGGTTTTTTACACATCCACGTCCAGTATATAGGCCTCGTATCCATTAATTACAATGGTATCCTTATACTGCTGCAGCCGTTTTGCCCTGCCGCCATAATTTAAATGCATATGGCCGTGAATAAAATATTTGGGATTGTATTTGTCCATCAATTCTAAAAAGCACTGAAAACCTGTGTGGCACAAATCGTCTCCGTCTCCCAAATCCCTGGCCGGAGCATGGGTCAACAGAATGTCAAACCCCTTCTTCCGCTTCAGCTGCCACCACAAAAGTGAAATTCTCCATTTCATCTGGGTTTCTGTGTATTGGTGCTCTCCGCCAGGGCGGTACCGCATACAGCCGCCTAATCCCAATATCCGAAGCCCCTTATAGGTATAGATCTGATCCTCAATGCAGATGCAGCCCTCCGGCTCTTCTCTGTCATGGTTGCCATATACATACAAAAGAGGCGCGTGGGAAAAGGTCACCAGAAATGACAGGTATTTGGGAGACACGTCTCCGCAGGAAAGTATTAAATCGATCCCCTTCAGCTTACTCTCATCGTAATAGTCCCAAAGTGATTTGGATTCCTCATCTGAAACAATTAATATCCGCATCTTTTTTCCTTCCTCTGTTTTGCCGCCTTTTTCATCCCCCTGGCGGCCCAGTGTATTACTCGATCCGTTACTCTGCTTCTTCACTTTCTGTATTCTTGCCGTGAATCTGTACGACCTCCCTGGCTTCCTCTGTCAGCTCGTTCCGATCCGGTATTCTTCCTACTACATTGTCTGCCAGCCAGTCCATGGCAACAATCTCTGCCGGAGTCAAAATCTGGCCTTCTCCGCACATTACCGTACCATCCTGAGCCCTGACAATTCCCTCGAATGGATAAAAATCATTTCTGCAGATAGCCCGTTTTAAAAGGGTAATTAAGTGCTTGGTTCCTTCCGGAGTACGGGTACTGTAAGCCACGTCGATAACGTCCGCAGACATTCCCCAGTAGTAGTTTAATGCCTGATCCTTTCTGGCCTCTCCGGCTGTCCATCCACCGTTTAAAATCTGGCGGATAATCTTTTCGTAATATTTTCCCCAGTTCCAGATAGGAGCTGCCAGGTTTTCCACATCCCCACCAATTTTTCGATACAGGCCGAACACCCTGTTTTCTTCAATCGGAGTAATACTGTCTTTTCCGGAAGCAATCTGGATTCCCTTTTCCTTAAGGGCCGCCATAGGGTCATGTCCCTTTATGGTAGACCACTCCAGATGAACTTTTGCCCTTGGATTAATCATTCTGGCTCCCAGCGCAAATGCATTGATGTTTGCCATCATGCCGTAAATCGGATAGTCTGCCAGGTATCCCAGATCATCCTGTTCTGACAGGCTTGCTGCAATGGCTCCGATTAAAAATTTTGCCTCGTACATCCTTCCATAATAGGTGCGGATGGCCTTATGGGACGCATTCACAGAGCAGTTTAAAATCTTTACGTCAGGATGAAGCACCGCCGCCTTCAGACTGGCCGTAGCCATTTTAGGCGTAGTTGTAAAAATCACGTTATTTCCTGCTGAAATTGCCAGTTCTATGGCTTTCATGGCTTCCTCGCTGGTGTTAGCATTGTCAATATGGGTTGTCGTCACCCTTCCTTCTAAAACCTGTTCTACGTGAAGGCGTCCCAACTCATGGCTGTAGGTCCAGTTAGAGGTCTCCGGATCTTTTGCATTAATAAACGCAATTTTCAAATTAGACGGAGCAGATGAAGGAATCAGAAAATCCAGGAATTTTACTGTGCTTTTGCTGCTTTCCTTCTCCGGCTCTTCCACTAAATTAACAGCATTGTCCTGGTAGGCCAGATTAATTTCTTCCCAGAATCTTCCCAGTTCTTCACGGAGGTCTTCATCGGAAATCCGTTCCAGATGATGCATTCCAAAAGTTTCCAGATACACAACCATTGCGTCTGCCGGAGTAACCGGAAGCCGTTTTCCAATTTTTTCATCAAATGCAATCCGGAATCTGGCATAAGCTGCTTTGGCCCTTACCTTTTCTTCCTGAGACCAGGGTGCGTCCGTGCCAAATCCGGTCAGTTTCAGGAATTTCTGAAAGCCGCCTTCTCTGCTGAACCACATTTCATTCATACCGGCAATTTTGTAAAATTCCAAAAACTCATAATAGATTTTATTTTCCAGAGAGTCGCTGCGTCTTGGAACCAGACGGGTAACCTCTCCGGAAATGCTGGCGGCTCCCACGTATTTCATAACGCTGACCCGCTTATTTCCCTCCTGCACATAGAATTTATTCATAAATTCATAAGCTTTAATGGGATCGCGGATTCCTTCATCAAGCTGCGACTGATACAGATTGATCCATTTTCCTCCAAACTCGGAATTCGGACGCAAAAGCGGTAAAAATCCATTGGAAAACGCAGACTGGCGTCCTGCAGTCTTGGTTCCTACGATCTGATCCAGCGGAATCTCCACAACTCCCAGATAATTTTCTGCTACAATATCTTCATTGGGCAGCATATCGTCCAGCGCCGGAAGATATGGGTACGTTCCAGCCGATACGCTGGCCCGGTACTGCTTCTGTCCTAATTTTCTTGCCTTTTCATATTCTTCCAACGGAGAATAAAATTCATCAGCCATAGCTGCACCCCCTGTTTAATTTATTTCTATCCATTATAACGGAAACTGCCGGTAACTTACAAGCTTTTTCGACACGCTTTCATAAAACGGCATACCTTAAACGAATCAATGACTATTAGGATTTTCACAGCGTCTCATCTATCTCCAATACATAAGGCGTAGTCTGATATACGTAAAAATTCAGCCAGTTGGTGTACAGCATGTTGGCTGTACTGCGCCACATCAGCGGCGGCACGGAAAACGGATCGTTATCCACGTAATAATTCACAGGAAGAGCCGGATTTAATCCTTTTTTCAAATCCCGATGATATTCGTTATTCAGGGTCATTCTGTCATATTCCGGATGTCCCTGGACAAAAATCTGCCTGCCGTCCCGACTCATTACCAGAAAAATACCGGCTTCCTCTGATTTTGCCACAATCACCAGGTCCGTTACCTTTTGAATATCCGATTCCCTGACCTCTGTGTAGCGGGAATGGGGAGCGTCAAAATAATCGTTAAAGCTGCGGACCAGCGGGATTTTCCGGTCTGTAACCATGTGGTTATAAACTCCGGAAAGCTTGGTTTTTCTCTCGTATTTCGGGATTCCATAGTGGTAATACAGCCCAGCCTGGGCCCCCCAGCAGATATGCATGGTGGAGGTGACGTGGGTCTTGCTCCATTCCATTACCTTTGTCAGCTCCGGCCAGTAATTGACTTCCTCGTATTCCAGGTGTTCCACCGGCGCTCCTGTAATAATCATGCCGTCGTAATGTTTTTTCTTAATTGTATCAAACGTTACATAAAACTTGTTTAAATGGCTGGCAGATGTATTTTTCGACACATGGCTGGACATCATCAAAAACGTACATTCAATCTGAAGAGGAGTATTAGACAGGGCTCTGAGAAGCTGGGTTTCCGTCTCCTCTTTTATGGGCATCAGATTGAGTATCAGAATTTCCAGAGGACGAATATCCTGGCTTACCGCCCTGGTTTCATCCATCATAAATATATTTTCAGACTCCAGCACCGCACGGGCCGGCAAATCGTTTTGTATCTTAATCGGCATCTTATTCTTCCTCCAGCATCTTTAAAAACTCTTCTTCTGAAATAATGGGAATTCCCAGTTCTTTGGCCTTTTTATTTTTAGAGGAATTGGAAGTTGTATCGTTGTTAATTAAATATGCTGTTTTTGACGTTACGCTTCCTGCAGCCTTTCCTCCCTCTGCCTCAATTACAGCCTGCAGTTCTTTTCGGTTGGCAAAATGTTCCACCGTACCGGTAATGACAAAGGTCATTCCTTCAAACCTTCCGCCTTCCCTTGGGGCCTGTTCTTTTTCAATGATAAGCTCTGAAAGGAGATGATCCACCAGCTGATTTTTCTTTTCATCTGCAAAATAATCCATCCAGGCCTGGGCCAGTACCCCTCCAATCCCGTCTGCAGCAGTCAGAGAATCCATATCCGCCTGGCGCATAGCCTTAAAATCATAACCAAACTGGCGGCACAGCACCTTGGCGTTAGCCAGGCCGATTCCGGCAATTCCCAGTCCGTAAATCACTCTTGGAAGAGTAGTTTTGGAAGCTTTTTTAATGGATTCCTGCAGGTTGTCATAAGATCTGGTTCCAAAGCCCTCCATCTCCACAATGTCCTCTTTGTGGCGGTCCAGATGAAAGATATCCGCATACTCCCGGATAAATCCTGCGCTGATAAATTTTTCCAAAGTTGCCTCGGAAAGGCCGTCAATATTAAGGGCGTCCCTGCTTACCAACAGGGTAAAGCTCTTGATCTTTTTTGCCTGGCAGTCCGGATTGGTACAGTACAGGGACTTCACATCATTAATTTTGCGGATTTCTGTCGCTCCCTGGCACACCGGACAGGTCTTTGGAATATGGCTGACTCCGCTGCGGGTCAGGTTATCCCCAATCTGAGGAATAATCATGTTGGCTTTATACACAGTAATGGTATCTCCGTCTCCCAATGCCAGGGATTCTAAAATGCTGATATTGTGGACACTGGCCCTGCTTACTGTGGTTCCCTCCAGTTCTACAGGCTCAAATACTGCTACCGGATTAATCAAACCGGTACGGGAAGGACTCCACTCAATGTATTTTAATCTGGTTTCCCGAATCTCGTCTGCCCATTTAAAAGCAATGGAATTGCGGGGGAATTTGGCCGTGCGCCCCAGAGAATCACCGTAAGCAATATCGTCATAGAGCAGTACCAGGCCGTCAGACGGAATATCGTTTTCTCCAATCTGTTCCGAAAACCACTGCACCGTTTCTGCCAGATTTTTCCTGTCCACCTCCCGGTATTCCACCACGTCAAATCCCTGGGAAGCCAGCCACTGAAACTGGCATTTCCTTGAATTGAAAAAATCCACATTTTCTGCGCTTACCAGATTAAAGGCCATAAAATGTACACTGCGCTCTGCAGTTATCTGGCTGTTTAACTGGCGCACCGAACCGCTGCAGAGATTTCTGGGGTTTTTATACCTGGCGTCTACATCCTCTATTTCCTCGTTAATCCGGTTAAAATCCGAATAACGGATAATAGCCTCGCCTCTCAAAACCAGCTGGCCCTTAAAGGGAATTGTGACTGGGACATTGACAAAGGTTCTGGCATTATTGGTAATGACTTCTCCAATCTCCCCATTTCCCCTGGTAACGGCTTTTACAAGGGCTCCGTTTTCGTAAGTAAGGACAATGGTTAATCCGTCCATCTTCCAGGACAGCAGTCCCTTTTGCCCTCCCAGCCAGTCTTTCAAGGTCTCTACATCCTTGGTTTTGTCCAGAGACAGCATAGGCGATTCATGGGCCTCCTTAGGCAGCTCGGAAATCACCTGATAACCCACCTTTTGGGTCGGGCTGGAAGACAGCACGGTTCCCGTCCTCTGTTCCAGTTCCAGCAGCTCGTCATAAAGCCTGTCATATTCATAATTGCTCATAATCTCCCGGCTTTCCTGATAGTAAGCCTTTCCGGCCTCTGTCAGGATAGAGATTAATTCTTTCATTCTCTGCATTGCGTTTTTATCATCCATTCCCTGGTGTCATCCTTTCTTTTTGTGGTTCTTCGGAGCGCTGGAAGAATTGATTAAAAGCCGGCTCAGCTCTGCCTCCTCTTCCGGCGTCACCAGACGGTAAGCTCCTGTTTTTAAAGTTCCCAATTTAATATTCATAATACGGATTCGCTTTAATTCCAAAACCGAGTATCCCAGTTCCTGGCACATACGGCGAATCTGACGGTTTAACCCCTGGGTCAAAATAATTTTAAACTTATGTGTGTCTAACTGCTCGATTTTACAAGGCCTGGTTACAGTATCCAAAATCGGGACTCCCGACGCCATCTGTTTTAAAAATCCGGCGGTAATGGGTTTATCTACCACAACTTCATACTCTTTTTCATGGAAATTGCCTGCCCGCATAATTTTATTAACCAAATCTCCCTGATTAGTCATCAAAAGCAGGCCCTCGGAATCTTTATCCAAACGGCCAACCGGATAAATGCGGAAGGGATAGTTTAAAAACTCCACAATATTTTCCGCCCTGTCCTTGTCAGAAGTTGTACAGACAACCCCTCTGGGCTTATTGACTGCCAAAAGCACAGGAGGATCTTTTTTTTCTACCAGACGGCCATTACAGATAATTTCCTGGTTTGCCAGAACTTTCTGTCCCATTACCGCCGGTTTTCCGTCTACCAGAATCTTTCCAGCCTCTACCAGCCTGTCGGCCTCCCGCCTGGAGCAGATTCCCATTTCACTTAAATATTTATTTAAACGCATTTCCTCCATGGAAATTCCTCTACTTTCTCTGTGCATCTGTAAAAATGATACAATACGCCATACAAGTGCCCCTTTTTTCCGTTGACACTTATATGGCGCATCTTTCATAAGGCGAACCCATGACGCTGTTACTATTTATCATCATCCGTTATAAACATGGCGTCCCCAAACGAGAAAAACCGGTATCGTTCCTCTATTGCCTGCTGATATGCCGCCAGCACATGTTCTCTTCCGGCCAGTGCAGAAACCAGCATCACCAGTGTGGATTCCGGCAAATGGAAGTTAGTAATCAGGCAGTCTAAAATCTTAAACTGATAACCAGGATAAATAAATATCTCTGTCCATCCGCTTCCGGCTTTTAACAGTCCATCTTCTCCTGCAGCAGACTCAATGGTACGGCAGCTGGTAGTTCCTACGCAGATAACCCGTCCCCCTGCTGCCTTGGTATCATTAACCTTCCTGGCTTCCGACTCCTCTACCATGTAAAACTCGGAATGCATATGGTGATCCAAAACATTATCTACCTTTACCGGACGGAATGTGCCAAGTCCTACATGAAGGGTTACATGGGCAATTTTTACTCCCATGTCTTCAATTTCTTTCAGCAGTTCTTTGGTAAAATGCAAACCTGCCGTAGGCGCTGCCGCCGAACCCTCATGCTTTGCGTAAACGGTCTGATAACGGTTTTTATCCTGAAGCTGATGGGTAATATAAGGCGGAAGGGGCATCTGTCCCAGTTCGTCCAGGATTTCCTCAAAAATCCCGTCATAATGAAACTGAATCAGCCTGTTTCCTTCATCCACTACGTCTACTACTGTAGCTTTTAAACGGCCGTCTCCAAAATCCAGCTCTGTGCCAGGCTTTGCCTTCTTTCCCGGCTTTACCAGAGTTTCCCAAATATCATTTTCCCGCCGTTTTAACAAAAGCACCTCTATCTTTGCGCCTGTGTCCTTCTTGACGCCAAACAGTCTGGCAGGTATTACCTTGGTATCGTTAATAACCAGACAGTCGCCTGGCTTTAAATATTCCTTAATATCCCGAAAATGCCTGTGAGTTACTGCCCCGGTGGTTTTATTTAATACCAGAAGCCTGGAAGCAGAACGATCCTCTAACGGGTCCTGTGCAATCAGCTCCTGAGGCAAATCAAAATAAAAGTCTTTTACATCCATATTTTTACTCCTTTTTTCGGCAGTTACTCTGCCTGAGTCCCTTCAATCTCTATCTGTACGCTGTCTGTTTCCGCCTGTACGCTGTCTGTTTCCGCCTGGACGCTTTCTGACTCTGACGGAGCGCTCTCTGACGCTCCTGGCGTCTCACCTACCGGTACAATAGACACCGAACTGCCCTCTCTGGTCTCCTGGGTTTCTCCTATCACAGGATTTTTCTGAAGCACGCCGTATACTCCCGCCAAATCGGAATCTGTCTCTAAGGCCTGTCTCAGCTTGGCATAAACTTCCGTTCTCAAAAGAATCAGCTCGTCTGTCTTTTCTGCTTCTTCAAACTGCTGGAGAACTGATTCATCCTGAAGACTGCTGTCTACCAACTGAAGGCTGCCTTCCTCATTGGTAATCACATATACTCGGAACAGGCCTGGCGCCAGGGTTTCTGCATGTTTAAACTTCAGGTCATAGCTGACGTACACCAGATAACTTCCTTCTGCTGTTCCCGGCTTGGTATAGCATACAATATTTTCATACCCGTCTGTATAGCGGGAGGTATAACGGTACTCGCTTTCCAGTTCTTCGGCGCCTTCCATATCTGTGCGGCCGAAAAGCCGGTATACTGTCTCAATATCTGCCCCCTGCTTTGCCGCAAAATACCGTTCCATCAGTTCATTGATTTCCGGAACTCCGTCTTTCACAAATGTATCTGCATTCTGCACCTGAGCTTCTGTTTCCTGGTTTGCTTCCTGTGAATCCTGGGACTCCCCGCTCTCCGTAGCGGCTTCTGCAGAACCGGAAGGCTCTTCCGGAATTGGCTGTTCAGTCTGGACTGTCTCTGTATTGGCTCCTCCGTTTTTGCTTTCAGCCAGATTTTTGGCAAGGATAACCGCCAGTATTACAAGCACAATCAATCCTGGAATAATCAGCAATTTTAAATATTTTCTCAGCTCTTCTGCCGTAAAGGAAGAATAGCCGTATTTATTATCATTTTTTCTCAAATCACTACCTCCTGACGTCTCTTTTTCCGCATGGGGTTATTTTAACAAAAACAAATTAAAAAAGCAATAAAATTAGGGCTTGCAGTTCTGGAAAAAATATAGTACAATACAAGAGATGCGTCTGTAGCTCAGTGGATAGAGCAATGGCCTCCGGAGCCGTGTGCGTAGGTTCGATTCCTATCAGACGCATTCTTTTTTCTTTATTTTCTATATTTTTCGCAGTTATCTGCACCATCATCCCTGTTTTATATTTTAACATATTTTTCTGAATTACACCAGCAACTATATCCTGAACCATTATAACCGCATGTCAGAACTGCATTCGCAGATTCTACAAATATATTCTAAAGGAGGTATACTGTCTATGGTATACAAAACATTTCTCAATCAGGTAGCATCCCACATCCAGGCTCTTTTAGGAGACCGCTGCAGCGTTCATCTGGAACAGGTTCAAAAAAACAATGGCCTGCTGCTGGACGGCATCTGTATCGAAACAGTGGGAGAGCTGATCGCCCCTACCATTTACCTGAATTCCTACTATCAAACCTATCAAAACGGATATTCTATGGAAGAAATCTATGATATGATTCTGGATGTCTACCGGACCAGAGGGGATTTTTCCGGCCTGAATCCAGCTCTTTTTCAGGATTTTTCCAATCTGGAGGATAAGATTATCTTCCGCCTGATTCACGCCCAGTCTAATCAGGAGCTTTTACAGGCCGTTCCCCATATCCCCTATCTGGATCTGGCTGTTGTGTTCTGCATCTACCTGACAGATGAGGAAAACATGCAGCAGATGACCGCTTTTGTCCGAAACCAGCATTTAAAAATCTGGAACCTTTCCCTGGACTGCCTTGCAGCCTGTGCAGAACGGAATACGCCCCACCTGCTTCCGGCCAGCATCCGAAGCCTGACTCAGGTAATGAACGAGTTGTCCGGCGAAGACTCCGTCCTTTCCCAATCATCCTCCCTTTTTCCTGAGCCGGAGGAAAATATCCAGGAATTTCCCCTTTACATTTTAACCAATCAGAAAAGCATCTTTGGGGCCGCATGCATGCGGTATCCGGAGATATTAAAAAACTTCGCAGACAGCCAGAATGCAGATATTTTAATCCTGCCTTCCAGCATCCACGAAGTCCTGCTTACCATCGATAATCCGACTGCAGATTATGAGCTTTTAAGCCGTATGGTTTGTGAAATTAATCAGTCTGAGGTTCCTGTGGAAGATCGTCTGTCAAATCAGATTTACCGCTATTGCCGCATGGACGGTTCTCTTTCCATCGTTTCTCATTGTCCTGAATCAGTCTGAAAATGGAATCCATAATAAAAATTGCAACTGCAATGGCTCCGGCAATCTGAAGAGTTTCTACCAGATAATAGGTAGCCAGGCTTCTTCCATTTCGAATTACATAAAATACGCACCGGTAAATCGACGCCCCTGGTACAGCCGGCAGAATCCCTGCTACTAAAAACACGGTTACCGGAGCTTTAAAACAGCGGGCAAATATATGGCTGATAAATGCAACAACCAGAGTAGAGGCAAAAGCCGCCAAAATGTTGGAACCGCTCCATTGGGCAGTCAGAAGGTAAACCAGCCAGGCGGCTCCGCCTACTATTCCCGCATCTATCAGATACCGTTTCGGCATTTCCAGCAAAAGGCCGAAAAACACAACGGCCAGAAATGCGGAAATGGTCTGTACTGCTATCTGCATCATCACAATCTACCGCCTCCCACCATATTTCCAAACAGGGTCATGGCAGTACCGATTCCTACTGCAACAGACAGCGCCACCACCAGGGCTTCCATCATACGGCTGGTTCCGGAAGAATAGTCCCCGTTTAGGATATCCCGAATTGCCGTTGTAAACGTTACACCTGGAACCAGAGGCATAATAGCGCCGGTAATCACTGCATTTCCATTCATTCCAGACATTACCCAGTTTTCAATAGACAGGGCTGTAAATCCCACTGCAAATGCCCCCAGGGCATTGATGCAAAAATCATTGAGCCGGACCTTTGCCGTAATCAGGCAGACTGCTGCCAGACAGGCTCCTGCAATCCCAGCTCCCAGCCCTTCTCTCCAGGTTCCCCCCAAAAGCAGGGCAAAAAATGCAGACACCCCAACATAACCAATAGCTTTCGTCAAAGCCCTGTACTGGGTTTCGGACTGAATTTCCTTTAAGGTCTCCTTTGCCTCTGAAAGCCCCATGGCTCCGGCGCAAAGTCTCCGGGAAACCTCATTTGCGCGGCACACCCTGTTCAGATTAGTAGACCGGTTGCGAATCCGGCGCATCACAGTCAGGCTTTCGTTTCCCGGCCGGTCCAGCGTCACAATCAGGCTGGTTCCCAAAGCCACGTTTTCCGACTGGCGGCCTGGTTCGATGGAAAGAATCCTGCCAACTGTATCTTCTACACGATATATTTCTGCACCGCTGACCAACATAATCTCTCCGGTAGACACTGCTGTTTCTACTAATAGTTTATCATTGGACACGTCTTTTGTTTCCTTTACTTCTTCTGTCATAATATAAGTCTTCCTATCTGATAAATAAATGCAGCGGCCGTCCATGCTGTTATGAACTGAAAGGCGGCCAGTCCCAAGGTCCATTTCACAGACCCTGTTTCCCTTCGGATTACGGAAAGGGCCGCAATGCAGGGCGTATACAGCAAGCAGAAAACCAACATTGCACAGGCGTTTAGCGGTCCAAATCCAGTTTCTCTCAAAATCATGGATAATTTCATCATTCCGGCAGGGGAGTTAATATTTCTAATATTATATAACACGGAAAAGCTGGCTACAACTACTTCTTTCGCAGACAGTCCGGACAGCAGCGCTACTGCAATCTGCCAGCTTCCCAGTCCGCAGGGACTCAGGACAGGTACAAGCATCTGTCCTGCCTGGGCAGCAATGCTGTCCGAGACTTCTGTAACAAATCCTTCTGTCCCTACATTTAAAATCAGCCAGAGCACAATAGAAGCCAGAAAAATCGTAGTTCCGGCTTTGCTTAAATAATCCTTTACTTTTTCCCATACATAAATTGCTGCGTTTCGGAGGCCTGGCATCCGGTATTGGGGAAGTTCGATTAAAAGGGCGTTTTCCTCCCCGTCTTCTCCCTTATGGATAAGCATAGCCGTCAATACTGCCGCTGCCAGACCCATTCCATATAGTAAACAGGCCGCCGCCATGGCATGCTGCGGAAAAAACATTTCTGCAAACAGCACATAGACAGGAAGTTTGGCTGAACACGACATAAAAGGAATCATGGCAATTGTTTTTTTCCTGTCTTCCATGGTGGAAAGGGTTCTGGAAGCCATAACTGCCGGAACGCTGCACCCAAAGCCCAGAAGCATTGGCAAAAATGCCTTTCCAGACAGGCCTGCTTTTCCCATTATGTCATCCATCACATATGCAATCCGTGCCATATAACCACTGTCTTCTAAAAAAGCCATTGCCAAAAATAAAATCGCAATATTGGGCAAAAAACTGAGAACTCCCCCTACGCCTGCTGCAATACCGTCTACAACCAGCGACACGGCCCAGTCTGCCGTATGGACTGCTTCTAAAAGTTCCCTGATAAGCCCAGAAAACTCATCCAGGCCTGCCAGAAAATAACCTTTGAGATAATCTCCCACAGTAAAAGTCAGCCAGAATACTGCCGCCATAATTCCCAGAAATAGCGGAATACCCAAAACAGGATGGGTCAGATACCCATCTATCCAATCCGTAAAGGCCGCTCCCTCCTGGAATCCATCGGCTCCGGTTTTGACGCACTGTCCAACCAGTCTTTCGATAAACTCTGCTTTGGATTGCGATCTGTCAGATTTTAACACTGCGCTATGAAGAACTCCCCCTGTTTTTCTTTCCTGAGAGACTTTTTCCACAGTATCCATAAGGATATCCAGCCCAATGCGGCTTTTTGCCGAAAGAGGAACAACCGGAATCTGCCCCAGTCCTTCTGACAACGCTTTTACGTCCAGTTCCGTTCTTTTGGATTCTGCCCCATCCATCATGTTGAGAGCCAGAACAACTGGCTTTTTCAGTTCCAAAAGCTGCATGGTCAGATACAGGCTGCGCTCCAGCAAAGAAGCATCCGCTATATTGATAATAACGTCTGCTTCTCCCTCTTCCAGAAATTTTTCAGCTACTTTTTCTTCAATGGTATAAGAATCCAGACTGTAGATTCCTGGCAAATCAATCAGATGTACGTTCTGCCCGTTCCAGATAATTTCTCCTTCTGTCCGTTCCACGGTAACGCCTGGCCAATTGGCTGTTTTTAACTTTGCACCTGTAAAAGCGTTAAACAACGTGGTTTTTCCACAATTCGGATTGCCTATCAATCCTACTGTAATAGAGTTTTGGACTGTATCAGCCATCCATCGCTTTCCTTTCTTCTACTTCAATGCCCTCTCCAATCCGGTGTCCTAATGCCAGTCTGGTACCCCGCACCTTAAGAATTAAGGTTCCGCTGTGTTTTCGGCCAATCACGGTAATCTGTGTTTTTTCTCTTAACCCAAATGCGTCCAAACGCCCTTTCAGAGGTCTGGAAAGCTGGATTTTGGTTACCTGATATACAGTCCCTGTTTTGCACTGATACAGCTTCATGTTTCGGCTTCCTAACAGTTACATTTTATTCAACAGCCTATTCCAGTTCTAAAAGAGCTTTCTTGACTTCTATCATTCTGTCGCGCAGCTTTGCTGCTTCCTCAAAGTTCAGCTCTGCCGCAGCCTGATGCATTTTCTTAGTCAGTTCTTTTACTAACTGGTTCAGCTCCTTCTCATTCATAGATTCCGGTTCTTTCTTAAAGTCCTTCTCTGACTCTACCGCCGCCTTGGAAATGGCAATCAAATCCCTTACTGCTTTTTTGATTGTCGTAGGAGTAATGCCGTGTTCTTCATTATACTTCTGCTGGATTTTCCGTCGGCGGTTGGTTTCTTCTATTGCATTTTTCATGGAATCTGTCATGGTGTCTGCGTACATGATGACGTGGCCTTCGCTGTTTCGAGCCGCACGTCCGATGGTCTGGATCAGGGAGGTTTCCGATCTTAAAAATCCTTCTTTATCAGCATCCAGGATGGCTACCAGCGTAATTTCCGGAATATCCAGTCCTTCTCGTAACAGGTTGATTCCAACCAGTACGTCAAACACGTCTAGCCGCATATCCCGAATGATTTCCGCCCGCTCCAGGGTATCAATATCAGAATGAAGGTATTTTACACGGATTCCTACTTCCCGCATATAATCGGTCAAATCCTCTGCCATCCGCTTTGTTAAAGTCGTGATTAATACTTTATGATGCTTTTCTACCTCTTTATTGACCTCTGAAATCAAATCGTCAATCTGGCCTTCTACAGGACGGACAAAAATCTCCGGATCCAGAAGTCCTGTAGGCCGGATAATCTGTTCTACCCGCATCAGCTCGTGTTCACTTTCATATGCAGAAGGAGTCGCTGATACAAACATCATCTGGTTAATTTTACTCTCAAACTCAGTAAAATTCAAGGGGCGGTTATCCAGTGCAGAAGGAAGCCGGAACCCATAGTCTACCAGCGTCCTCTTTCTGGACTGGTCTCCTGCATACATTCCCCGAACCTGAGGCAGGGTAATATGGGACTCATCTACAATAATCAGAAAATCATCTGGAAAATAGTCTATCAAAGTCCATGGCGGCTCTCCTGGCGCTGTGCCGGTTAAATGTCTGGAATAGTTTTCAATGCCGGAACAAAATCCCGTCTCCCTCATCATTTCCACGTCAAAATTGGTTCTTTCCGAAATTCTCTGAGCCTCTAACAGCTTATCTTCACTCTTAAAAAAGGTTACCCGTTCCTTCATCTCTTCTAAGATGTGCTCTGTTGCAAGAAGCATCTTATCCTTGGGAACTACATAGTGAGACGCCGGAAAAATTGCCACATGGCCCAGCTGAGCCTTAATCTCCCCCGTCACTGTATCAATTTCCGTAATCCGGTCTACCTCATCTCCAAAAAATTCCACCCGATAGGCCTCATTTCCAGAATAGGCCGGATAAATCTCCAGGGTATCTCCCCTGACCCGAAAAGTTCCCCGTTTAAAGTCCATATCGTTTCTGGCGTATTGAATGTCAATCAGCTTGTGAATTACCTCATCCCTGTCCTTTATCATGCCCGGCCTGAGGGAAATTACCATTTCCTTATAGTCTATGGGGCTTCCCAGGCCGTATATACAGGATACAGACGCAACAATAATGACATCTTTTCTCTCAGACAAGGCCGCTGTAGCAGAATGACGCAGTTTGTCAATCTCGTCATTAATAGCGGAATCCTTTTCAATATATGTATCTGTAGACGGAACATATGCCTCCGGCTGATAATAATCGTAGTAGGATACAAAGTATTCCACTGCGTTACCCGGAAAATACTCTTTGAACTCACCATAGAGCTGTGCTGCTAAAGTCTTATTATGCGCTATTACCAGTGTCGGCTTATTTAACCGGGCAATCACATTAGCCATGGTAAAGGTCTTGCCGGAACCCGTAACCCCTAGTAAAGTCTGGAATTGATTGCCTTCCTGAAACCCTTTGACCAACGCCTCAATGGCCTGGGGCTGGTCGCCAGTGGGGGCGTATTCGGAATGTAATTCGAAGATTTTTTGTTCATTTTGCATAAAATCCACCTCCAGAATCTATAGTAAAAAAAGACTCAGTCATTGCACTTTAGTATATCATAAATTCTTTCAAAAGTACAGAAAAAGTGAACACCTGTTCTTTGTTTTACGCTGTTTCTGGAAGGAATTCTGTTACATCCACCACAATCTTCAAGAGTTCGTTTTTAAAGAGTTCACCTTCTTACATCTAATGCTTTGATATGACAGTAAAATCTGGCAAATAAAATGGCTCAGAACTAAAAACGTGCCCCTCTGCCCTGTAAAAAAATTTTACTTGACAACTGAAAATTTCAGTGCTAGAATCCAAAACAATTTCATACCCAAAACCGTTGAAGCGGAGATAACGGCAATGATGCCTTTACAGAGAGCCTGCGCTGGTGAGAGTCAGGTGAGAAACAAGTTGTCAAATGGACCGCTGAGGGTGCAGTCAAAAGTTCCGGTATTTTGCCGAAACCCAGTATTCTGCAACGTGAAGGCATACGTCAGTTGCCGGGGATATGTTGGTATCCTGCTAAGCGCATGGTAAAACCATGAATTCAAGGTGGCACCGCGGATTTTTTGTACTATTTTATTTTTGTACACGATTCGTCCTTGACAGAAACTCTTGTTTTCTGTCAAGGGCGTTTTTTATTCACAAAAAGCTTCCCCTTCTGGCAGAAATTCACCAAAATCTTTTTTAGAAGGAGGCAGCCTATGAAAATATTACCATCTCTCAGTTTCATACAGGAACTGGCAGCCACAGGAACTTATGATGTGCTCCCTGTAAGCTGTGAACTTCTGTCCGACTTTATCACTCCCATTGAAGCCTTAAAAATTTTAAAACATGTTTCCTCCCACTGCTATCTGCTGGAATCGGCTGCAGCCAACGAAACCTGGGGACGCTATTCCTTTCTTGGCTTTGATCCCAAGCTGGAAATCACCTGTACCAGCGGACTTTTAAAAGCAGGAAACCTTACGGTACACACCGATGACCCCTCTTCTGTTATCCGTCAGATATTGGAAGAATATAAAAGTCCCAGTTTCGATTATCTGCCTCCTTTTACAGGAGGACTGGTAGGATATTTTTCCTATGACTATTTTGGATACAGCGAACCTTCTGTCCGCTGCGGCAGCAGAGCAGACGATACCTTCAAGGATCTGGATCTGATGCTTTTTGATAAAGTAATTGCCTTTGACCATGTCAGGCAGAAAATCATCCTCATGGTCAACATGTCCCTGACTGAGTCTGAGACCAGCTACCATAAGGCGGTTCTGGAACTGAAACACCTGGCAGAGCTCTTAAAAAACGGAGAAAAAGAAACCAGACTTACAGGAAAGCTTCTCGGGACAGTTACCCCCATGTTTGACAAGGATACCTTCTGCAATATGGTTGAGGAAGCGAAACTCCACATACGGGAAGGGGATATTTTTCAGATTGTGCTTTCCAACTGCTTCAGTGCTCCCTTTGAAGGCAGTTTGTTCCAGACTTACCGAATTCTCCGTACCCTGAACCCATCTCCCTATATGTTCTATTTCTCCAGTACGGATCTGGAGGTAGCAGGCGCTTCCCCAGAAACACTGGTAAAGCTGGAAAACGGGATTCTCCGTACCTTTCCTCTGGCTGGAACCCGTCCAAGAGGAGCCAGTGAAGCGGAAGACAAAAAACTGGAAGAACAGCTTCTGACTGATGAAAAAGAGCTGGCTGAACACAATATGCTGGTGGATCTGGGAAGAAATGACCTTGGAAAAATCAGCCGGTTCGGAACGGTTCAGGTGGAACAGTTTCACTCCATCCAGCGTTTTTCTCATGTGATGCATATCGGTTCTGCAGTCAGAGGAGAAATCGATCCCCGATATGACGCCCTGGATGCCATTGAAGCGGTGCTTCCTGCCGGAACCCTCTCCGGCGCTCCAAAGATCAGGGCCTGCCAGTTAATTAACCAGCTGGAACAAAATAAGCGGGGGATTTATGGAGGAGCTATCGGATATATCGATTTTGCCGGAAATATGGATACCTGCATCGCTATCCGCATTGCCTGCAAGAAAAACGGACGGGTGTATGTGAGAAGCGGCGCCGGAATTGTTGCCGACTCTGTTCCTGAAAAGGAGTATGAGGAATGCCTTAATAAAGCCCGCTCTTCCCTGAACGCCCTTGAACTTGCACAGGAGGATCTGCTATGACACTTTTAATCGACAATTACGACAGCTTTTCTTACAACCTGTACCAGATCGTCGGTACCCTTGATCCGGATATTCTGGTCATCCGGAATGATGAAAAAACAGTAGATGAGATCGAGGCCCTCCACCCTGACCGGATTATCCTTTCTCCCGGGCCTGGAAGACCAGAAGATGGCGGAATCATGATCCAGCTGATTCAAAGTCTTGGAGACAAAATCCCCATGCTTGGCATCTGCCTGGGCCATCAGGCCATCTGCGCCGCCTTTGGAGCCTCCATTACCTATGCCAGGGAACTGATGCATGGAAAGCAGTCGGAGGTTCTCTTTGAAACAGCCTGTCCCCTGTTTCACGGATGTCCCCAAAAGGCTGCTGTTGCCAGATACCATTCTCTGGCAGCTGATCCGGACACTCTACCTGACTGCCTGCAGATTACCGCCCGTACAGCAGATGGGGAAATCATGGGCGTACAGCATAGCTGTTTTCCCATTTACGGCCTTCAGTTTCATCCCGAATCCATTATCACTCCTGACGGAACGACTATGATTAAAAACTTTATAAAGGAGATACAGCCATGATTAAAGAAGCTATTGTAAAAATTGTAAGTAAACAGGATCTGTCTTATGAAGAAGCTTATGCCGTAATGAATGAAATTATGGATGGAAAAACCACTGCCACACAAAACGCCGCTTTTTTAGCTGCCCTTTCCACAAAAAGCGCCAGAGCTGAAACCACTGATGAGATTACCGGCTGCGCCGCCGCTATGCGGGAGCATGCACAACAGGTAAAAACAGATATGGAGCTGTTTGAGATTGTCGGAACCGGAGGAGACAACGCCCAGAGCTTTAATATTTCTACTACAGCTGCCCTGGTTGCCGCTTCCAGCGGCATGAAAGTAGCAAAGCACGGAAACAGGGCCGCTTCTTCGCGCTGCGGTACTGCTGATTGTCTGGAAGCCCTGGGGGTAAATATTTATCAGAGTCCTGAACGATGCAGAGAACTTCTGAAAGATGCCGGCATGTGCTTCTTCTTTGCACAAAAGTACCATTCTTCCATGAAATATGTAGGTGCAATCCGAAAGGAACTGGGATTCCGAACCGTATTCAACATCCTGGGGCCTCTCACAAACCCTGGGACTCCTTCCATGCAGCTGCTGGGTGTATATGATGATTATCTGGCAGAGCCTCTGGCTCAGGTTCTGATCCATTTGGGCGTGAAGCGTGGCATGGTGGTATATGGCATGGATAAGCTGGACGAAATCTCTCTCAGCGCTCCAACCAGAATCTGTGAAATCAAAAACGGCTGGTTTAAATCCTATACCATTACCCCTGAAGAATTTGGATTTACCCGCTGCCAAAAAGAAGATTTAAAAGGGGGAACTCCTGAAGAAAACGCCCGCATTACCCTGGCAATCCTTAACGGAGAAAAAGGGCCAAAGCGGGACGCTGTTCTTCTAAATGCAGGGGCGGCTCTCTATATCGGAGAGAAAGCCCAAAACCTGAAAGAAGGCATAGAGCTTGCCGCATCACTTATTGATTCCGGTAGGGCGGCGGAAACTCTTCAGAAACTGATTACACTCAGCAATATTCCGGAGGTGATCTCATGACCATTCTTGACCAGCTTGCCGGCCATGCCAGGGAGCGTACCCTGCTGGCAAAAGAAAAACTACCCCTGTCTGAACTCAGAAAAGAGGCTCTTTCTCTTCCAAAAGGGAACTTCTCCTTTGAACAGGCTCTTGGAAATCCAGGAATGTCCTTTATCTGCGAGTGCAAGAAAGCCTCTCCTTCAAAAGGGCTGATTTCTCCGGACTTTCCTTACTTGGGCATTGCCAGAGAGTACCAGGAAGCCGGAGCCGACTGTATCTCCGTCCTTACAGAACCCAGATGGTTTCTGGGAAAGAACTCCTATCTGTCAGAAATCGCAGCCACAGTTTCTCTCCCCTGCCTGCGCAAAGACTTTATAGTAGACGAGTACATGATCTATGAAGCCAAAGTGCTTGGGGCATCTGCGGTACTTCTGATCTGTTCTATTTTAAGCCAAAGCCAGCTGCAGGAATATCTCCGTCTCTGTGACGAACTGGGGCTGTCCGCTCTGACAGAAGCCCACAGTGAAGATGAGGCACTTACAGCCATAAGCGCAGGCGCCAGAATTATCGGTATCAATAACCGCAATCTAAAAGATTTTTCTGTGAATCTGGACAACAGCCGCAGCCTTCGGACGCTGATCCCATCAGACCGGCTTTTTGTAGCTGAAAGCGGAATCAGCTCCACAGAAGATATCCTGGCTTTGTCTGAAATCGGAGCTGACGCTGTTCTGGTGGGAGAAGCCCTGATGCGTTCTCCTGATAAAAAAGCCCTGCTGAAGACATGGAGGAACTGCCTATGACCAGGATAAAGTTCTGTGGGCTTTCCTGTTTTCAGGATATTGAAATAGCCAATACTCTGTTACCAGACTACATCGGCTTTGTATTTGTTCCCCAAAGCAGACGGTATGTAACACCGGAAATGGCTGAAAAGCTGAAAGCCAGACTGAGTCCCAGGATTCAGGCCGCAGGTGTATTTCTAAATGAGGAACCGGAAATAATGGCGGAACTGGCGAATCAGAACATCATTCATATGATTCAGCTTCACGGTCAGGAAACGGGACAGACCATAAAAACTCTCCGCTCCCTGACCTCTGCTCCCATCATCCAGGCGTTTACCATGCAGACCTCCGATGATATAAACAGGGCTGAGGCCAGCAGCGCCGACCTGATTCTTTTAGACTCCGGAGCCGGTACGGGAGTTGTATTTGACTGGTCTTTGATCCGCTGCCGTATAAAGCGCCCCTTTTTTCTGGCAGGCGGCTTAAATCCGGAAAATGTGTCAGAAGCCATCCGGACGCTTTCCCCTTATGGCGTAGACGTAAGCTCCGGAATCGAAATAAACGGAAAAAAAGATAGACATAAAATGGAGGCATTTACAGCCTCCGTAAGAAAGGAAGAAATGCAATGACAAATCCTAACGGACGTTTTGGCATTCACGGAGGGCAGTACATCCCGGAAACCCTGATGAATGCAGTAATCGAGCTGGAAGAAGCATATAACCATTACAAACAAGATCCTGATTTTAACAGAGAACTGACTGCTCTTTTAAACGAATATGCAGGACGTCCCTCCCGCCTCTACTATGCTGAAAAAATGACAAAGGATCTGGGAGGAGCAAAAATTTATCTCAAGCGGGAAGACTTAAACCATACTGGAGCCCACAAAATCAACAATGTATTAGGCCAGGCCCTCCTTGCAAAAAAAATGGGGAAAACACGGCTCATTGCCGAAACCGGCGCCGGTCAGCATGGAGTTGCCACTGCTACCGCCGCTGCACTTATGGGAATGGAATGTGTCGTCTTTATGGGAAAGGAGGATACCATCCGTCAGGCATTAAACGTATACCGGATGCGGCTTTTAGGGGCTGAAGTCATTCCTGTGACCACCGGAACTGCTACTCTCAAGGATGCTGTATCCGAAGCCATGCGGGAATGGACCTCCCGTATCTCAGACACCCACTACTGTCTTGGTTCCGTCATGGGCCCCCATCCTTTTCCTACTATTGTAAGGGATTTTCAGGCGGTAATCTCTAAGGAAATCAAGGCACAGCTTCTGGAAAAAGAAGGCCGTCTTCCTGATGCTGTCATCGCCTGTGTAGGAGGAGGCTCCAATGCCATCGGAAGCTTCTATCATTTTATCGAAGATAAGGAAGTGCAGTTAATCGGATGTGAGGCAGCAGGAAGAGGCGTAGATACCTTTGAGACTGCAGCCACTATTTCAACTGGAAGACTTGGTATTTTCCATGGAATGAAATCTTATTTCTGCCAGGACAAATATGGACAAATTGCTCCTGTTTACTCCATTTCCGCAGGGCTGGACTATCCTGGAATCGGACCGGAACATGCTTATCTTCACGACATAAAGCGGGCAAATTATGTTCCTGTAACAGATGAGGAAGCTGTCTGTGCCTTTGAGTATCTGGCTAAAACCGAGGGAATCATCCCTGCCATCGAGTCAGCCCATGCCGTGGCCTATGCCATGAAGCTGGCCCCATCTATGAACAAAGAGCAGATTATCGTTGTCACCATCTCCGGACGGGGAGATAAAGACTGTGCCGCCATTGCAAGGTATCGGGGGGAGGATATTCATGAGTAAAATTAGACAGGCATTTGAAAACAAAAAAGCATTTATTGCATTTATTACCTGCGGCGATCCGGATCTGGAAACCACTGCTTCCGCCGTCCGCTCTGCCGTAAAAAACGGCGCAGACCTGATTGAGCTGGGAATTCCTTTTTCCGATCCTACTGCCGAAGGTCCGGTCATCCAGGGCGCTAATTTGCGGGCGTTAAAAGGCGGAATTACTACTGATCAGATTTTTGAATTTGTAAAAAAGCTGCGTCAGGACATTACCGTTCCGATGGTTTTCATGACTTACTCCAATGTGGTGTTTTCCTATGGAGCAGAAGCTTTTCTTTCTGCCTGCAGCCGCCTTTCCATGGACGGGCTGATTCTTCCGGATCTGCCCTTTGAAGAAAAAGAAGAGTTTCTTCCTATATGCCAGAAATACGGAGTCGATCTAATTTCCCTGATCGCCCCCACCTCCAAAGACCGGATTGCAAAGATTGCAAAGGAAGCAGAAGGGTTTCTTTACATTGTATCCAGCCTGGGGGTAACCGGCGCCCGAAGTGAAATCCAGACGGATCTGAAAGAGATTGTAGATATTGTCCGTCAGAATACCTCCATTCCCTGCGCCATCGGTTTTGGCATCTCCACACCGGTACAGGCCAGAGACATGATGAAACTGGCAGACGGAGTAATTGTAGGATCTGCCATTGTCAAATTTCTGGAACAGTATGGCTCCGATGCTCCAGAACACATTGGTTCTTATGTGAAATCTATGACAGAAGCCATAAGAGCCATACCCGTACAGTCTGTTTCTTAGCTGCGAGGCAGTTCATTCTCCAGATCCTGCAGCATAAGATCCAGTGCAGTAATTCCTCCCTCAGCAGTATACCACACAGCAGGATGAGCCAGATAAATGAGATGTCCGTTCCGGTAGGCATCTGTTCCCATCACCAGTTCATTCTCCATGATTTCCTGGGCCAGTTTTGCCCCATCGGTGTTGATGGCAGCGTCGCGATCCATGACAAAGATATAGTCTGGAGACTTCTCTGCAATGAACTCAAAGGAAGCTTCATTGCCATGGGTAGAAGTATCAATGCTGGCATCCACACCGATATTTTCAAAGCCAATCTCCCTGCCAATCATGGAGCAGCGCCCGTCATTGCCTAACACATTGAAGCTGCCGCTGGTAACCAGACCTATGATGGCCGTCTGCCCTTCAGAGACAGCCTGCAAAGCAGTAATTCGGTCATCAAAATCAGCCATCAGTCCATCTACCTTGTCCTCCATCCCAAATAATGAGGCAATTATGGCTGCATTCCTACGCACGCTCTCCACAACACCCAGTTCTGTATCCGTGGACAGATAGATCACTGGCGCAATCTCACTGAGAGCGTCATAGCTGGAGGCCAGACGGCCGCCGATAAAAATCACATCGGGGTCGCAGGCCATCACAGCCTCCAAATCTGCTTCCTTTATGGTACCTAAATTGGCGATACCGTCATGGATATACTTCTGCAGATAATCCAGACTGATATCGGCAGTGCCAACTACCCTGTCCCCCATCCCCAGAGCGTCCAGAATATCCAGAGAAGCCATATCCAGAATAACAATGCGCTGAGGATCGTAAGGCACCTCCACTTCTGTCTCCTCCTTTCCGGCGTTGAGACTGGTAATGATTACAGATTCAGGTGTTTCGTTATTTTGTGGGACGTTGGCAGTCTGGCTGCTGATGCTGCCGTTCTGTGCAGAGCAGGCCATAATGCTAAAAGCCATCACACCAGTTACTGCAAAAGAGAATATTTTTTTCATGTTCATTTCTATTTGCTCCTTTTCTAAAAAGTACTGAAAATATGGTTTTATAACGATTAATAGTAGATAGATAACGGTTTTCCCGCAATAGTCAGGATCTCAAAATCCACCTGGTAGATCTGGGACAGATTTTCCTTTGTCATCACCTCCTCCACAGTGCCGAATCTGGCAATTTTTCCGTCCTTAAAAGCGCAGATATAGTCAGAATAGAATGCTGCATAATTGATCTCATGGAGTACTAAAATCACAGTCTTTCCTAACTCATCGCAGAGGCGCCGGACTGTTTTCATCATATTGGCAGCATGATAGATATCCAGGTTGTTGGTTGGCTCGTCCAGAAGCACGTATTCCGTATCCTGGGCAATGACCATGGCGATCAGCGCCCTCTGCCGCTGGCCTCCGGACAGTTCGTCAATAAAGCGGTTTTGAATCTCCTCCAGTTCCATATAGGAAATAGCCCTGTCTATGATTTTCTGATCCTCTGGAGTAACCCTGCTGCCCGAATAAGGAAATCGTCCAAATGTTACCAGTTCCCGTACCGTTAACTTCATCTGAATATTATTGGACTGGGTCAGGATGGCAAGACGTTTCGAAAGCTCCCTGCTTTTCCATTTGGCGATATCCTTACCCTCAAAATCCACCAGCCCGCTGTCGTGAGCGATGAGTCTGGAAATCATCCCCATCACCGTTGACTTACCCGCTCCATTAGGGCCGATAAAAGAGATTACCTTTCCCTTAGGAATGTCGAAAGACACGCTGTCTACTACTGTTTTCCCATCATAATTTTTAGTAAGTTCTTGTACGTTTATAATTACACCTTCTTTCTGGTTAAAAGTAAATAAAGGAAGTAAAGGCCGCCGCCTACGGTAATAAACACGCTTACCGGCACCGAATAGGAATATACATGCTCCACGATAAGCTGACCGCCCACCAGCACAATCATGCCCATCAACGCTGCTCCCAGTACCAGCTGAGTATGGCGGAACGTCTTTAAAAACTGGCGGGACAGGTTCGCAATAATGAGTCCCAAAAACGAGACAGGACCCACCATAGCGGTGGCCACGGCGATACAAAGGGTCACGCCCAGCAGAAGGCGGCGGATACAGCGATCGTAGTCTACCCCCAGATTGATGGCCTGTTCCTTTCCCAGAGCCAGTACGTCCAGCAGAGCCAATTCTCTCCGCAGGGCAAAAACAACTCCTGCCAGAAGAAACACGGAAAAAATGATGATCTCGGAATTGATATTGCTGAAGCTGGCCACCAGGGAATTCAGCAAGGCATCATACTCGTTGGGATCCATGACCCGCGTCAGCGTAGTCTGGATACTGCCGAAAAAGGAGGTCAGTACCGTTCCCACCAGAAGCACGTACAGAACATTGTGGTTGGTTTTTTTGAAAATCCAGCTGTAAATCACAGTAGCGGCAATGCCCATGAGCACCACATCCACAGCAAAGGACAGGTTGGCATTGACAGCCACCAGGCTGGCCGACCCCAGAAAGAATACCACTGCCGTATGGATAAGGATATATAAGGAATTCATACCCAACAGGCAGGGTGTCACAATAGTGTTGTTGATAATGGTCTGAAATACCATAGATGCTCCGCCAATGGAAAAGGCTGTAATCAGCATGACAATAAGCTTTGGGGTACGGATCTTCAGTGCATAAGCAAACAGCTTTTGATTGGAAAAATCTACCTCTGCCAGCATATAGCCTGCCGCACAGAATAGTACCAGCGCTGTCAAAATCAGCAATTTGCGCCGGTTAACGCATATAGCAGCCGTATTCACTGTTCAGTACCTCCTTTCAGATTTGGCATAGCAGAACAGCAGCCTGCTCCTGCGCTGCCCAGACGAATGGCCTTTCTTCCATATCTGAGCCGGTAAAACAACAGGGCAATAAAAACCAGGCTTCCCAGAATCCCTACGATCAGTTCAATAGGGAGCTCATAGGGAACGATCACCACCCGTCCGATTATGTCGCATACCAGCACAAAGACAGCGCCAAACAGAGCAGTATCCACCAGTGTACCGCGGATCTTATCTCCCTTATACATGGCTACCACATTAGGAACGATCAGTCCAATGTATGAAATGGATCCAACCACTACCACAATGCTGGCAGTGATCATGGCTGCAATGGTAAGCCCTAAAAACAGCACCAGATTGTACGGAACTCCCAGGTTCCTGGAAAAGTCTTTTCCCAGTCCTACAATGTTAAAATGGCTGGCAAAAACAAACGCCAGAATAACCAGAGGAACTGTCAGCCAGACAATCTCATACCTTCCCTTCAACACCAGCGAAAAATGACCCACCAGCCAGGAAGAGAGCGCCTGGGTCATCTCGTATTTGTAAGCCAGGTAGCTGGTAATCCCGCCTATCACATTACCAAACATAATACCAACCAGCGGAACCATCACCACATCCTTGAACTGAATGTGCTGAATAAACCAGACAAAGAGCCAGGTACCCAAAACGGCTGACACAAAAGCAAATACAGCGCGGCTCCACAAGGTAGAATCCGGCATAAACAGCAGTGCCAGCAGAATGCCCAGCTGTGCCGATGAAATCGTTGCGCCGGTTGTAGGCGATACAAACTTGTTGCTGCACAGCTGCTGCATAATAAGTCCCGCTACGCTCATACCAACTCCAGTGCATAGAACCGCCAGCAGACGAGGCAGCCTGGATACGAAAAATATCTCCCACTGGTGAGAAGTTCCTGTCAGAAGATCCCCTGGAGATATGTCAATCACCCCTACAAAAAGGGAACTGACAGATACGGCCAGCAACAGAGCCGCCAGTAAGATTGTTGAACGATATCGTCTGATGCAATCATCTCCTTTCGTAGTTAGCTTAAACTAACTTGTATAGAAAATAAAAACGCATGTATCTGAGGTGCAAAAGCATCCATATATCGTGCGTTACCTACAAAGTGTATCACACAAGTTAGTCTTATGCAACTCGTAAAAAAGACGATTCTCATGTAAAATAGTCTATAAATTTTGGTTATTATGAATATGATATTTGTTCTGAAATTTTTCCCATAGCAGGAGCGGGCTGTACTATAATCCTCATACAGCCCCTTCCTGCTGTTCTTCTGTTTTTCCGTTTTCTTATTTAGACAGCAGCCCTGCAAGCCGTCCAGCCGCCTCTTTCGTATCCTCTGGCGAACCAAAGGTCGAGAATCGGAAATACCCTTCTCCGCAGGTGCCAAAGCCTTCTCCCGGCGTTCCCACTACCTGGATTTCCTGAAGCAGATAGTCGAAAAACTCCCAGCTTCCCATTCCGTCCGGGCACTTCATCCAGATATAAGGAGCATTCTTCCCTCCGCAATACCAGATTCCCAGCTTATCCAGAACCTCCATCAGTACCTTTGCATTCTGTTTATATACCTGTATTCTTTCGCGAATCTGCCGCTGTCCTTCTTCTGTAAAAACAGCTGCCCCGCCCTTCTGGATAATATAGGATACACCATTGGTTTTTGTAGTACGGTTGCGCACCCACATGCCATTTAAATTCATCCCACTGCGTTCCAGCGCTTTGGGAATTACTGTATAGCCCAGTCTGGTTCCGGTAAAACCGGCTGTTTTGGACAAGGAACAGATTTCAATTGCGCAGGTTTCTGAACCCTCTATTTCAAAAATACTGTGAGGAATTTCTTCCTCTTCAATAAATGCCTCATATGCGGCATCAAATAAAATAACCGCATCTGTTCTGTTGGCATAATCCACCCAGATTTTTAACTGTTGGCAGTTAAAAACCGCTCCTGTAGGGTTATTCGGAGAGCAGATATAGATAATATCAGCCATAGTATTTTCATCTGGCAGCGGCACAAATCCATCCTTTTCTCCTGACGGCAGATGGATGATTTTATTTCCCGCTATGATATTAGCGTCCACATAAGCCGGATAAGCCGGTTCCATGATCAGGACCGTCTTATCTCTTCCAAACAAATCCAGAATGTCTCCCAGTTCATCGCTTGCTCCGCTGGAAATAAATACTTCCTCTGGCGAAAGGGATACCTTCCGGTTTTTATAATATTCCGCTATGGCAGTCCGCAGATCCGGATCTCCACATTCCGGCATATACCCATGAAATGTCTTTTTTTCTCCCTGATCATCTACCGCTTTGTGGAGAGCTTTAATCACTTCGTCACAGAGAGGCAGAGAGACATCGCCAATGCCCATACGGTACAGATGAGTGTCTGGATGCTGCTTCAGATAGGCGTTTGTTTTCTGGCCAATATGATAAAACAGATACGATTCTTTTAAATTACTGTAATTTGTATTTGGTATCATATCACTCTTCCTCCGTTATTTCAGAAATTCCAATCGTGATTTCTTCCAGCACATCCAATAATACTCTGACGGTATCCAGGGACGTAAACATGGTAACATGATTCTGCGCCGCAGCACTGCGGATAGCGGTTCCGTCTTCGTAGTGAACGCCTGAGAGAATCGCACGGGTATTAATTACATAGCTGACATATCCGGCGCCTATGGCATCCAGGATTTCCCTGCTTCCTTCCGATGGCTTTCCAAGGACTTTTGTACGGATTCCATGGTTTTTCAGCGTCTCTGCCGTTAAGGAGGTTGCTTCTATATTAAATCCCATATCATAAAAGCGGCGGATTAACGGAATGGCTTCTTCCTTGTCCTCGTCTGCCAGGGTTACAATTACCGTTCCATAATTCTGTACACGGATTCCTGATGCAATCATAGCCTTATACATTGCCCTGTGAAGCTTCTTATCATATCCGATGGCTTCTCCTGTAGACTTCATCTCAGGGGAGAGGTACGCATCCATCCCCTGCAGCTTTGAAAAAGAAAATGCAGGCGCTTTTACGTACCACTTTGTCCGTTCTTTCGGATAGATGACGTCTATTCCCTGTTCTTTCAGAGTCTTTCCAAGAATCACCTTTGTTGCAATATCCGGTATTGGATAACCTGTTGCTTTTGATAAAAAAGGAACGGTTCTGGAAGAACGGGGATTTACTTCGATAATATAGACCTGATCCTTTTTATCAACAATAAACTGGATATTGTAAAGTCCCACAATGCCGATTCCCAGCCCCAGCTTTTTTGCATACTCTAAAATGGTTTCCTTTACTTTTTCCGAAATGCTGAATGCAGGATATACACTGATAGAATCTCCGGAATGGATACCGGTTCTTTCTACCAGTTCCATAATTCCAGGCACAAATACATCCCTTCCATCGCATACTGCATCAACTTCCACTTCCTTGCCGCAGATGTATTTATCTACCAGCACCGGCTTGTCCTCGTCAATTTCTACCGCTGTTTTCAGATAATGGCGCAGCTGTTCTTCCTTTGCCACAATCTGCATGGCTCTTCCTCCAAGGACAAAGCTTGGACGTACCAGCACCGGATAGCCAATCTCTTCTGCCGCCCTGACTCCGTCTTCTATATTAGTGACAGCCTGTCCTTTCGGCTGTGGAATGTTAAGTTCTAATAGCAGTTTTTCAAAAGCATCTCTGTTTTCCGCCTTCTCGATGGCTGCACAGCCTGTACCGATCAGTTTTACCCCTCTCTCTTCCAGAGGTTTTGCCAGATTGATGGCCGTCTGGCCGCCCAGAGATGCAATTACTCCGTCTGGTTTTTCCATCTCGATGACATTCATCACATCTTCCACGCACAATGGTTCAAAATACAGCTTATCGGACGTGGTGTAATCTGTAGACACGGTTTCCGGATTGTTATTAATAATAATTGCTTCATATCCGGCCTCCTTAATGGTCTTGACTGCATGTACCGTAGAATAGTCAAACTCTACTCCCTGGCCAATCCGAATCGGACCGGAACCCAGCACTACAATCTTTTTTCTTTCTTCTATTACGGATTCATTTTCGTCTTCATAGGTAGAATAAAAATACGGAACATAGCTTTCAAATTCAGATGCACAGGTATCGATCATTTTATAAACCGGAAATATCCTGTATTTTTTTCTCATCTCATAAACGTCTTCTTCCGTCATATTCCACAGTTCTCCAACCGCTCTGTCGGAAAATCCGTTTTTTTTCGCCTGATACAATAATTCCCTGTTTCCAATATCTGCCTTCAGTTCCTGCTCTATCTCTGTGATATGTTTCATTTTATTCAGGAAAAACGGATCAATCCCTGTCTGCTTATGGATAGAGGAAACGGATTCTCCCAGACGCAGCAGACGGGCAATGGCAAAAATTCTGTCATCTGTACCGATTCGGATGTAGTCCATTAAAGCATCTGCGTCCTGTTTTTCAAATTTTTCCATATACAGGTGGCTGACGCCGGTTTCCAGAGAACGGACGGCTTTCAGCAGGCTTTCCTCAAAGGTTCTTCCTACACTCATGACTTCTCCGGTTGCCTTCATCTGCGTTCCCAGTTTCTGATTGGCATCTGTAAATTTATCAAAGGGAAAACGAGGCATTTTGGTTACCACGTAATCTAGGGCAGGTTCAAAGGACGCAGGGGTATTGACCAGCATGATCTCATCCAATGTCATTCCTACGCTGATCTTTGCCGATACTCTTGCAATGGGGTAACCGCTTGCCTTTGACGCAAGCGCCGAAGAACGGGATACTCTGGGGTTTACCTCAATCAGGTAATACTGAAAGGAATTGGGATCCAGTGCAAACTGAACATTACAGCCGCCTTCAATCTTCAGCGCCCTGATGATTTTCAAAGCGCTGTCCCGCAGCATCTGGTACTCTTTGTTGGTCAGAGTCTGAGAGGGGCAGACTACAATGGAATCGCCTGTGTGGATTCCTACCGGATCCAGATTTTCCATATTGCAGACCGTAATGGCTGTGTCATTGGCATCGCGGATCACTTCGTATTCGATTTCCTTAAAGCCTTTTACGCTTTTCTCAATCAGCACCTGATGCACCGGCGACAGAGAAAGGGCATTTTTAATCAGTTCCAGAAACTCCTGTTCATCATCTGCAAAACCACCTCCGGTTCCGCCAAGGGTAAATGCCGGACGGAGCACTACCGGATAGCCAATCTCTCTGGCAGCTGTTACCGCTTCTTCAGCCGTATTGGCTACTGCAGAAGGGAGCACAGGTTCTCCCAGGCTTTCACACAGCTCTTTAAACAGTTCCCTGTCTTCTGCTTTTTCAATACTCTCGCTGCTGGTTCCCAGAAGTTCTGCACGGCACTCTTTCAGAATCCCCTTTTTTTCCAGCTGCATGGCCAGATTCAGGCCTGTCTGACCGCCAATTCCAGGAACAATTGCATCCGGACGCTCATGCCGGACAATTTTTGCCACATATTCCAGTGTCAGCGGTTCCATATATACCTTATCTGCAATAGACGTATCAGTCATAATCGTTGCCGGATTGGAATTGCATAGCACTACCTCATACCCTTCCTCTTTCAGAGCCAGACAGGCCTGGGTGCCTGCATAGTCAAATTCGGCTGCCTGGCCAATGACAATCGGGCCGGAACCAATGACAAGGATTTTTTTCAAATCAGTTCGTTTTGCCATTCTTCGCTTCCTCCATTATTTCGATGAATTGTTCAAACAGATAGCCGCTGTCCTGGGGGCCTGGCGCACTTTCTGGATGATACTGTACGCTAAATACCCGATCTTCTTTACAGGCGACCCCCTCGACGGTCTGATCCAGCAGATTCAGATGTGTCACCTGTAAATCTGTATCTGCAAGACTTTCCCTGTCCACTGCATAAGAATGGTTCTGGGAGGTAATTTCGATCTTTCCTGTTATCAGATTTTTTACCGGATGGTTTCCTCCCCTGTGGCCAAATTTCAGCTTATAAGTCTTTGCGCCATATGCCAGAGAAATAATCTGGTGTCCCAGACAGATTCCGAAAACAGGATATTTCCCCCGCAGTTTTTTTACCAGTTCAATAACCGGCTGGACGTCTTCCGGATCGCCGGGGCCATTGGACAGAAAAATCCCATCAGGTTTTATTCTCTCTATCTCTTCTGCAGAAGTATTCCATGGAAATACTGTTACACTGCAGTTTCTGTTATTAAAGCTTCTTACAATATTCTGCTTCATTCCACAGTCAATGGCAGCTACACGGTATCGTTCTCCAGGAACCTGGTATTGCTGAATCTTTTTTCTGCTTACCAGTTCCACCGCATTCTTTGGTATATCGCAGGATGCCAGTTTAAAAAGCCCGTCCTGTAAAGGAGTATCTGCATCTGTAATCAGCGCTTTTCTGCTTCCCAGGTTGCGGATTGAACGCACCAGCTTTCTGGTATCAATTCCATAAATTCCGGGAATCCGGTACTTCTCCATGGTTTGAGATAATGTATACTTACTGCGGAAGTTAGACGGCTGGTCATTGTAATCCCTTACGGCAAGTCCTCCAATTGTCGGATATTCTGTCTCAAAATCCTCTTCTGCAATCCCATAATTTCCAATCAGCGGATAGGCCATCACAACGGTCTGGTACGTATACGATGGATCTGAAATAATCTCCTGGTACCCTACCGGAGATGTATTAAATACAATTTCAGTAACCCTCTCACCGGAAGCGCCAAAACCATATCCATAATACTCACTTCCATCTTCCAAAATCAGTTTTCTGTCAAATTTTTTCATCATCTAGCTCCTCTTTCCCTGAGCTCGCTCAGACAGCTTCTGTTCAAACCGGTCTTTCCGGAGATCAGTCGGTATTTTAGTAGGATATTCTCCATGAAAACAGGCGGCGCAATAATCCTTGCAGCGGATAAGCTGATCCAGTTTTCCCACCTCCAGGTATCCCAGAGAATCTGCTCCGATCAATTCTGCAATCTCTTCTGTGCTGTGGCGGCAGGCAATCAGATTTTCTTCGGAATCGATATCCGTTCCGTAATAACAGGGGTGCAAAAACGGCGGGGCTGAAATCCGCATGTGAATTTCTCTTGCTCCTGCATCCCGCAAAAGTTTCACAATACGCCTGCTGGTGGTCCCCCTGACAATGGAATCGTCAATCAGTACCACACGTTTTCCGTCAATAACACTTTTTACAGGAGAAAGTTTGATTCTGACCTGATCCAGACGTTCATTCTGTCCTGGAGAGATAAAGGTTCTTCCAATATATTTATTTTTAATTAATCCAATACCATAGGGAATTCCTGATTCCTTTGAAAATCCCAGAGCAGCATCCAGCCCGCTGTCCGGAACTCCGATTACAATATCTGCTTTCACCGGATACTTCTCTGCCAGCAGTTTTCCTGCTGTTATCCGTGATTCATGAACCGATACGCCATCGATTACAGAGTCCGGCCTGGCAAAATAAATATATTCAAAAATGCAGGTCTTTGTTTTTTCTTTTCCGCAATGTTCTTTTCTGGATTCTACCCCGTTTGGATGAAATACCAGAATTTCTCCAGGAAGGATATCTCTGACAAACTCTGCGCCGACTGCCGATAATGCGCAGCTTTCCGAGGCTGCTACATACGTCCCGTCCGGCATTTTTCCATAGCAAAGAGGTCTGAATCCATATGGATCACGGGCGGCAATCATCTTAGTGGAGGACATCATTACCAGGGAATAAGCTCCCTCCAGGAAATTCATTGCTCTGCTGACCGCTTCCTCAATGCTGGGGGCAGTCAGACGTTCTCTGGTAATCATATATGCGATTGTTTCCGTATCACTGGTAGTATGAAAAATAGCTCCTGACAGTTCCAGCCTGTCACGAAGCTCCAGAGCATTGCTCAAATTTCCATTATGGGCCAGCGCCATTTTCCCTTTCTGATGGTTGACTTCAACAGGCTGGCAGTTACTTCTTGTATTTCCTCCGGTAGTTCCATATCTGACATGGCCCACAGCCATAGTTCCCTCTGGGAAATGAGCCAGTGTTTCTTTCGAAAACACTTCGCTCACAAGCCCCAGATCTTTATAAGAAGAAAATACACCGTCGTCATTTACAACAATTCCGCAGCTTTCCTGTCCTCTGTGCTGCAGGGCATAGAGGCCATAATAAGCCAGTTCTGCCACATTTTCCTTTTTTGTGCTCATCACTCCAAATACACCGCATTCTTCATGAATCCCCATACTGTTATTTCCTCCTGTCGATGTTTCCTTACTCTACTGTCACAGATTTTGCCAGATTTCTCGGCTTATCAATATCGCAGCCACGGTTCAGGGCAATATAATAGGCAAACAGCTGTAATGGAATCACGCCGAGAACCGGCTGCAACAGTGGATGTACCCTGGGGATCACAAACACTTCTGATGCCTGGCCGCTGATCATGTCTTCCGTCTGGGACGTAGTCATTGCCAGTACCTCTGCCCCTCTGGATTTTACTTCCACAATATTAGACAGCATCTTTTCTGCCAGCGGTTCATATGCAGCCAGAGCCACCACCAATGTTCCCTGTTCTATCAAAGAAATGGTTCCATGCTTCAGTTCTCCTGCTGCGTAAGATTCCGAATGGATATAGGAAATTTCTTTCAGTTTCAAAGATCCTTCCAGCCCCAGGGCATAGTCTACATTACGTCCAATATAAAAGACGCTGTTGTGGTTAAAATATCTGGATGCCGCTTTCTGGTAAAGATTCAGATTGTCCAGAACTGCTTCTATCTTTTCAGGCAGTTTTTGAAGTTCCCTGACAATGTCCGAATATTCGTTTTCCTCAATTCTGTTTAACTGCTTTGCAAGATATACTCCCAGCATCAGAAGAAGTACCATCTGCGTGGTATACGCCTTTGTAGTTGCTACGGCAATTTCCGGTCCTGCCCACGTATACAGGACGTAATCCGATTCTCTTGCTATGGAACTTCCCATCACGTTTACAATTGACAGTACTTTCGATCCCTTTCGCTTTGCTTCCCGAAGCGCCGCCATGGAATCCAGAGTTTCTCCTGACTGGCTGATTACGATCACAAGAGAGGATTCTCCCAGCAGCGGTTCGCTGTACCGGAATTCAGACGCAATGCAGGCCTCTGTCGGAATACGGAGAAGCTTTTCCAGCGCATACTTTCCTACTACTCCCACATGGTATGCGGAACCGCAGGCAACCAGGTAGATTCTGGAAATCCCTTTCATAAACTCTTTTGCATCCTTCAGTTCCTCCAGCACAATCTCTCCGTCTGCCAATCTGGGAGAAATTGTTTTTCGGACTGCTTCCGGCTGTTCCATAATCTCTTTTAACATAAAGTGGGCGTATCCGCCTTTTTCTGCTGCTGAAACATCCCATTCAATCAAATGCCTTTCTTTTTCCAGAAGTCCTCCGTCCCTGTCAAAGATCTGTACCTGTCCTGCAGTAATCACTGCCACCTCATCATCGTCCATATAAGTAACGGTTCTGGTATGTGCAAGGAGCGCAGTAACGTCAGAGGCAATGTAGTTTCCATCTGTTCCATACCCAATGAGCAAGGGAGCATCTTTTCTCGCTGCAATCATCTGTTCCGGAAAATCTGAACAGAGGATCCCCATAGCGTAAGCGCCTTTAATTCGATGTAATACTGCATAAACCGCATCCATCAGGTTCATTTTCTTCTTATAATAATATTCCAGAAACTGGACGATTACTTCTGTATCCGTATCTGAAGTAAAAACAACGCCTTTCCGAATCAGAAACTCTTTAATCTCCAGATAGTTCTCAATAATGCCATTGTGGACAACTGCAATTTTCCCATTCTGCCCTACATGGGGATGGGCATTTACGTCGTTTGGTTCTCCATGAGTAGCCCACCTGGTATGCCCAATGCCAATTTTCCCCGACAGCGGATTCTGAGCTTCCAGCATGTTCCGCAGTACGGCAAGACGTCCTTTGCATTTTTTCACCTGCAGATTTCCATCCGGCGACACAACCGCAACGCCGGCCGCGTCATAACCTCTGTATTCCAGCCGTTCTAAGCCGTCCAGCAATACGGAAACGGCTTCTGCATTTCCTGCAAATCCAATAATTCCGCACATATGTTTTTACTCCTTTTTTCCTTTTGCCCGTTTTAATGAGGCTGAAATAAATCCCTTAAACAGCGGGTGAGCCTGATTGGGCCGGCTCTTAAATTCCGGATGGAACTGTACTCCTACGAAAAATGGATGTTCCGGCAGTTCTATGGTTTCTACCAGTCTGTCATCCGGCGAAGTGCCGCTTATTACCAGTCCTGCCTCTGCCAGTTCCCTGCGGTATTGATTGTTAAACTCGTAACGGTGGCGGTGGCGTTCATGAATCAGTTCTGCCCCATAACAGGCTTCCATTTTCGTTCCGCTTTTAATGCTGCAGGGATAGCTTCCCAGACGCAGGGTACCGCCTTTATCAATTTCTTCACTCTGTCCCGGCATAAAATCAATTACCTTGTGGGCGCACTGTTCGTCAAATTCTCCTGAATTGGCATCTTTCAGTCCTAAAGCGTTCCTGGCAAACTCAATCACAGCAATCTGCATTCCTAAACAGATTCCAAAATAAGGGATTTTATTTTCCCTGGCATATTTTGCAGACAGAATCATTCCTTCAATACCACGGTTTCCAAAACCGCCTGGAACGATAATTCCATCCAGATCTTTCAGAATATCCCCTGCTGTTTCCCTGGTAATCGTTTCTGAATCAATCCAGTGGATTTTTACAAATGTATTTTGCTCATATCCGGCGTGGTTCATCGCTTCTGCTACGGACAAGTATGCGTCATGCAGCTTCACATACTTGCCAACCAGGCCAATGTGAACTTCCTCTGAACGGTTCTGGATGCGTTCTGCCATCTCTTCCCAGTCTTTCAGATCCGGCTTCGGCGCCCCAATGTTCAGTTCTCGGCATACCACGTCGGAAAATCCGGATTTTTCCAGCATCAGCGGAGCTTCATAAAGATTGGGCAGCGTCCTGTTTTCAATGACGCAGTCCTTTTTTACATTGCAGAACAGAGAAATCTTCTGGAAAATAGATTCTTCCAAAGGCCTGTCTGACCGGAGTACAATAATATTGGGATTGATTCCCATTCCTCTAAGTTCCTTGACTGAATGCTGTGTTGGCTTGGACTTATGTTCTTCCGAACCGCTCAGATATGGAACCAGAGTCACATGGATAAACAAACTGTTTTCCCTTCCCGTCTCCAGAGAAATCTGTCGTACTGCTTCTAAAAACGGCTGGGACTCAATATCTCCAATGGTTCCTCCAATTTCCGTAATCACCACATCTGCATCTGTCTTTTTTCCCACCCTATAGACAAATTCCTTAATTTCATTAGTAATATGGGGGATTACCTGGACGGTTGAACCCAGATATTCTCCCCTCCGTTCTTTATTCAGAACATTCCAGTAAACCTTTCCTGTAGTCAGATTGGAATACTGGTTTAGATCTTCGTCAATAAATCTCTCATAATGCCCCAAATCCAGATCCGTCTCTGCTCCGTCTTCCGTCACGTATACTTCTCCATGCTGATATGGGCTCATGGTTCCAGGATCTACATTGATATATGGATCCAGCTTCTGGGCTGCGACTTTTAAACCTCTCGCTTTCAGAAGCCGTCCTAAAGAAGCAGCTGTGATTCCCTTTCCCAGGCCAGATACCACGCCTCCGGTTACAAATATATATTTAGTCATAAGTTTTCTCTTTTCTTAGAACATTGTAATGTAAGCATCGCGTTCTGCCCCTACCGATACGTATTTAACAGGGCAGTGAATCATGTTCTCAATATAGCGGATATAGTCCAGGGCTTCCTTGGGCAGTTCCTCTGCAGTCCTGCATCCGCTGATATCCTGCCGGAAGCCTGGAAGGTACTCATATACCGGCTTTGCGGCATTTAGTTCTTCGATGCCTGCCGGAAACTGTTCTGTCCGTTTTCCGTTAATTTCATAGGCTGTGCATACCGGAATCTTTTTCATGTAAGAAAGTACGTCCAGCTTTGTAAGAGCCACATAAGTACATCCCTGCATTTTTGTTCCGTATCTGGAAGCAACTGCGTCAAAGCCTCCCACTCTTCTGGGTCTTCCGGTAGCTGCTCCGTATTCGCCTCCGGCTGCCCTGAGTTCTTCTGCTTCTTCTCCAAATAATTCACAGGTAAACGGACCTTCTCCCACACAGCTGGAATATGCTTTCATAATTCCAATGCTCTCATCCAGCTTTGCAAAAGGCACTCCTGCCCCAATGGGTGCATAAGAAGCAAGGGTAGTAGAAGCAGAGGTGTATGGATAGATTCCGAAATCAATATCCCTGAGCGCTCCCAACTGCGCCTCAAACAGGACGGATTTTCCCTCCTCAATGGCATTTCCAAGATATTCTGTCGTATCACAAATAAAAGGCGCAAAATATGATCCGTATTTTTCCAGCCACTGGTACATTTCTTCTGCCTGTACCGGTTCATGCCCGTACCCCTTTGCCACAGTAAGGTTTTTCCACTCCACCAGTTCTCCAAGCCGTTCCTTTATCGTTTCCATATGGAACAGATCCCCCATCCGGAGTGCCTTTTTCATATATTTATCTGCATAGACCGGAGAAATTCCCCTTCGTGTTGAACCAAACTTTTTGTCTCCCAGCCGGTCTTCCTCCAAGCAGTCCATCAGCTTATGGTAGGGCATACAGATAGTCGCCCTGTCGCTGATTTTTAAATGCTCAGGAGTTACCTCCACTCCTTTTTCACCAAGCTTTTGGACCTCTCCATACAAATGCTCCAAATCAATTACCATCCCTGGTCCCAAAATATTTACCGTTTTCTCACGGCAGATTCCAGAGGGCATCAGATTCATAACGAATTTTCCTTTTTCATTAATTACTGTATGCCCTGCATTGTTTCCACCTTGATAGCGGACAACAATATCATACTTTTCACTGAGAAGATCTACCATGCGGCCTTTTCCTTCGTCTCCCCAGTTTGTTCCAACAATTGATGTAAGCATATCTATATTCCTTCCTTTCAGAAATTCTAGTTATTCTCTGTTTCTAATCCCAGACGTCTGGCTACCTGGATATATGCATCCTCCACATGGCCCAAATCTCTGCGGAAGCGGTCTTTATCCATCTTTTCCCCACTGTCTATGTCCCATAAACGGCAGGTGTCCGGTGAGATTTCATCTGCAAGAATTACCTGATCGTGGAATCGTCCAAACTCTATCTTAAAATCGATCAGGCGAAGTCCGGCTGCTTTATATTCCTGTTTCAGGACTTCATTTATCTTAAATGCATAGTTTTTAATTGTCTCTATCTCCTGTTCTGTTGCAATCTGCAGCGCTTTTGCATAATAGGAATTAATCAGCGGATCTCCCAGCTCATCGTTTTTATAGGAAAACTCAAGGGTTGGCTCAGCCAGTTCCGTTCCTTCTTCTACTCCCAGCCGTTTCGAAAAGCTTCCAGCTGCCACATTTCGTACAATTACCTCCAACGGAATAATTTTCACTTTCCGTACTGCCGTTTCCCTGTCATTCAACTCCTGAATGAAGTGAGTCGGAATCCCCTCTTTCTCCAGTTTCTGAAACAGCAGATTTGTCATGCGGTTATTGATGGCTCCCTTGCCAGCGATTGTTCCTTTCTTTAATCCGTTAAAAGCCGTTGCATCATCTTTGTAAGAAACAATCAGAATATCTGGATCGTCTGTTAAAAAAACCTTTTTTGCCTTTCCTTCATATAATTGTTCGCATTTTTCCATTTCTGTTTTCCTCCGATAGCGTCACTTTCTGTATGTTTCAACGCAAAAAAAGACAGTGATGCCTTTAAGTTCTTATGAAACTTAAAGACACCATTGCCTTTACCCACGTTATTCTACCTCTTAAGTCTTATCTTGTCAATCTTATTTTTGCAGTTCTTCTGCCGCATGAAATCCCTTCTGCAAATCTTTAATAATGTCTTCGATATGCTCGGTTCCTATAGAAAGACGTATGGTATTTGGCTTAATTTCCTGTTCTGCCAGTTCTTCCGGTGAAAGCTGGCTGTGGGTTGTGGTAGCCGGATGAATCACAAGGCTTTTTACATCC
>CALHQJ010000047.1 GCA_938036545.1 uncultured Clostridium sp. | reverse complement strand
GTTGGATATGTTGTAAGCTACGGGCCGGAAGAGGTACCGGTACACCAGTCTGGGTCAAAGACCAGCAGAAATGTATATGTAGGCTTTATTGATGAAGAATTTGACTTGAATCCCATTATCGGGCCAGGCAGCGATACCACGGAGATCCCGATTAAGATTCAGTTAAAACAGATTGTGAAAGGGAGAACCATATATAAGACTTTAATGCCGGAGCACAGTGTAAACGGAAGCAGCACTATTTCCATCAGTTTTCCGGAGATTATCGGAGAATATGGAATCGACGAAGGCGAGGTCGAGGTTGTCAACACCCTGACGGGAAAGGTACTGGAGACTTACCATGTGGAGTTTGAACTGGAAGAGTAAATTATGACAGGAAAAATTATCAAAGGAATTGCCGGCTTTTATTATGTCCATGACGGAAGCAGCCGGATTTATGAGTGCCGCGCCAAAGGGATTTTCCGTAACCGGAAGATCAAACCTCTGGTAGGAGATGACGTGGAATTTACAGTTTTAAACGAAGAACAGTCAGAAGGAAATATTGATGCAATCCTTCCCAGAAAGAATCAGCTGATTCGTCCAGCTTCGGTAAATGTGGATCAGGCTCTGGTAGTATTTGCCATTACCCACCCAGAACCAAATTTAAACCTGCTGGATCGGTTTTTGGTAATGATGGGAACCCAGGATGTACCGGTTATTATCTGCTTTAATAAGATTGATTTGTGCGGCGGAGAACAGATGGACATTTATCGTTCTATCTATGAAAAGGCCGGTTATCAGGTGGTGTTTATCAGCACCTATGAGGAAGCCGGAATCCGTGAGCTAAGGGAACTGCTAAGGGGAAAAACTACGGTGTTGGCAGGCCCGTCCGGAGTGGGGAAGTCTTCTCTTACCAATTTCCTGTTACCGGAAGCGGCTATGGAAACCGGAGGGATCAGTGAAAAAATCCAGAGAGGAAAGCACACTACCCGCCATTCCCAGCTGTTTTGTGTGGACGACCATACCTACTTGATGGATACGCCAGGATTTAGTTCCCTGTATCTGGATATGCCGCCTCAGGAGTTAAAGGATTATTTTTGCGAATTTACCCCATATGAAGATGAATGCAGGTTTTTAGGATGTGTCCATGTAGGGGAAAAAGTGTGCGGCGTAAAGAATGCCTTAAAAGAGGGAAAGTTAAGCAGGAGCCGTTATGACAATTATTTACTGATCTATGAAGAACTGAAAGAAAAAGAACGGAGGAAATACTGATGAAGTATATCTTAGCGCCGTCTGTGTTGGGGGCGGATTTTACCAGATTAGGAGAAGAAGTAAAGACAGTGGCAGAGGCAGGAGCCGAATATATTCATTTAGATGTCATGGACGGAGCCTTTGTTCCCAGCATTTCCTTTGGAATGCCGGTGATTCAGTCTCTGCGAAGGGTTACGGATAAAGTGTTTGACGTTCATATGATGGTGGAAGAGCCGGGACGCTATATCATGGACATGAAGAAGGCGGGAGCCGATCTGATTTGTGTTCATGCAGAGGCCTGCTGCCATTTGGATCGCACCATCCATCAGATTAAGGAAGCTGGTTTAAAGGCCGGAGTGGCTTTAAATCCGGCGACTCCGGTGGAGGTGCTGGAATACGTTCTGCCAATTACCGATATGGTACTGGTAATGTCGGTAAACCCTGGCTTTGGCGGTCAGAAATTTATTCCTTACGCAGTAGAAAAGGTGAAGAAACTGCGGAAGATGATAGACGAAAAAGGCTTAACAGTGGATATTCAGGTAGACGGTGGAGTGACCTTAGACAATGCCAGAACACTGTTAGAGGCAGGAGCAAATATTTTAGTTGCAGGTTCCGCAGTATTTAAAAATGATGCGGCTTCCAATGTAGCTGGATTTTTAGAGATTTTCAAGGAGTACGAAAAAGACTGATTATGAGAACTTGTCTGGTGATTACCGGCGGCCCCATTAATTTAGGGTTCGCCGGAAATTTTTTAAAGGATAGAAGCTTTAATAAAGTGATAGCAGTAGATGCAGGGTTAGAGGCAGTAAAGGCATTGGGGATGATACCGGATGTAATTGTGGGAGATTTTGACACTGTAGATCCAGATGTGCTGGCAGAATTTCAAAAAATGGAGCATATTGTCTGGGAAGTACACAAACCGGAAAAGGACGAGACAGACACAGAACTGGCCTTAAACCGAGCCATGGCATCGGGCTGCGGTGAAATTGCGGTATTAGGGGCGACCGGAGGCCGGCTGGATCATATGCTTGGAAACATTCATCTGCTGTATCCCTGCCTGCAGAAAGGAATTTTCGCCTACCTGCTGGATGAGCAGAACAAGGTTTATCTGTTAGATGAAGGCAGAGACTTTTTTGAGGAAACCTTATGGGGGAAGTATGTTTCGTTTCTGCCTCTTACTCAGGAGGTAAAGGGAATTACCCTGACAGGATTTAAGTATCCGCTTCAAGAAAAGGATATTGAGATTGGAACCAGTCTCTGCATCAGCAATGAACTGGCAGAAGAGGAAGCCAGAATCCAGTTCCGTGAGGGCGTTCTCATTTGTGTAGAATCCCATGATTAGAAATGGTCTGGGATTGACGTACAGGCTATTTCGACTGGACTGGTTAAAAATAAATAAACTGGATATTTAGAACAGCCCACTTTTATGATAGGATTAGTTCAATTTCAATAAAAGGAGCTGAAGAAAGATGACTACAATAAGCAAACAACATGAGAAAACCTACAAGCTGGCTCTGGCAGGACTGATGGCGGCATTATGCTATGCAGGATATGCATTTCTTCCGGCATTTAGCGCAGACGGAACTAAGATTCATTTTGGCAATACCTTCGTAGTGCTGGCGGCGTACTTATTAGGGGGCTGGTATGGCGGACTGGCAGGTGCAGTAGGGCTGACTGTGGCAGATATTTTAGGCGGATTTGTGGAGTCTGCGCCCAGAACTTTTCTCTGCAAACTGATGATTGGCCTGATTGCCGGATTTATCACTCACAGAGTTGCCAGGCTCTCTGAAAAACATCCTGCCGGATATGTGACCAAATGGGCGATTCTTGCCGCCGCTGCCGGACTTGGTTTTAATTGTATTTTTGAACCGTCTTTAAAATATGTCTGGTATACATTTTTAACGCCCAATCCGGAAAAAGCGGCAAAGGCAATTGCGTCCTTGCTGGCATTGACCACATATACCACTTTTATTAATTCCATTATTAATACTATTACTTCAGTAGTACTGTATACGGCTTTGCGGCCGGCTCTTACAAAGTCCGGACTGCTTGCCATGGCAGCGCCAAAGAGCGCTTATGAAAAGAAAAAAACAGACAGGATTGAGGAATAGTAACAGTTTGGCCATGCATCTTCCTGCCCGCTTACAGCGGACAAGAAGCGTCGGGCGTCCGCCCTATGAAGATTCAGACAGGAAAATTCTTATGAAAGCAAGCTTTCAACGCTTTTTTCTGTCTGAATCTTCGCATGGCTGAACTGTTACGAAAAGTAATCTGTGGATAGGAGTTTCATGTATCAGAATATAGAACATCAGAAAAAAATTATGATGATTAACGATTTAGCCGGCTATGGCCGCTGTTCTTTAACCGTTGCCATCCCGATTTTAGCAGCGCTGAAAGTACAGTGCTGTCCGGTTCCTACGTCTATATTTTCCAATCATACCGGTTTTCCAACCTGGTTTTTTGATGATTACACTGAGAAGATGCCAGGCTATATGAAAAAGTGGAAAGAGCTGGACCTTTCCTTTGATGGAATTGCCATAGGATTTTTAGGGTCAGCCAGACAGATGGAGATGGTAGAAGATGCCCTTTCTGAATTTAAAAAAGAAGATACCAGAGTTTTGATCGATCCCATTATGGGGGACCATGGAAAAGCTTATGCCACCTATACAGAAGAAATGTGCAGAAGAATGGGGCGTCTGATTGGCAAAGCAGATACCATTACACCCAACCTGACAGAGGCCTGTATCCTGACTGGCACTCCCTATCGGACAGAGGGATGGAAGAGGTCAGAGCTGGAAACCATGGCCAGCCAGCTTCAGGAAATGGGGCCGGATAACGTAGTGATAACGGGAGCCAGAGAAGGAGACTTTCTGACTAATACGGTAGCGGAAAAGGGAAAAGCCATCCATTTTGTCCGTACCAAAAAGGCGGGAGAGGAACGGCCAGGCACTGGAGAC
Source organism: uncultured Clostridium sp. (assembly GCA_938036545.1). Taxonomy (GTDB): domain Bacteria; phylum Bacillota; class Clostridia; order Lachnospirales; family Lachnospiraceae; genus UMGS1370. Next base: position 1,352 of record CALHQJ010000047.1, on the reverse strand, counting down.
ATCTTTTCTTCCATTGTAGCAGGAGGTATGGTGTCTGGAGAAGAATTGACATTATCTGTAAAAAAAGCTGCCAGGTTTATTGGCGACTGTATTAAAATTTCAGACGAACTGTCAATTCCAAGGGAAAACGGCGTATGCTTTGAAATGATTTTGGGAAAATTAATTTCCAGATAGCGGGCCGCCTTGCATTTATCGGGGATCTGTAGTATAATCCTACCCAGATTATAACCGTTTCCCCGTTTGTTTTTTGACTGGAGGAAAGTGGACATACCAGGAGGAGATCATGTTAGATTTAAAGTTTGTCAGAGAAAATCCGGACATTGTAAAACAGAATATTAAAAATAAGTTTCAGGATTCCAAGCTGCCGTTAGTAGATGAGGTAATCGACTTAGATGCGAAGAGCCGTGCTACAAAGGCTGAAGCAGATTCCTTAAGAGCGAACCGCAATAAATTGTCCAAGCAGATTGGCGCTCTGATGGGTCAGGGGAAAAAGGAAGAAGCTGAAGAGGTAAAGCGTCAGGTAAGTGAGGATGCAAAGCGTCTGGCCGATTTAGAGGCAAAAGAGACAGAGTATGAGGAGCGCATTAAGAAGATTATGATGACCATTCCAAACATCATTGACCCAAGCGTTCCCATTGGAAAAGACGACAGCGAAAACGTAGAGGTTCAGAAATACGGCGAGCCGGTAGTTCCGGATTTTGAGATTCCATACCATACCGACATTATGGAAAACTTTGACGGAATTGATTTGGATTCTGCCAGAAGAGTAGCAGGCAATGGCTTTTACTATCTGATGGGAGACATTGCAAGACTGCATTCTGCAGTGATTTCTTATGCCAGAGATTTTATGATTAACAGAGGTTTTACTTACTGCGTACCGCCATTTATGATCCGCAGCAACGTGGTAACCGGTGTTATGAGCTTTGCTGAGATGGACGCCATGATGTACAAGATTGAAGGCGAAGATTTATACTTAATCGGTACCAGCGAACATTCCATGATTGGTAAATTCATTGACCAGATCATTCCGGAAGAAGAACTGCCAAAGACCCTGACCAGCTATTCTCCTTGCTTCCGTAAGGAAAAAGGCGCTCACGGCCTGGAAGAGAGAGGCGTTTACCGCATCCACCAGTTTGAAAAGCAGGAAATGATCGTAGTCTGCCGTCCGGAAGAAAGCCCTATGTGGTTTGATAAATTGTGGCAGAACACCGTAGATTTATTCCGTTCCATGGATATTCCGGTCCGCACCTTGGAGTGCTGCTCCGGCGACCTGGCTGACTTAAAGGTAAAATCTATTGACGTAGAGGCATGGTCTCCAAGACAGAAGAAATACTTTGAGGTAGGAAGCTGCT
>CALHQJ010000046.1 GCA_938036545.1 uncultured Clostridium sp. | reverse complement strand
TATCGGAGGAATCTCCGAGACTTCTTGTCCGGCTTTGCCGGACAAGAAGATGCCCCGTCCTGAACAATTACTATTTTTCTGTAATTAACAGCCTGTGCATAGAAAGAAAAATCAGAGGGTACCGCAAAATCATCCAATTCGATGATTGAGCGATACCCTCCATATGATTTAACCGTTTACTAATCGAACTCTTAAAACGCCTTCAATGGCCGCCAGCTTTTCCATGGTCTCTTTCCCCGGAACATTCTCCAGATCCAGCAGGGTGTATGCAAATTTATCCTTGCTCTTATTGGTCATATCGGAAATGTTTGCATGTTCTGCCGCCAGGATTGCGGTAATCTGGCCTAACATGTTTGGAATATTCTGATGGAATATGGCAACTCTGGCTGCTACACGGCATACCCCCATGTCGCAGGACGGATAATTAACGGAATTTTTAATATTGCCATTATCCAGATAATCCATCATCTCTTCTACTGCCATCTTGGCACAGTTGTCTTCTGCCTCTTCGGTGGAAGCGCCTAAATGGGGAATGACAATGGTTCCTTCCATATTAACTACTTTTGGATTTGGGAAGTCGGTAACGTATTTCTTAACCTTGCCCTCTGCCAGTGCCTTTGCCATAGCGTCTTCATTTACCAAAGCGTCTCTGGAGAAGTTTAAGAAAACCACACCGTCTTTCATCTTTCCAATGGCTTCTTCATTAATCATGCCTTTGGTAGTTCCTGTGGCCGGTACATGAATGGTAATGTAATCGCACTCTGCATAAATGGTGTCAACAGAAGTAACGGGACGTACTTCCCGGGAAAGCATCCATGCGGCCCTCACGGAGATAAATGGGTCATATCCCAATACCTCCATGCCAAGGGCTGCTGCTGCATTGGCTATCTCTGCGCCAATGGCTCCCAGACCGATAACGCCCAGCTTTTTACCCTTAATCTCGCCGCCTGCAAAGGCCTTTTTGCTCTTCTCTGTAGCTTTTGCAATATTTTCATCTTCTTTATTGGCCTTTACCCAGTTAATGCCGCCCAGAATATCACGGGAAGCCAGCATCAGCGCTCCGATTACCAGCTCCTTTACCGCATTGGCGTTAGCTCCAGGCGTGTTAAATACCACGATTCCTTTTTCTGCACATTTATCCAGAGGAATGTTGTTAACACCGGCTCCTGCTCTCGCAATCGCCAAAAGGCTTTCCGGAAGTTCCATATCATGCATGGCTGCGCTGCGTACCAAAACACCTGCAGCCTTCTCCATGTCATCGGTTAGTTGATAATCCTCTGTAAGAAGATCGGTTCCATATTTGGAAATTGCATTAAGGCAATAAATAGGTTTCATAATCTGTCCTCCTTATGACATTACTTACGGTTCTTCTTCTCGAAGTCGTCCATAAAGGTTACCAGTTTTTCTACGCCGGCCATAGGCATTGCATTGTAAATGCTGGCTCTCATGCCGCCTACGGTTCTGTGGCCCTTTAAGTTTTCAAGGCCTGCTGCCTTGGACTCTTTTACAAACAGAGCGTCCAGATCCGGATCTCCGGTTACAAACGGAACGTTCATTAAGGAGCGATCCTTCTTCTCAACTGTGCCCTTAAACATCTGGCTCTGGTCTAAGAAATCATAAAGGAGTTTTGCCTTCTTTTCATTGTATTCCTTCATTGCCTGCAGGCCGCCCTTTTTCTTTAACCACTGGAATACTTTGCCGCACATGTAAATGCCGTATGCCGGAGGCGTATTGTAAAGGGATTTTGCGTCTGCATGGGTCTTGTAGCGAAGCATGGTAGGCGTTCCAGGAAGCACGTCTTCGGTAATCATATCTTCACGGATAATAGCAATTACAACGCCGGCAGGGCCTACATTTTTCTGAGCGCCGCCGTAAAGCATTGCATATTTTTCCACGTCTACCGGTTCAGACAGGAAGCAGGAGGAAACGTCTGCTACCAACGGTTTCCCTTTGGTATTCGGCAGAGTCTTAAACTTGGTACCGTAAATGGTATTGTTTTCGCAGATATATACATAATCTGCATTTTCAGAAATCGGAAGATCCGAACAATCCGGTATGTAAGAGAATGTCTTGTCTGCGCTGGATGCAACTGCATTGGCCTGACCGTAAAGCTTCGCCTCACTGAAGGCTTTCTTGGCCCACTGTCCGGTAATGATGTAATCTGCAACCTTATTTTTCATAAAGTTCATTGGAACCATGGCAAACTGCTGACTGGCGCCGCCCTGAAGGAACAATACCTTATAGTTGGACGGGATTCCCATCAATTCTCTTAAATCTGCTTCTGCAGTGTTGATGATTTCTTCAAACATCTTGGAACGGTGGCTCATCTCCATAACGGACATGCCGCATCCCCTGTAGTCTAACATCTCATCTGCTGCTTCCTGCAGTACTTCCTCCGGCAAAACTGCCGGTCCGGCTGAAAAGTTGTATACTCTGCTCATACCTTTTTCCTCCTCTTTTTTGCCTTTTATGTTTATTTAAAGCTGTTTCATTACTCGATTTTCAAATCCACATCATCAAATGCATCGGAAATAGGCGCTCCTGGAGATACCATCGGGAATACCTTGTCGTCACATGGTATCTGGCAATCGATAACAACCGGAATGTTCAGGGAAACTGCTTCTCTGAATACCGGCTCAAAGTCTTCCTTTTTCTCCACCCGATATCCTTTGGCCCCCATAGCCTCCGCCAGCTTTACAAAATCTACGGTGTCATTCAATACTGTATGTGAATACCGCTTTCCGTAGAACAGGTTCTGCCACTGACGGACCATACCCAATACGTGGTTGTTCATAATCACTTCAATAAACGGAATATTATATCTGGTGGCTGTAGCCAGTTCATTCATATTCATGCGGAAGCAGCCGTCGCCTGCAATATTAATAACCAGTTTGTCCTTGCGTCCCATCTTTGCGCCCAGCGCTGCGCCCAGGCCGTAACCCATGGTTCCCAGGCCGCCGGAAGTAAGCAGGGTTCTGGGAGACTTATACTTAAAATACTGAGCCGCCCACATCTGGTTCTGTCCTACTTCTGTTGTAATAATAGCGTCGCCGTCTGTAATCTCATAAATCTTTTCCATGATAAAGGGACCGGTAAGCTGGTTCTTATCATAGCGGAGGGGATACATGTCCTTTAACCGTTCGATGTGCATGATCCACTCGTCATGGTTCATCGGATCCAGACGGGCGTTCAGCTTTCTCAGCACCACCTTGGCGTCTCCGATAATGCTGGCATAGGTCTGAATATTTTTATTAATCTCTGCCGCATCTACATCAATTTGAAGAATTTTGGCATTTTTTGCAAATTTTGATGCGTTTCCCGTTACTCGGTCGCTGAATCTGGCTCCCACTACAATCAGAAGATCACATTCGGTAAATCCAAAATTGGAGGTCTTTGTGCCGTGCATTCCAACCATGCCTGTGTACAGCGGGTCTGTACCGTCAAAGGCCCCTTTTCCCATTAAGCTGTCTGCTACCGGAGCCTGAATCTTATGGGCAAAGGCTTTCAGTTCCTCTGACGCATTGGAAATCACTGCGCCGCCTCCTGCGAAAATAAACGGCTTCTGGCAGTTGCGGATCAGCTCCACTGCCTTGTCCATATCTTCTTCCCGAATAGTATCTACCTGAGGCGTTACCTCTTCCGGAGTCTGATATTCGTATTCATATTTTGCTGCCGTTACGTCTTTGGTAATATCAATCAAAACAGGACCCGGGCGGCCGGAACGGGCAATGGTAAAGGCTCTGCGGATTACGCCTGCCAGCCTGCTTACGTCTTTTACAATGAAATTGTGTTTGGTAATGGGCATGGTCACTCCGGCAATGTCAATTTCCTGGAAGCTGTCCTTTCCCAGCAAGCTTACGCCTACGTTACAGGTAATGGCAACGACCGGAATGGAATCCATCTGAGCTGTGGCAATACCGGTAACCAGATTGGTTGCGCCTGGGCCGGAAGTCGCAAAGCATACGCCGACCTTTCCCGTAGCCCTTGCGTAGCCGTCGGCTGCATGGGAAGCGCCTTGCTCGTGGGAAGTAAGGATGTGGGTAATCTCATCCTGATGTTTATATAATGCATCATAAATATTTAAAATCGCTCCGCCAGGATAGCCGAACACGGTATCCACGCCCTGCTCTTTTAAACATTCGATTACAATCTCTGCACCTGTTAACTTACTCATTGGCTGGGTTTCCTTTCTTCTCTTATTTTGACTGCAATACTGCACCCTTATCTGCCGAAGTAACCAGACTTGCGTAGCGGGCCAGGTAACCGGTTGTCACCTTCGGCTCTCTTGGCTGCCACTTTGCTTTTCTGGCGGCCAGTTCTTCATCTGATACCTTTACATTTAACTGATGATTATCAATATCAATGGAAATAATGTCTCCCTCTTCTACCAGGGCAATGGGGCCTCCAACTGCTGCTTCCGGAGAAACGTGGCCAATGGATGCGCCTCTGGACGCACCGGAGAACCGTCCGTCTGTAATCAGTGCCACGGTAGATCCAAGTCCCATTCCTGCGATGGCAGAAGTAGGATTCAGCATCTCTCTCATGCCAGGGCCGCCTTTTGGTCCTTCGTAACGGATTACCACTACGTCGCCGGCTACAATCTTACCGCCCTTAATTGCGGCAATGGCATCCTCTTCACATTCAAATACTCTGGCTGGCCCTTCATGCTTTAACATCTCAGGAGCAACTGCAGAACGCTTTACTACGCAGGAATCCGGAGCCAGATTGCCTCGTAAAATCGCAATGCCGCCGGTCTTGCTGTAAGGATTCTCCACCGGACGGATTACCTCCGGATTTAAGTTGATGCTGTTTTTAATATTTTCTCCAACCGTCTTTCCCGTAACGGTCATGCAGTCCAGATTCAGCAGGCCCAGCTTGCTGATCTCATGCATAACTGCATAGATGCCGCCTGCCTCATTTAAGTCTTCCATATAGGTTGGGCCTGCCGGAGCCAGATGACACAGGTTCGGGGTCTTTGCGCTGATTTCATTGGCAATATCTACATTTAAGTCCACGCCTGCTTCATGGGCGATAGCCGGAAGGTGAAGCATACTGTTGGTTGAGCATCCCAGAGCCATATCCATAGTCAAAGCATTGCGGAATGCTGCTTCTGTCATAATGTCTCTTGGGCGGATGTTCTGGCGGTACATTTCCATAACTGCCATGCCTGCGTGCTTTGCCAGCTTGATTCTCTCAGAATAAACTGCCGGAATCGTTCCATTTCCCCGAAGTCCCATACCCAGCACCTCGGTCAGGCAGTTCATGCTGTTAGCTGTATACATACCGGAGCAGGAACCGCAGGTCGGACATACTTTTTCCTCAAATTCCCGAACATCATCCTCCGTCATCGTGCCTGCCGCATACGATCCAACTGCCTCAAACATGCTGGAAAGACTGCGTTTCTGTCCCTTTACGTGTCCGGCAAGCATTGGTCCGCCGCTGACAAATACGGTAGGAACATTGACTCTGGCGGCTGCCATTAACAGGCCTGGTACGTTTTTATCACAATTGGGAACCATAACCAAGGCGTCAAACTGATGAGCCAGGGCCATACATTCTGTGGAATCTGCAATTAAGTCTCTGGTAACCAGAGAATATTTCATTCCTACATGTCCCATAGCAATTCCGTCACATACTGCAATAGCCGGAAATACAACGGGTGTACCTCCTGCCATGGCCACGCCAAGCTTCACGGCTTCTACAATCTTATCCAGGTTCATGTGTCCCGGGACAATTTCATTATAAGAACTTACAATACCAACTAATGGCTTTTTTAACTCTTCCTGGGTCATTCCCAGGGCATTAAACAAAGATCTGTGGGGCGCCTGCTGCATCCCGCTTTTTACTGCATCACTTTTCATAATTACTGTCTCCTTATCTTCTCTGCAATCATGCTGCCCATCTGGACAGTACCGACTTTGGTGCATCCCTCTGCCATAATATCAGCAGTACGGAAGCCCTCCTGTAATATTTCTTCTACCGCTGCTTCTACAGCAGCCGCCTCTTTATCTAAATCAAAGGAATAACGTAGCATCATGGCTGCGGAAAGAATGGTGGCAATGGGATTTGCAATGTCTTTTCCTGCAATATCTGGAGCAGAGCCGTGACTTGGCTCATACATGCCGAACTTTCCTTCATTTAAGCTGGCGGAAGATAACATTCCGATAGAACCGGTAATCATGCTGGCTTCGTCAGAAAGGATGTCGCCAAACATGTTTTCCGTCAGAACCACGTCAAACTGTCCCGGGTTCATAACCAGCTGCATAGCGCAGTTGTCAACCAGCATGTGGCTTAAGGTTACTTCCGGGTAGTCCTTTGCTACCTCTTCTACTACCTTTCTCCAAAGTCTGGAAGAATCCAGTACATTGGCTTTATCTACGCTGATTACGCTCTTGCGGCGCTTCATGGCAATATCAAATGCCTTTACTGCAATACGGCGGATCTCGTTTTCATTGTATGTCAGCGTATCCACAGCAGTCATAACGCCATCTACTTCTTTTGTATACCGATCACCAAAATACAGGCCGCCGGTCAGTTCTCTCATAATCACCATGTCAAAGCCGTCGCCGATAATCTCTTTTTTCAGCGGACAGGCGTCTGCCAGTTCTTTGTATAAATACGCCGGACGAATATTGGCAAATAAATTTAAGCCCTTTCGAATTGCCAGAAGCCCTGCCTCCGGCCGAAGATTCGGCGCTACGTCATACCATCTGGAATTCCCCACATCGCCGCCTACTGCGCCAAGGAGCACCGCATCACTGGCCTTGGCCGTATTCAGCGCTTCCTCTGTCAGAGGCACCCCGTATGCATCTATGGAGCAGCCGCCCATTAAAACCTCTGTGTAATGGAATGTATGGCCGTAAACTTCCCCTACTTTATCTAATACTTTTCTTGCTTCTCCGACTATTTCCGGTCCGATTCCATCACCTGGAATCAACGTAATCTTACAATCCATAATCTGCTCTCCTCCACCTGCACACATTCTGTCGCCCTTTAATCTGCTATCAAGCTGCCTCGGGATATGTTTCTTTTCATAATACCTCATTTACCAGGCAGTTTCAACTATTCTTGCCGGATTTCTTGGATTTGCAGTATATAAATTTGGAATCTTTTTTATAAACTGAGGTTATAGGAAATGCGAGAAATGTGCAGATTGGATGGGGGAAAGATTTGGCAGGAATATATGCAAAAAGCCGCCTGCTAAGGGAAAATTCCTTGAATTTTACATTTTATCGTGTAGAATGATTGAATAGACTGTTTTTAAAAGTGAGAGCTTTATGAAAAAACTTGCTGCTGATTCCGTTGATCTGTCTGCTTTTCAGGACTACCTGACTGTTCATAATATGGCAAACAATACTATCCATGTCTATCTTTATGCCATTGAACAATTTTATTCTCTATTCCCCCATTTAACCATTTCAAATCTGCAGCTATATAAAGTCTATCTATTGGAACACTATAAACCTTAGACCGTCAATCTGCGGATTCGATCTGTCAATTGTTATTTGGAACATCTGGGCATTACGACTATGCATCTTCCCATGATTTATATGCAGCAAAAAAATTATCTGGATCGGATTATCCGTGAAGCGGATTATGAGTATTTAAAAGCCTGTCTCAAACGAGATGGAGAACACCTGCATTATTTTGTAATCCGCTATATGGCCTGGTTTACCCACATTCTTTTCACCATCGTTTTGCCAAAAGGCAATTCCCTGGTATACTGCAGGTGGAAAAACAAGCGGTTTCTTATTTGCAAATAAAAACGGGAAGCCCCTGACTCCCCGTTGGATTAATCTGCATTTAAAAGAGCTGGCTGACCTGCTTGGTCACGAAAGCATCGAAACCACCCGAATCTATCTGACCAAATCTACAGCCGAGCAGAGGGAGGTAATTGATAAAATTGTGACCTGGTGAATATTGCTACCGATTATTCTTAAACAGCTTATATAAAAAGAATATCACAATCAGCGGCCCAATAATGGGACTTAACAGGCTGAAAATTCCGCCGATAATGCTGAATACCAGCAACAGTACCAGAATAATAACCACCGGAATAATAAACCGTTTCCATCCGCTGCTGAGATCATACATATGGAAACCGCCCCGATTTCTGCCCTGACCGTAATCATCATAAGAATCCTGGCTGCTGCTGTATCTTGAGTCACTGTAAGACTGGCCATAAGATTGGTCATAACCCTGGCTGTCATAAAAACTGCCCTGGCTGCTTCCACTGCCTCCGCTGTTTTCGCCGCCATTGGCTTCAATAATGGTTTTGGCAATCAGGCGGTATCCGCCAATCTCATCTATGATCTCTTCCTCTGTCCGGCCTTTTGCCGCTTCCTCTCGAATGTATCCGTCATAGTAGTTTAAATTTTCCTGAATTACAGACGCTGGAACTTCTCCGTTTAAGGCAGCTCCCAATCGGCTTAAAAATTCTTCTCGATTCATTTTTTAAGTTCAATCCTTTCCTTCAGGCTGCCTTTTCGATAAGCAGCAATCAGCTCCTTTAAATCACTGATTTGTTCTGCTAGCTCTGCTCCTTTATCTGTATCTCCAACCATGATTCGTTTTTTCATCTTCTCGACAATGTGAACCGTGGGTGTCGTCTCCCTGCTGGGATCAAAGGGCTTATGCTCTGCCAGCGCCAGATGGTGGGAATTGTAAATCAATGTATATCCTGCAATACCAGTTTTGGACTGATAGGCTTTTGAAAGGCCTCCGTCTATAATGAACAGCTTTCCGCCTCCCTTGACCGGCTTTTCCCCATCTTTAATCTTAACCGGCACATGGCCGTTGATAATATGAGAACCGTCTTTTGGAAGGCCAAATTCTTCTAAAATTTTGTCGCAGTATTCTTCCCTCTGGCTCAGTTGATAATAAGGGTTGTAAGTTTCTTTGTGAGCGGACTTATCTTCAATAAAATAATGCTCAAATGTAGTCATCTTATCCTTACCGAATACGGGCGACTTGGAACCGCACCAGAGATACCACATAAAGTCTCTGGCGTCATTTTTCCCCTTTGCCCCTTCCTGCAGGAAATAGGCGTCCTGAGCCATCTTGTCCACATAATCTAATAACGCTTTTCCGGAGTATTCTTCTTCACCAAATGTTACTGCGTCAAAGCTTCCATCCCGTCTCATGGGAATGCAGCCATGGTACAAAAGGTTGGAATTGCAGCATTTGTACATACTTCCATGAGAATACAAAAACTTTACGTGTTTATGAAGAAGGGTGTTATGCTGGAATGACATCTGCAGCGTGTGAAGCAATTCCTCTTCTTCTCTTGTAAGCTTTAACGGCGCTTCCGGATTAACCGTCGGAAATCTCATATCTGCCATAGAATACTCTTTATTTCCTATTTTGACTGTGCCCTGTTTAAAATCAATATGCTGCAGGAGAACCCTGTCTTCCATGTGATATTCCGGATGACGCTTGATAATCTGTCCTTCAATCTTAAACTGAATCACTGCAATTGCCTTGTGCATCTTGGCTGCCAGCCCTGGATCGACTTCATCATAAATATTTTCATCTAAAATATGGGGAGCAAATCTCTCGCATGGATCATCTCGGTACACCCTGGCTGCAAACATGGACAGGGGCCGCAGATTAATGCCATATCCTTCCTCCAAAGCGTCAAAGTTGTTGTAACTGATGGCAATTCTCAAAACATTGCAGATACAGGCCAGGTTGCCGGTTGCCGCTCCCATCCAGTCAATGTCATGGTTGCCCCACTGAATATCTACATCATGGAACTGCATCAGTTCATTCATAATCAAGTCTGCCCGAGGTCCTCTGTCAAAAATATCTCCAATGATATGAAGGCTGTCTATGGTCAGATTTTGAATCAGCTCGCACAGGGCTACAATAAACTGATCGGCAATCTGAATATCAATAATAGAACGGATAATCTCGCTGTAGTAGACTTTCTTATTTTCGTCATTATAATCAACGTGAAGCAATTCGTCAATAATATATGCAAATGCCGGCGGCATCTTTTTACGCACCTTGGAACGGCTGTACTTAGAAGAAACCTCTTTGCAGATATTAACCAGACGGTAAATCGTAATCCTCTGCCAGTCCTCTGTATTACGCCCCTCTGCCGTCATTTTTCTTAAGTTCCGATCCGGATAATAAATCAAATTGGCAAGTTCTACCTGTTCTTCTTCTGGAATAATGTAGCCAAAGGTTTCCTTTATTTTTTCACGGATAATACCAGAAGATGAACGTAACAGGTGGATAAACGCCTCATGTTCGCCATGAAGATCGCTGAAAAAATACTCTGTCCCCTTGGGAAGTCCCTGAATTGCCATCAGATTGATCATTTCCCCCGAAGCTGACCGGATAGATGGATATTCTCTGGACAGCAATTTTAAATATGCCAAATCCCTCATAATACATTCCCTCTCTGCTGCTTTTACACCTGTATTTTGCAGGCACACATTGCAATTTTCTTGGATTTATAGTACCATAATTTTAAAAAAATGGGAAGTAGGGACTCGTTATGGAACAGTTATATGTATTTGGAACGGGACATGCCGCAGTTGTCCGCAATTATAATACCTGCTTTGCAGTCCGCGATGGAGAAGACTATTTTATGACTGATGCAGGCGGCGGAAACCGCATTTTAGGAATCCTTCAGGATATGGATATTCCTTTGGATCAGATTCACCATATTTTCGTTACCCATGAGCACACGGATCATATTTTAGGGATTGTCTGGATGATCCGCATGATTGGAAGCCGCATTTTAACAGGAAAATATCAGGGTGATTTATATTTGTACTGCCATGAAGAGCTGACAGAAACCATCCGCACCTTATGCCGCCTGACTCTCCCCGGAAAATTAATCTGCCTTTTTGAGTCCAGAATCCACCTGACTGGCGTTAAAGATGGACAGACCATGGAAATTCTGGGGCATTCCGTCACCTTTTTTGACATTCACTCTACCAAAGCCAAACAATTTGGCTATACCTTTACCTTAAAAGACGGAAGACGGCTTACCTGTGCCGGTGACGAACCATTTAATCCCCTGTGCCGTCCTTATGTGGAAGGCAGTTCCTGGCTTCTCCATGAAGCATTCTGCCTTTATGGAGAACGCGATAAATATAAGCCTTATGAAAAACACCACAGTACAGTGAAGGACGCCTGTGAATTGGCCCAGTCCTTAAATGTCCCCAATCTGGTGCTCTGGCACACGGAAGAAGACCATGGCGAAAACCGCCAGGCCCTCTACCTTGCAGAAGGCAGGGAATACTATACTGGCCGCCTGTTTGTGCCAGAAGACAAGACGATTCTGGATCTGTAAGGGTCTATTTTCCGTTTTCCTTTCATATCTTCTTATTAGAATGTTGTCTCTGTATCATTCTGGCAAGAGGAGGGAAAGCCTTTGAACTTATTCAAAAAACTGCGTCGTTTTTCCAAATATTTCACCTCCGGCACATTGATTTGTGCCGAGGTGATTCTTTTATGCACATTCAGCCTGTCTATCTTGTATAAATCTCTTCAAAGCGGCCGTCCCTGGCCTCCGGAAGCATCCGGCATGGACGCTGCCTCTCCTGCCAAAGAATCCTATATTAAGTGGGTAGACTTTACCGTTACCTCCCAGGCCCTAAATGATGCCTTCCGGTATGATGTGGATACGTATCAATCTCCTGTTCATTTAAACTGGATCGAACTTCTGGCTTTCCTTGGAGCAAAATACGGCGGCGACTTTTCTCTTTATCAAAAAAAGGATCTGGACAGCCTTGCCGAGACGCTGACAAAGGGTTCCGGCACCATCGCTAAATTAACCGAATCTATGAAGTATTATCCTTATTATCTGGAAGCTTACGACGCAGTCCTTGGCGGAATGGTAGGAGAATTTGAAGCAGAAATCCCAGCATCACAGGCCCCTGATTACCTCCTCCCTCAGGATACAGACGGCGGCGGAGCGGTTCCCGAAACAGTATGGGCCCGTCAGTATGGGCTAAAGGCCTTCTCTCCCATTGCCAAAAATTTTCCCTACCAGGATTATGATGATTTTGGAGCTGCCAGAGATTACGGTTACCGAAGACAGCATCTTGGACATGATTTTTTAGGCCAGACTGGAACACCTGTAATTGCCGTAGAGTCCGGCATTGTAGAAGCCATTGGATGGAATCAGTACGGAGGCTGGCGGCTTGGAATCCGCAGTTTTGATAAAAAACGGTATTACTACTACGCTCATCTGCGAAAAGATTATCCCTATCAGTCTAATTTAAAAGAAGGTTCGGTTGTTCAGGCCGGAGACGTCATTGGCTATCTGGGACGCACCGGCTACAGCACCACAGAAAACACCAATAACATTGACCAGTCTCATCTTCATTTTGGAATCCAGTTAATTTTTGACGAATCTCAAAAAGACAGCGCCAATGAAATCTGGATTAGCTGCTACGAACTGGCGAAATTTTTGCGCCAGCACCAGTCTGAGACGCAAAAAACAGAGGGTACTAAGGAATGGCGCCGAATCTACGGTTTTCGCGATCCGGCGATTCCCACTCCTTAGCATCCTCCATCTTCATGTTCTCTTTCTTAGCGTCCCCCATTTAGCAGATAAAAAATCTGTGGGCAGACCTTTTTCACAGTTTTTCCAATGACAGCGCTCATAGCCACCATCATAACCGGCATGACCAGATACAGCGCCAGAGGAATCATGCCAGCCGGCCACAGCGCCGGCCCTGTTCCTCCCGTCACGGCAAAAAAACGGTGGAATATTACAGCAGCGCCTTTATTGATCAATCGCACAAACGCGAAATGCAGGGCATACAGGAAAAAATTGTATTCCATCCACATTCTTGGTTTCCCAAGCCATCCTTCATCCACAATCATCCACAATCCCATTACAGCTAAAAAACGGTATAAGACTGTATAAAAGGGCTGGTAGGTTTTTCCTGCGAGAACAAAATTTACCGCCGCTGCCATTAAAACCATCAGTCCGGCCAAAAAGCGTTTCCCAGACCAGTTCTGTTCCACCCACTTTTCACTTCTCAACGCCGCAAATCCTGCCGCTGAATAATAGAACAGGGCATCTTCATTTATAATCGGCAAATCTGTTGTGAACCACAGCAGTATCAGCAGAATTCCCAGATAAAGGCTTCCGCTCCATATATTTTTTAAAAGTCCATATAAAACCGGAGCCAGGGCAATCAAAAAAATCAACTGATACAAATACCAGAATACATATAAATATGTATGGTGAATCACTGCGTCTGCCAAAGCTTCCAGATGGAACGGAATAACTCCTTTTCCCATCAAATCCCCTATTCCAGGCAGGCGGCTTCCAATTACATATCCCAAATAGTACAGACCGTTCCACAGCAAATAAGGTATAAGAACACTGCGGATTCTGGCTTTCCATTTTGCGCCCAGCTTTTTCCAGGTGAAATTGCGGTAAAACAGATAACCGGAAATCATAAAGAATCCTGGCACTGCAATCTGCGCCGCCGTTTCTCCCAGTATATGTTCCAGCTCGTATATCTTATCGCCTGCTTTTGTCGCCCCCATAAAAAGCTCGGCATTAAAAGAATGAGCCCAAACCACCAAAATACTGAATGCAAATGTAAACCAGACGACCTTTTTCCGAAAATTCTCTTCTCTCATAGTCCTCCTAAAACATTTCCCTGCTACTATTATAAAGTTCTGCCATATCACTGTCAATGAGAGGATTTTTTCACAATATTAGTAAGAAATTCGTCAGAAATTTGTATGCTTAACTTCTTTGACTGACACTTCAGAACTTGCTATAATAAAATTAGATATAACTATTCATGACGGCGGAAAATCTGGCGTAAAAGCTGTGTCAAGCTGGTTTGTAAACAGCTTTTTACACCAGATTTCACATCGGAGGAATCTTCGATGCTTCTTGTTCGGCAAAGCCGGACAAGAAGATGCTCCGTCCTGAACAATTACAATTAGATAATTAGCAGAATATTACCATTTATTAAAGGGGGTTTTACTATGATGAAAAAAATCAGACTGGCCATTGCCGCTGTGCTTTTCACATTATCCATGTCTATTACTGCCCTGGCAGCAGAAAAAATTACCGCTGTCCAGATTACCATAAACAATGCAGGAAATGTGGCTTCCGGCGCTCCCATCGGCAGTGTAAATGCCAGCACCACATCCAATCAGTACACGGTTGACAACGCCCAGTTTATTAATGGCGGCGACGTCTGGCTTGGCGGAACCACGCCTCAGATTCAGGTAGATCTGCTGGCTCATGAAGGATATGAATTTGCCTCCACTATTAAGAAAAAAGATGTAACCATCACTTCCAGTCAGTATGAAGCCACTTATTCCAGAAGTAAGCGGGACAGCAGCGACCGTATGTATCTGTCCGTTTACATCAACCTTCCCAGGATTCCTGGCAGCCTGTACGATTCTTCCAGCATGTACTGGGACGGCTGTACTGCCTCCTGGTCTTCCGCAGCAGATGCAGAGCGATATGAAGTTCGCCTTTACCGCGGCAGCAATCTCGTTACCACAGTAAAGACTGATTCCGACTACTATGATTTTTCTGGCCGGATGACCTCTAAAGGCTACTACCGCTTCCGCATCCGTCCGATTGCTGACGGCGAATATATTGGTTCCTGGTCCAGCTATTCCGAGGATATTTATATCGATGCTGATGAGGCAGAAGAAAATCGAGACTATTCTGATTACTATGACGATGAGGAATATCACTCTGACTATTACAGCAAAGGCCCTGGAACCATGGGACACTATAACCCCAACTATCCAGGTATTACCCCTACAAATGGAAACTCCTGGGTTCCCACTTCCCAGGGATGGCGTTACCGCTTTGGCAATGGAAACTATGCCTACAATGGATGGCAGCTGATTAACGGCAAATACTACTTTTTCAACAATGCCGGTTACATGATGACCGGATGGCTGTACCTGGACAGCGGCTGGTATTACCTGAATCCGGACGGCGCTATGACTACAGGCTGGCAGCTGGTCAATGACAAATGGTACTATCTCAATCTGGACGGCGCTATGGTAACCGGATGGAACTACATCAATGGATTCTGGTATTACATGGACGCATCCGGCGCCATGTGGTCAAACGGCTGGTACTCCATCAATGGTAAGATGTATTATCTTTTCCCAGATGGCAAAATGGCAGCCAATATCCGGACTGCAGACGGACATTACGTAGACGGGTCTGGAGCGCTGGTGTGGTAAGGGAGATATGAAATATATGTAAATACAAAAGGCATAGAGTGTAACAGAAACCTGTTGCTTCTATGCCTTTTCCTTTAGTTTGCTCTTTGATACTTTATCAGCGCATCACGCATACGATATAATGTGTTTACTACTTTACAGAACTATTTTCGTTATAATTTTTTGGTCAATCATTCACATCCTTTTGCAGTTCGCTCTCGATCTCATCAATTGAAGGCAAAGAATCTTTGAAATTCTCCGGTATCAATTTTGACAATTCATATGCCGATACACCCACATTCTGCCGAATATTTAATCTTCCATACCGCAGTTCAGAATATTTTTTATAATCCTCTGGAAATTTTCGTTTTCCCAGACTTCTGACGTATGGCCTGGAGTCAGGACGATCACCTTTCCTTTTCCCATAGTTCTCACGTATCCGGCTGGACAGGTTCCTCCTGAAACAGAAGACGTTTCCAGAAATATCTGTACATCATCAGCAGATATTTTAATCTGATAATGTTCATCATACTCTGTAAAATCCTCCACCCCTTTCACAAATGGTTGGGTTGCATTTGTTACACGAACCTCTACAGGACAAAGTGGGGGATGTCCGTGAAATATACAGCCTAAAAAATCCACATACTCCATACACGGTCTCCGAAACCGTTCCTCCTGTCCCCAGGACGTTTCCGAAAATGCTGCTCCAGAGTGTATTGCTGCAAATGTTCCTCCGTTCTCTACAAACTTCTTAAACTCTCTCGGTCCTGTCTTCGTTGCTCCTTCTTCAAACCATGGTTCTGTGTTATCGGCGCTTACATTATTATTCTTACTGCATAAAACCAACTGATAACTGGAAAGCATTTCCGATGTAAGAATCTCTTTTGCATTTGTTATTATATCAAACTGATAATCTTTCCCAGACAGCAAAGCCAATCCTTTCTCTACTACTTCTGCAGGATGCCATCTATCATCACATAAAACTAAAATTTTGTCCATATCCGATTTTAGTTCCTCCATCTATATTTTAGATATTATCACTTATTTAAGTGATATGCAAGTATCTCAAATTTAAATCTAAACTCTCAAAAGAAACTCAAATTCAACAGAAAAACCCGCAAAACCGAAGTTTTGCGGGTCATCTTACGCTTGGACACAATGTTGTCTTACGACAACTAATCTATATTCAGATTATAATTATTCAATGATAGAAACTACTCTACCAGAACCAACGGTTCTACCACCCTCACGGATAGCGAAACGAAGACCCTGCTCCATAGCTACTGGATGGATCAGTTCAACGGTCATCTCTACGTTGTCGCCAGGCATACACATCTCTGTGCCTTCTGGTAACTCGCAAACGCCGGTAACGTCAGTTGTTCTGAAGTAGAACTGTGGACGATAGTTGTTGAAGAAAGGAGTATGACGGCCACCCTCGTCCTTGGTCAGAACGTATACCTGAGCGGTAAACTTATGATGGCACTTTACAGAACCTGGCTTAACCAGACACTGTCCACGCTCGATTTCGTTTCTCTGAACACCACGAAGCAGAGCACCGATGTTATCACCAGCCTGAGCCTCGTCTAACAGCTTACGGAACATCTCGATACCAGTTACAACTACCTTACGGGTCTCTTCGCTGATACCAACGATCTCAACTTCGTCAGATACGTGCAGAGTACCACGCTCTACTCTACCAGTAGCAACAGTACCACGACCGGTAATGGAGAATACGTCCTCTACAGGCATCAGGAATGGCTTATCAGTATCACGAACTGGGTCTGGAATATACTCGTCAACAGCATCCATCAGTTCCAGAATCTTGTCGCCCCACTCAGAAGACGGATCTTCCAGAGCCTTCAGAGCAGAACCCTGAATTACAGGAGTGTCATCGCCTGGGAACTCGTACTCATTTAACAGTTCACGAATTTCCATCTCTACTAATTCAAGTAATTCTGGATCGTCAACCATATCGCACTTGTTCATGAATACTACGATGTAAGGTACGCCTACCTGACGAGAAAGCAGGATGTGCTCTCTAGTCTGAGCCATAACACCATCGGTAGCAGCTACAACTAAGATAGCGCCGTCCATCTGAGCAGCACCAGTGATCATGTTCTTTACATAGTCAGCATGGCCTGGGCAGTCAACGTGTGCGTAGTGTCTCTTGTTGGTCTCATACTCAACGTGAGAAGTAGAGATGGTGATTCCACGCTCTCTCTCTTCTGGAGCTTTATCGATGTTTTCAAATGCAACAGCCTCGCCAGTACCTAATCTCTCATGTAAAGTTTTGGTAATAGCAGCGGTTAAAGTGGTTTTACCATGGTCAACGTGTCCAATGGTACCAATGTTACAATGTGGTTTGCTTCTTTCAAACTTAGCTTTTGCCATTTTATAACGTCCTCCTTAATTTGTGCCCTTAAGGGCTCTATTGGTTTATAAACATAGGCTGACACCATTATATTCTATTTCTGGTGAATTTTCAAGCCTAATTATTTGCCGTTCTTCTCAGCAAGAATCTTCTCCTGAACGCTCTTCGGTACCTGCTCGTACTTCTCGAAGAACATTGAGTAGTTACCACGTCCCTGTGTTCTGGAACGTAAGTCGGTGGAGTAACCGAACATTTCGGACAACGGAACGTATGCCTTAATCAGCTTTCCGCCGCCTACGTCTTCCATACCTTCGATACGGCCACGACGGGAGTTGATATCACCGATAACGTCACCCATATATTCTTCAGGCATGGTTACTTCAACCTT
>CALHQJ010000045.1 GCA_938036545.1 uncultured Clostridium sp. | reverse complement strand
AAGATTTCTCTTTCTCTTGGTTGACTTCTTAGTTAAGATATGGGATTTGTACGCTTTGTTACGAACCAGCTTACCGGTTCCGGTCTTTTTGAAACGCTTTGCTGCTGCTCTGCTTGTTTTTAATTTTGGCATTGTAGTTTCCTCCTTAATCAGTTCTATTTTAACGTTTTGCAGTTAAAAAAATGACCATACTTCTGCCCTCTACCTTAGCCGGCTTGTCAATTACGGCAATATCAGCCAGCCCCTGGGCAAAATCATCTAAAATATACTTAGATTTGGACATATGAGCCATCTCACGGCCGCGGAACCGTAAGGTTACCTTGACCTTGTCGCCCTTTTCCAGGAACTTTCTTGCAGCTCCCATCTTTGTATTCAAATCATTGGTGTCGATGTTCGGGGATAAACGAACTTCCTTAATCTCGATTACCTTCTGCTTCTTCTTGGCTTCTTTTTCCTTACGAGCCAGCTCGTAACGGTACTTTCCGTAATCGATAATCTTGCATACCGGCGGTTTTGCAGTAGGCGCAATCTTTACTAGATCCAGTTCAGCCTCCTGTGCCAGCCGAAAAGCTTCCTTTGCGGACATAATGCCTAGCTGACTTCCATCTTCTCCAATCAGCCGGACTTCCTTGTCTCTAATTTGTTCGTTAATCATTAACTCGCTAATGGTCGTACACCTCCATATTATATATGATATGATAAGAATTGGGAACATCTGTCTTTTTGACAGATATAAAAAAAGCAGATAGACAATCATCTATCCACCTGTCATACGCTACCAAGCACTGCAAAACAACTTATTATCAGCTTATGTAGTCTGTTATGAACCTGGGTCACTGACTCGTGCCGAGGTGAGGCGGATACCTGCTTTCCTGTCTGTTGCTTTCACAACTTTTAGTAGTATACTATGGATAAAAGGGTTTGTCAAGGGTATTTTTTAAGTTTTCTGAAAAGGTTTCGTAACAGCCCTGGCAAACACTGGATGACTACAAAAAGGGAATCTATGATACCAGAAAGCAGGAAATTGAAGTTCAATATGCGAAACGGCCTTTTGCAGAAGTTTTTATGGGTTCTGGCCCAGGATTTGCCTCACTGATGCAGGCCCATGAGGTAATGGTAGCCAGCCATCCGGTATGGAGGGATGTCCAGACCAATGTAGGTGTATCCATCGGAATGTATGAAGAAAATTTATACTTAACGGTAACCCCAAAAGGACTAAATACCTATGAGCAGTATTCCAAATGTGTATATGAACGTTCCTTTTCCCAAATGTTTTCCACCATTAAAGAACTTTCACAAGAAACCCTGGACGTATTTCAGAAAGTGTTAAAAGATTTTGCAGATTCTCTCCCCATCAGCCAAAAAGCCAGTCCGGACAGCATGTAACCCTGCTGTTTGGACTGGCTTCTGGCTTGTAACTTCTTAGATTTTATAAATTTTATCTTGCTCTAAAGCTGGTACATTCGGTCTGGCTTGCGCTGCCTGCTCTGCCTCCTCCGATACCAATGTGTTCTGCCGCACAGCGGCGTTCTTCATTATAAATGCAGTTTACTGCTTCGCAGTTGACTTCCAGGCGGGTTTCCGGAGTCTTAAACAGATTCTTAAAGGAGTCGCCGGTATTTTCATCAAAGCTTCCGCAGCAGGTATCGCATTTATCCTTGGCAGTCTGCCCTTCTACTACAATTCCCTGCTTACAGCAGCAATTTTCTGCATTGTGAATACAACTGGTTACATTGCAATCTAACTTTGTCATAATAGTTTCCTCCTTGCCTACAGGCCGCTTTTTGGATTGACAAAGTTAGTATGTCTTAAAAAAATGATTTTATGTATGCTTCAATTTTATAAATCGCAATGGTCCATACCCAGGTCAGAACAAAGGTCATCAAAAGCATGGTAAAAATTTCCCTGGTGCTTGGTTCTGCTGCTGCGAAATGTCCGGTAATCATCTGGGCTGCCACATGGTGGGTCAAAAATACGCCGTAGCTTGCGGCTGCCAGACGGCTGATTCCGTTTTTCAGTGCCCTGATTCTTTCCAGCCAGCCGGAAGCTCCCATCCAGAACAGATAAAAGATAATGCTGAACAATAAAAAGGATGCTTCTCTTCCAAACTGGCCAACGCCTCCCGTTACAGGTACAAAAATCCAGACAATCATACCACATGCTGCACACAGCCAAATCATGTTTAAGTATTTGGGACTTCTGACAGAAAGAAGCTGCCGTTCATCCTCCAGCCAGGCTCCCAACAGGAAATAAAACACTCCGGTTATGGGATTCTGTTTGATCTCCATTGGAAACGGATTGGCAGCAAACAGCCACAGGGCCGCCAGCAGAGAGACTGCCAGAAGCATATAGCGGTTTTTCTTATACCATACCCGTAAAAGGGGAAATACTGCATACAGGATAATGATACTTCCCAAAAACCACTCTCCTACCATATAAAAAGTAGGAACCAGATGTGCCAGCCAGCCATCCATACCAATAACAGACCAGATAATCGCCTTGGTGGGAATAATCCGGTACACCTCTCCCAGCTGCCAGAACACCCAGAAAAACGCCATTACATAGGTGATCCAAAACAAGGGATAAATACTGAAAAACCGTTTTTTATAAAATGCTTTTAAATCCAGCTTTGGCTCTTCCTGATACCGGTACATCAGGGAAGCTCCGGAAACCATGAAAAAGCAGTATACTGCAATCATGCCGAAGCTTCCATTGGCAAAGGAATGAAAGTAGTCTACCGGCTGGGAAATTGCCAGCGGAAAATGGTAAGCCACGATCATTCCTGCGCAGACCGCCCGAATCACATCCAGGTAAAACAGTCTTTTTTGTTTCATTACTTTTCTTCTTTATTCTCTACCTGACGAATGGTTTTAGAAGCAACCTCTTCCTGAACTGCCTCGATAAACTGGTCTAAGTCTTTCTGGCCTTCATCACCTGCAAAACGGCTTCTGACAGAAACAACTCCGTCTTCCTCTTCCTTCTGGCCTACTACCAACATATAAGGAATCTTTTCCATCTGTGCGGAACGAATCTTGTAGCCAATCTTTTCAGAACGGGTATCTACTTCTGTACGGATACCGGCGTCGCTTAATTTCTCTGCTACAGAATCTGCATAATCAATAAACTTATCGGAAATCGGCAGTACCTTTACCTGAACCGGTGCCAGCCAGGTTGGGAATGCACCTGCAAAATGCTCGATCAAAATACCGATAAAACGCTCGATGG
>CALHQJ010000044.1 GCA_938036545.1 uncultured Clostridium sp. | reverse complement strand
TTCTTTTCAACAACGGTATACTTAGCTTTAAAGAAGTGTTTAACATATTGGCTGATTTATTCTATTATATAAATAAAATAACTTACGAATATAATAATTAGCAATGAGGAGTATAAAAATGAAGAAACTGAAATTATTCGCAACAGTACTTGCGGCATCTGCCACACTGATGATTTGCGGATGTACAAACCATAATGCAATAGTTACCGTAAATGGTGACGCAATTACAAAAGCTCAATACGAAAAAGCCTTTGATGCTGTTGCTGACAACTCGATGTTTGCTCAAATGGGCATTGATTTAAAGAAAGACCCCAACAGTTTTCTTCACCTTATGATAAAAGACAGAGTTGTTAACGAGCTTGTTGTTAAAAAACTCTTGGATCAGGAAATAAAAAGAAGACACATAAAAGTATCTAAAGCTGACATGGATGCTCAATTAAAATCTATCATCGACAAAGTCGGCTCTAAAGAAAAGTTTAACGAATTGTTGAAACAAAACGGTGTTTCCTCTGCTCAATTCAAAAAAGATTTGACAGACGAAGTTAAAATCCAAAAACTCGTTGATACTCTTGCAGTAGTTACTGTAAGCGATAAAGACGCAATGAAATTTTACAAAGATAATCAAGACAAATTCAAAAATCCTGACAAAGTAAGAGCTTCTCATATTCTTGTCAGTGCCAACCCTGAGGAATTAAAAGCAAAAATCGCTTCTTCCGCACAGGGCAAATCAATGACAGAAGACCAGCTAAAAGCAGAAGTTGACAAACTAATGGCTGCTCAAAAAGCTAAAGCTGAAAAACTCCTTGCAGAAGTAAAAAAAGACACAAAATCATTTGCAAAAGTTGCTAAAGAAAATTCTGACGATACACAAAGCGCCAAACAAGGCGGTGATTTAGGATTCTTCGGCAAAGAAGAAATGGTTGAGCCATTCTCAAAAGCTGCTTTTTCTATGAAACCTAATACTTTGAGCGGTGTTGTTCAAACTCCTTACGGTTATCACATTATCCTTGTTACAGACAGAGTTAAAGCAGGTATTGAGCCGTTTGATAATGTAAAAGCTGAAATCAAAGATTTCTTAACAAATCAGGAAAAAGTTAAAACCCTTCAGCAGTTTGTTGATACATTGAAAAACAACGCAAAAATCGAATACAATGACCCGAGCTTCAACCCGGCAGAGATTCAAAAAGCGTTGAAAGAACAATCAAAAAACAATCCCGCGTTGATGGAAGGCCCAAAGTCCGCTAAGGAATAGTCTTACTTGAAGGAATAAGATATGAATAAAACTCTAAAAAACAAATTGTTCGGCTTAATCGGCAAGTTTAACGAATCAAAAATACTTGTTGTCGGTGACATAATCCTTGACGAATATCTCTGGGGCATGGCAAACCGAAAATCTCCCGAAGCCCCTGTGCCTATACTTGAAGTTAAAAGAAAGACTTATCTTCTGGGCGGTGCAGCCAACGTTGCCAACAACATTGCAGCAATGGGTGCCAAGGCTATACTGATGGGGGTTATTGGTGATGACCTTTATAGCGGTGTTATCATGGATATTCTCAAAAAAAATAAAATTGATACAGAATTTATCCTGAAAGATAAAACACGCCCCACAACAGTTAAAACAAGGCTGATTGCGCAGAATAACAAACACCTTGCACGTGTGGACAATGAGTCTTTAGACCCTGTGGCAAAAGATATTTCAAAAGCCATCTTTGCCAATATTGAAAAGGTTATTGACGAAGTTGATTTGATTGTTCTTTCAGATTACATAATCAGCGTTTTGACTCCTTCTTTGATAAAAGATATTGTAAAACTGGCTAATCGCCATGATAAAACAGTTGTCATGGACCCTAAAGGCAGTGATTTTTCAAAATATCAGGGAGTGGATGTTCTTGTTCCCAACATGGATGAGGCGCTTATTGCAACAAAATCTTCGAGAACAAAACCTGTGAAAAAGATAGCAGAAGCTTTACGTAAGATTGCTGATAAAGTGATTATTACAAGAAGCGCCAACGGTGTTTATTACTATGACGGTGCGGATGAGTTGTATCTGGAGTCTTTTTCTACAGAGGTTGTTGATGCTACAGGTGCAGGCGGTTCGTTTGTTGCAATGCTTGCTCTGGCTCTTGCTGGTTCTGATTTTAACTATGAAGAGGCTATTGAGCTCGCAAACTACGCTGCTGCTGCGGCTGTAAGAAAAGTCGGTACTTTTGCAATTAAACCCGTTCAGTTAAAAGAAATTATCGAAGTTGCATACAACAATGCAAACCAGCAGGGGGCGTCAAAATAATGGGACAAATTGTTAAAAGAGAAGACCTCCCGCAGCTGTTAAATGATTTAAAAACTCAGGGAAAAACCGTTGTTACCACAAACGGATGCTTTGATATTCTCCATGTCGGACATGTGCGTTATCTTCAAAAAACAAAAACTTTTGCAGACAAGATGATAGTTTGTCTCAATTCCGATGTTTCAGTAAAGAAAATCAAAGGGCCGGATCGTCCCATTAACAATGAAAACGACAGAGCCGAGATTCTTTGTGCGCTGGCGTGTGTGGATTATGTTGTTTTGTTTGATGAATCTTCACCAGAGGGGCTTTTGGGCGAAATAAAACCCGATGTGCATACAAAAGGTGCTGATTATACCCTGGAAACTCTTCCGGAGGCAAAGATAATCCTTGCTAATGGAGGCAGAGTAGAGTTTATCAGTTTTGTTGAAGGACAATCCACAACAAATGTAATCAAAAAAATCGGTGCACAGGGTATTTGTAAATAGATTAATAATATTTATTATGTAGTTTTTTGGCTTTTTTGCTTTAGGCGTTCGGAAACAATAGTTTCACTTTGCCGTTCCGAAAAATGCTTCGCATTTTAAGTCACTCTAAAGTAAAACTATTATTCCCTCACTTTTCAAGCTTTTTTCTGCGGCACTGCGTGCCGCGCGCCGCGCAGCGGAGTCGAGCTAGAAAAATTAATATACTTTGCTTTGTACGCATAAAGCAAAAAACATTATTGTTACCCCAGTTCCTGAATGCAGTATTCGTTTATAGTATCTTTACAAGGCTTTTCAAAACCTGCAAGAGTATTTAAAAAGTGGGTTAAAAGAATGCTCACATACTTTGGCGGTAGATCCGAAAGGTCTATTACAAACTCGTTTATGCCTATCTGTTCAAGCTTTGGAACATATTCATACATGTGCAAAATGTAATCCTGGAACATGTGCATTCTGCAAAAACCATCTACTACAAACGGGAGTACTTTTTTCAAAGACGGGTCTTTAAGCGCGTAATTCCCGTTGTGACAGGGTGCTTTGCATGACAAACGTGATACAATCGCGCTGTCATTGTTCAAAGGGCACAATCCAAGTGATGGAACCCTTATGTTGCCTGCAATAGTGAGCTTTCTGTTGGGTATAAGGTTTTTGATTTTTTTTATGCAGTTTTTGATGTTTATACTCTTTTCAAAAGTGCTGAAATCCACGGTGTCTATTGGATGTAGATTGTTTAAACATTTTATGGACATGCTGTTTAAAAGGTTTATTCCCTGTCCGATTTCCACAGGTATGCGGTGAAGCTCGTCATCGTTGATGAATGCCCACAAATAGCCAATGTTGTTGATAATGATTGACGATGGAACGGGCTCTGTCAGACAAAGGTTTTTTACATATTCATACACCCTGTCAAAATCACGCTCAATAAGAATCCTCGGCGTGCTTAGCTGGAGTTTTATTCCGTAATTAAAACAAAACTTTTTAACCTTTGTAATTATTTCATTAAAACTGCTTTTTGATAAATCAGCTGTGTTTAAGATTTCTCCGTATTCGATACTGTAAATAGGGTTGAAACCCAGTTTTGCGCAGAATTTCTTTATTTCGTTTATCTGCCCTATCGATGAAAGCCTTAAATTAATACGAGGAATATTGAGAGTACTGTAGTCAAAATCTTTTTTCAATCTCGGGCGTCTGTTTTCCCATTCAAATTTTTGAATGTTTCTGGAAAATTTGAAGTCAGACCCCTGCGCGCTCATCATTTCGCCCGAAAAGTGGTTTGTCTGATAAATGCTTTTTCTTACATGTTTAAAAGGCAGTTTCTGGTTTTTAAAGACCTTAGGTTTTGCCAGAATTTTTTCAACAAGCTCTATTCCTTCGAGTATTTCTTTTGATGTTGCAAATTTCCCTTTGATAACAACGGAATCTATTGCATTGAGCTTTTTAATATCCTCCGCACACCAAGGTAAGTTGTCAGAATCTATTGCAAGCGTGTTCCAGGGTAGGAGAGGCAGGAGCGGGTGCTGCCTGATAGCGCCGGAGAACAGCCTTAACCCTGGCTACCAGTTCTTTGGAGTCAAAAGGTTTGATCATATAATCATCGGCCCCTAACTCTAGGCCTAAAACCTTATCGAAGATTTCGCCCTTGGCGGACAGCATGATAATCGGAACTTGAGAGGAACTGCGGACTTCCCTGCAGACCTGGTAGCCGTCAATCCCAGGCAGCATCAGATCCAGCAGGATCAGGTTTGGTTTAAAAATGGGAAATACCTGAAGGGCTTCCTCGCCGTCTCCTACAATCCGAGTTTCAAAACATTCTTTTTCCAAATACAGAGAAATCAGCTCTGCAATATTGGCGTCATCATCTACAATCAGTATTTTCTGTTTTTCTGCCATAATGCCTCCTTACTTAAATGTAACGATTGTAACGCCGGTATCGCCTTCACCAAATTCGCCTAAACGGAAGTCTTTTACATATTTTAAACGTTTCAGGTGTTTATGAACGCCAGCCTTTAAAGCGCCGGTTCCACGTCCGTGAACTACTCGGACCTGAGGAAGGTGTGCCAGATAAGCGTCGTCTAAATATTTATCTAGGACAGGAATTGCTTCGTCTACGGTCATGCCAATTAGATTTACTTCTGGCGAGATAGAAGCGGATTTGCTCATTTTAATCTTTCCGCTTCCGGTATTGGCCCGTTTGGGTTCCAGAGTCGGGCCAGAGATGTCCTGTTCGTTTAAAAGTTCCAAATCTTTAATATTTACCAATGACCGGAGAATGCCCATCTGGACATATAAATCACCTTTGGCATTGGGAAGGGTGCTGACGGTACCCTTTAAATTCATGGTAAGCACTTTAACGCCGTCTCCAATTTTTAGCTTTTTCGGTGAAATGGTCTGTTTCGGACCTTTTTGTTTAATAGCCAGCCGCTGATCCGTATCTTTTAATTTATCACGGAGACGGGTGCGCTCCGCTTCCAGTGCCTTATGATCAATGCCGGACTGGGAGGCCAGTTTATTAATATTTTTAATGGTCTGATCGGCTGTATCTTTGGCTTCCTGCAAGATTCTCTGGGCTTCTTCGGAAGCGCTGCGGATCAGTTTTTCACGCCGTTCCTCCAACCGCTCCTCTTTTTGGGTCAGCCGGGCCTTTAACTGGGCGATTTCTTTTTTGTAAGAAGCAATCTCATCCTGTTCTTTTTCAATGGTCAGCCTGCTTTCTTCCAAATGGGCCAGCAGGTCTTCAAAGTCTTCGTCCCCGCTTTCAATGTGGGTCTTAGCGTCTTCAATAATATAATTGGGAAGACCCAGCTTTTTGGAAATGGCAAATGCATTACTTTTGCCTGGGATTCCTATGAGAAGGCGGTAAGTCGGTCGCAGGGTCTCTACGTTAAATTCACAGCAGGCATTTTCCACGCCAGGAGCAGAGAGGGCAAATACCTTTAATTCGCTGTAATGGGTGGTGGCCATAGTCCGGCACTTCATATTGTGAAGGAAGGACAGTATGGCAATGGCCAAGGCCGCGCCCTCTGTAGGGTCAGTTCCGGCTCCCAGCTCGTCAAAGAGGCAGAGAGATTGGGGATCGGCTTTTTCCAAAATATGGACGATATTGGTCATGTGAGCAGAAAAGGTACTGAGGCTCTGCTCGATGCTTTGTTCGTCTCCAATATCAGCAAAGACCTCGTTAAATACGGCCAGCTCCGAACCGTCAAAGGCAGGAATGTGAAGGCCGGCCTGTCCCATCAAAGTAAAGAGTCCTACTGTTTTTAAAGAAACCGTCTTGCCGCCGGTATTTGGACCGGTAACGATCAACAGGTCGAATTCATCGCCCAGGCGGATAGTAATGGGAACTACTTTCTGAGGGTCTAACAAGGGGTGGCGTCCATCCTTAATATGGATAAAGCCTTTGTTGTTAAATTTAGGCTCGCTGCCTTTATAATGGCGGGATAAAGCGGCTTTGGCAAAGATGAAATCCAACTGAGATAAAATAGTCTGGTTGGTCCGGAGCTCTTCAGTATAGGGCGCCGTCTGATTGCTTAAATCAGCCAGCACTGCTTCGATTTCTTTCTTCTCCTGAATTTCCAGTTCCCGCAGATCATTATTCAGCTTAATAATAGCCATAGGCTCAATAAATAATGTAGAACCAGTAGCCGACTGGTCGTGAACCATACCGGAAACCTGATTTTTGTGTTCCGCTTTTACCGGAAGGCAATAGCGTCCGTCCCGCATGGTAATAACGGCGTCCTGGAGATAGGTTCTGCTGGAATTTAAAATAGAGTTTAACTGGGTATGGATCTTGTCTCCAATTCCACGCATCTGCCGTCTTACATGGCGAAGGCCAGGACTGGCGTCGTCGCTGATTTCGTCCTCTGAAAGAATACACCGTTTGATTTCCGTATTTAAAGGAGTCAGGGGCTCTAAGGCCTTAAACATTTCTTCCAGAGAATCGTCGGGAAGCTCAGAATCTTCGTGGCGTCCATAGGATTTTGCCCTGGCGGCCACAGTCAGCTGGGAGCTGATGCAGAGCAGCTCGGAAATCCCCAGGGAGCTGCCGATTTCCAGACGCTTTAAGGAATCTAAAATATTGCGGACTCCGGAAAAAGAGATGCTGCCTTTTTGGCGGACTCTGGTTAATGCGTCTGTCGTTTCGGTCTGGTTCTGTACAATCTCTTCTAAACTGGAAGAGGGAAGCAGAGACTGGCAGAGGGCTTTTCCTAAAGGAGAAGAAGCATACTCTGCAAGCTGTGCAGTTATCTTATTGTATTCTAAAATCTGTAATGCTTTTTGATTCATAAAAACCTCCAATTCACTTGTATAAAGTATACCATAAAATTTTTTATTTACTATCTTTTTCTTGCATAAAAACCGTGAAAACCTTATAATAGAAATAGGCCGTCTGAAGGAGGTAATATTGTGCCGAACAGTAACAGCCCTGATGAAAGAAAAGCGAACAGCACAGAAGAAAAACGTGAATTTATAAAAGAACGGATTGTAAAGCCACCTATGACAAAAAGGCAGGCGGCAGCAAAAGGCCTGGCCCTTTTGTTTTCTGCGGCTTTTTTTGGTATTATTGCCGCTGTGACCTTTGTAATTACGGCTCCTTTTGCAAAAGAATACCTAGCAGAGGAGACGGAGGCCAGTACATCGGTAACCATTCCGACAGACGCAGAGCTGCAGCCCACAGAAGCGGAAAGCATTCCGGAACGGGAGACTTGTACAGAGTCCGGTTCTTCAGAAGAACTGGTAGAAAATGTGGTTCGGAAAGAACTGGAAACGCTGGAATTTCGAGAGGAAGACTGGGATGCTTTTTATGGAACGCTTCAAAAAAGAGCGGAAGAGGCAGAACGAGGGATAGTGACGATTACAGCAGTCAGGCAGCGGACGGATTTATTTAACAATCCAGTAGAGACAGCTGGAAAGTTTTCTGGTGCAGTGATTGCCAAGACCCCTACCGAGTATTTGATTTTAACAGTAGCAGATGCCGTAACTGGCATGGATTCTATTCAGATAACAGTAAGCGGTGGACAGGAGGTTGCAGGACAGGTAATCAGTACGGATCACATAGCAGGTTTGGCTGTGGTAAGCATTGAAATAGCAGCGTTGGAAAAGAAAACTCTGGAGCAGATTCAGGTGCTGGAGCTGGGAAATTCGTACGCAGTCCAGCGGGGAGATTTGCTGACTGCAGTGGGAAGTCCAGCAGGATATCCCCAGTCCAGCGGATTTGGCGCAGTATCTTATGTGAGAGAAAATGTTCAGATTATAGATGGAACCAGTCAGATTTTTTACGTAGATGTACCTGGCAACGCCAATAAGGGAACGTTTCTAATCGACAGTGACAGGAAGCTGGTAGGCTGGGTGACCAGCGATTTCCAGATAGATAACAGCAGGTTATCTGCAGTTCGTACCATATCAGATTATAAGTCTATATTAGAAAAGCTTTCCAACGGAATTGCTATTCCCTATATAGGCGTTATGGGGCAGGCAGTTAGTGAAAGCCAGATAGAGGAAGGCATTCCGGCAGGGATTTATGTGAACCGTGCCATTGATGACGGGCCGGCTTACCAGGCAGGGATTCAGCCAGGGGATATTATTACGGAGGTAAATAACATTCCGGTAGATACCAGGCAGAACTGGCGGGAGATGATAGATGACCTGAAAGCAGGGGCTGTTGTTCCGGTAAAAGTGCAGAGATGCAGCCGAGATGCATATATTGAATTAGAATATCAGGTAACAATTGGAGCCAGGTAAACAACCTGGCTCTATTAACGCAGCTTTGGTGAGTGCAAGCAGGAAAGGAGAATACAGGAAAATGAAGTATATTAATATGTTTCGGGAGGGAAATCACGTTTCAGAGGTATATCTGTGTAAAAATAAACAGATTCAAATTACGAAAAACGGCAAGGAGTACGGCAATCTGGTGCTCCAGGATAAAACCGGCACAATCGACGGAAAAATCTGGGATTTGGGTTCCCCTGGCGTAGGGAATTTTGAAACCATGGACTATGTATACATAGACGCAGACGTAACGGTTTTTCAGGGGACCAACCAGCTGAATATACGCCGGATTCGGAAGGCCCGGGAAGAGGAGTATATTCCGGCAGACTATCTGCCTGTATCGAAAAAAGATATTGGAAAGATGTATCAGGAATTGACCGGTATGATCCGCACTATTAAAAATCCGTATCTGAATAAGCTGGCAAGCAGTTATTTTATCGAGGATGCAGCGTTTGCAAAGGCATTTCAGTTTCATTCGGCTGCAAAAAGCGTTCACCACGGATTTGTGGGAGGATTGCTGGAACATACATTGAGCGTTGCAAAACTGTGTGATTACTATGCCTCTTATTACCCTGGAATTAATAGAGATCTGCTGCTGACCGCCGCTATTTTCCATGATATTGGCAAGACAAAGGAGCTGTCTGTATTTCCGGAAAACGACTATACGGATGATGGCCAGCTGTTAGGCCATATTGTGATTGGTACAGAGATGGTAGGAGAGCGGATTCGGACAATTCCAGGCTTCCCTGCCCGTCTGGCCGCAGAACTGAAGCACTGTATTTTGGCTCACCATGGAGAACTGGAATATGGTTCTCCCAAAAAACCGGCTCTTTTGGAAGCGCTGGCATTAAATTTTGCAGATAATACAGACGCAAAAATGGAGACAATGCTGGAAGCCCTGAATGCAGGCGGCGACAATATGGGATGGCTTGGATACAATAAATTCCTGGAAAGCAATATCCGCAAAACAACGGAGAAATAATTGGTATGAAGAAAAATGAAGAGTTTATTATTACAATCGAGGACATGAGCGAGGATGGTTCCGGCGTTGGAAAGCAGGAAGGATATATCTGGTTTATCAAAGACACGGTAATCGGAGATGTGGTTCGGGCCGGAGCCATGAAAATGAAGAAAAATTACGGTTTTGCCCGCTTAATTGAAGTGATTACTCCTTCTAAGGATCGGGTAGAGCCTCGCTGCCCTGCTGCCAGAAAATGCGGGGGCTGCCAGCTTCAGGCCATGGATTATCAGGCTCAGCTTCGTTTTAAAGAGAGAAAAGTTTATAATGATTTAAAACGGATCGGAGGTTTAAAAGATCTGCGGTTAGAGGATATGGAGCCTATTATGGGGATGGAAACTCCGTGGAGATACCGCAATAAAGCTCAATTTCCCTTTGGTCTGAATAAAGACGGCCGGATTATTACGGGATTTTATGCCGGACGCACACATTCGATTATTGAGCAGGAAGATTGCCTGTTAGGAATAGAAGAAAATAAAGAAATTCTCGAGATTATCAAGCAGTTTATGGAGGATTTCCGCCGTGAAGGTACAGGGCCTTATGACGAAAAGAGTCATCAAGGCCTTGTCCGCCATGCCCTGATTCGGAAAGGCTTTGCTACAGGAGAACTGATGGTGTGTCTGGTAATAAACGGAAGAAAACTGCCTCACAGTGAAGAATTGGTAGAGCGCTTGCTGAAAGTCCCTGGAATGAGCAGCATTTCTTATAATATTAATACGGAAAAAACCAATGTGATTTTGGGAAGTGAACTGGTAAACCTCTACGGGCCAGGATATATTACAGATACAATTGGAGATATTAAATATCAGATTTCCCCATTATCGTTTTATCAGGTAAATCCGGTTCAGACAAGGAAACTGTATCAGACAGCATTGGAATTTGCCGGTTTAAACGGCGGAGAAACGGTCTGGGATTTGTACTGCGGAATTGGAACAATTTCTCTGTTTTTGGCTCAGAAAGCCGGTAAGGTTTACGGTGTGGAAATCATCCCGCAGGCCATAGAAGATGCAAAGAGAAATGCCAGACTAAACAGCCTGGAGAATGTAGAGTTTTTCGTGGGAAAGGCAGAAGAAGTCCTGCCGGAACAGTACGAGAAAAACCATATTGCCGCTGACGTTATCGTTGTCGATCCGCCACGCAAGGGCTGCGACGAACACTGCCTGGAAACCATTGTGAAAATGGCGCCGCCCAAGGTGGTTTACATTAGCTGTGATCCGGCAACGCTGGCCAGGGATGTCAAATACCTGGGGGAGAATGGGTATGAGCTGAAACGGGTAAGATGCTGTGACATGTTCGGGCAGTCGGTGCATGTGGAGACAATTTGTCTTTTGTCGAGAAAAAACAAGTAAAACGACTTAAATATGACCAGGGGCAGTTGGCAAAAGAACTATGAAGGCTGCGAACTGAAAGTCCGAAATTCCAAGACATTGATCGCAAGCTGCTAAAGTTTTTCTGTCAAGGCGAAAATAAAGAACAAATTGTGAACTTTTGTAAAATGAGTTGAAAAAATTTTTGTGTCATAGAATAATATTAACAGAGTTGCCTGAAGTCATTGGACATTGGGGACCAAGCTGAGTCATGCACTCAGCTTTTTACGTTAAGTATGTTTATGGAATTAAAGGAATCATTGTCTTTTGAGTAAAAATTGTAAATATAATGGTGGAAATAATATATTCGACGGGAAGAGAGTTTTGTAATATAATAAAGAAGCGCAGAAAAACTATTATGATAAATTTCCATAGAAAATATATGGAGAATTATGAAGGACAAAGGGTAGTGGCAGGAGAATACTAGTTAAGTGAGGAGGGAACCACCATGAGCTTTTACAACATTTATTTCAGCCCAACAGGAGGCACGAAAAAGGTGGCAGATTTAGTTTGTCAGACACTTTTTCAAGGTCAGGAAATTACTCAAATCGACTTGTCACAGCCGGAAGAGGATTTTTTCAAATATAAGTTTGAATCTGGAGACGTTTGTGTGATTGCAATGCCTTCGTTTGGAGGCAGAGTTCCGGCTATGGCATGCAAACGGCTTGCGGAATTGTCTGCAGATAAAACAAGGGCGGTGCTTTTGGCAGTCTATGGAAATCGGGAATTTGAAGATACACTGGTGGAAATGGAAGATGTGCTGTCTGAAAAGGGATTTGAATGTGTGGCGGCCATAAGCGCCATTGCGGAACATTCGATTGTGAGACAGTATGGAATTGGAAGACCAGATGAAAAGGATGAGACAGAACTTGCAGAATTTGCCGGCCAGATAAAACGGTATTTGGAAGAAGGCAGTAAGCAGAGCCAACCTGACAAAAAACGGCCTGACAGCTCAAGGCAGATCGATAGTTCCAATTGTACTGCCTGGATTCCGGGAAACCGCCCGTATAAAAAACTGGGGACAGTGCCAATGAAACCTCAGGCAGATGATACTTGCCTGAAATGCGGCACGTGCGCAGCCAAGTGTCCGGTTCAGGCCATTCCTCCCCAACGGCCCTGGGAGACAGATGGAGAGAAATGTATTTCCTGCATGAGATGTCTGGCAATCTGTCCGGCTCATGCCAGAAAATTAGACGCAGACAGACTGGCAGGTTTGGCAGAGCGGCTTAAAAATGTATGCTCCGGACGGAAGGAAAACAGGCTGTATTTAAGAGGTTAAAATAAATAAGCTGTATTTAATGGGGGTAATGGCATGAAGTCCGTTTTATCAGGCCCAATACATAAATGAGTGTATAGACTGCCATGATACCGGATACGGCAGGGGCAACCATTCCGATAATGCCTAACTGGTCGGGGGCGTAACGGCAGACAATGTAGATGAAGGGCATTCTTAAGGCCAGTGCGCCAAAGCAGCAGCTTACCATAGTGAACATGGTTTTGGAGCGGCCGTTTAGGTAACCATTTAATGTGAATACAAGCAGTACACACAGGTAATCAAAACTGCAGGTTTTGAAAAATGGGATTCCGGCGGAGATGATGGCAGGTTCATCGGAAAACAGCCGAATCATAGACGCTGGATTGATCTGGGCCCACAGGAAAAACGCTGTGGAAAACGGAAGAGCAAACAGGATTGCGACAGCCAAAGCCTGATTCATCCGTTTGTATTTTCCGGCTCCATAGTTTTGCGCCACAATAGTGGCCAGGGCGTTGGCGGCAGAGGTGGCAGGAAGCATGGCAAAAACGTCATATTTGCTGGCGATTCCAACGGCAGCGGCGGCGCTTACTCCCAGTTGGTTGGTTACGGAGGTCAGGTATAAAAAAGACAGTCGCACCATACATTCCTGGAGGGAAATCGGGATGCCCATATCAAGGTGCTTTACTAAGATAATGTCTCCGCTCAGATTGAGACAGCCGGAAACAGCCACGAAAAGCAGAGGGCTTTTTGAATCTCCATATCCACGCAAAGTGGCGCTGAT
The DNA here is from genome assembly GCA_938036545.1 of uncultured Clostridium sp. Lineage (GTDB taxonomy): Bacteria > Bacillota > Clostridia > Lachnospirales > Lachnospiraceae > UMGS1370. The sequence goes on along the minus strand of CALHQJ010000044.1, from coordinate 2,361 downwards.
GGCATTATAGCCGCAGATAAAAATAACGCCGCAGGCACAGGCGGAGACGTATTGCTTTGCCTGTAAAAAGGATGCTTCCGGAGTTTTTAATGCAGTTAGGATTGGAGAAACAAAGGCTAAAAGCAGGAATGTTAAAAGAATGCCAGCAATAGCAAAAACAGACAGATTGGTGGCAATGGTATCTTTAACATTATCAGGCTGATTTCTTCCAACATATTTTCCTACCAGGACAGTACCGCCAAGGGTAAGGCCGGAAATCATACTGGTAATAATTTGGGTTACCTGTGTTCCGGTGGATACAGCGGCAACGCTTTCCGGCGGGCAGTACCAGCCGATTACCATTAAATCCACAGCGCCGTATAAGGCTTGGATTAGATTTGCCAATAAAAATGGAACAGAAAAAAGAATAACATTTTTAACAATATTTCCCCCGGTGAGGGAGCGATCTGTTTTCGTGTAAAATCACCTCAGTGGTTGATTATAGCATAGAAATTAAAAGAAAGGAAACCACCATGACAAATCCAGTTTTAGAATGTATGAACAATCGGGTATCTCTTCGTACCTATGATGACAGGCCGGTAACAGATGAAGAGCTTCAGGCTATTTTGGAGGCGGCTATGCGCGCGCCTACAGCCGGAAATCAGATGCTGTATTCCATTATTGTAATACGGAATCAGGAGACAAAAGAAAAACTTAGCAAAAGCTGTGACAACCAGCCGTTTATTGCAAAAGCGCCGGTGCTTTTGCTGTTTGTGGCAGATCAGCATAAGTGGTTTGACTTCTATAAGAAGAACGGCGTAAAGGAATTTTGTGAGGAGCAGAAGGAAAAAGGTTTTTGCTTTGAAGCGCCTCAGGAGTCAGATTTGATTTTGGCCAGTGAAGATACCATGATTGCTGCACAAAATGCGGTGATTGCAGCGGAATCTTTGGGGATAGGTTCCTGTTATATTGGAGACATTGTGGAAAACTACGAATATCATCAAAAGTTATTTGACCTTCCAGAGTACGTATTCCCGATTTCCCTTCTGTGTCTGGGGCATTATAAACCGGATCATAATCGGGTGTTCCGGAAACGGTTTGATCCGAAATTTGTGGTATTTGAGGAGAAATACCATCAGCTCACAGATGAAGAATACGAAGAGATGTTTGAAGAGGAATGCCAAAAATACCGTCCAGACAATCCATATGGCGCTCATAATTATGCCCAGATGTTTTATGCCAGAAAAACCGGAGCTGCTTTCAGCAAAGAAATGGCTCGATCGGTTCGTGTGGCGTTAAAGGACTGGGATGGCATAAAACTGTCCGAATAGCGGACAAGAAGCGCTGGGTTCTTGACATATGAAGATTTAAATAGGAAATTTTGCAAAAATCCTTGCAAATATCAGGATTTTCAGGTATAACAGAATCGGAAGAGGAATTAATAAAGAGGGGCCAGTCAGACCCCTCTTTTCATGGAGAAAAAAGCGCTTTGCGCTGAGACGTTATTTCAGAAAGGGTATAAAAATGATTAGTACAAGCAACATTACCTTGCGCCTGGGAAAAAAAGCATTATTTGAAGATGTAAATATTAAATTTACCGAAGGCAACTGCTACGGCCTGATCGGTGCTAATGGAGCTGGAAAGTCTACATTTTTAAAGATTCTTTCTGGACAGTTAGAGCCCACCAACGGAGATGTGGTGATTACGGCAGGACAGCGGTTATCCTTCCTGCAGCAGGATCATTTTAAATACGATGAGTTTCCGGTTCTGGATACGGTTATTATGGGAAACCAGAGACTGTATGAGGTAATGAAGGAAAAAGATGCTATTTATATGAAAGAGGATTTCTCTGACGAGGACGGTATCCGGGCTGCAGAGCTGGAAGGTGAGTTTGCAGAGATGAACGGCTGGGAAGCCGAGTCTGACGCAGCGAACCTGTTAAACGGTCTGGGCGTTGATACCAGCTTCCACTACAGCCTGATGAAGGATCTGACTGGTGCCCTGAAGGTAAAGGTGCTGTTAGCGCAGGCGCTGTTCGGAAATCCGGATATTCTGCTTCTGGACGAGCCGACCAACCATCTGGATCTGGATGCAATTGCATGGCTGGAGGAGTTCCTGATTAATTTTGAAAATACGGTAATTGTCGTTTCTCATGACCGTTACTTCCTGAATAAGGTCTGCACGAATATTGCTGATATTGACTATGGCAAGATTCAGCTTTATGCTGGTAACTATGATTTCTGGTATGAGTCCAGTCAGCTGATGGTTAAGCAGATGAAGGAGGCAAACCGGAAGAAGGAAGAGAAGATTAAGGAGCTGCAGGAATTTATTCAGCGCTTCTCTGCCAACGCTTCCAAGTCCAAGCAGGCAACCTCCCGTAAG
>CALHQJ010000043.1 GCA_938036545.1 uncultured Clostridium sp. | reverse complement strand
CACCTCATTTCCAGGGAACTTGGGAATACCTGCAAAACCAGCAGCCAATTCTTCATCTGTCGGAATATAATCGGACATCTGGCCATTGTTATATTTTTCATATGCTACCATATCAAAATAACCGGTTCCGGTAAGTCCGAATACAATAGTCTTTTCTTCTCCGGTTTCTTTGCATTTCATAGCTTCGTCTACTGCAATCCGGATCGCATGGCTGCTCTCTGGAGCCGGAAGGATTCCCTCTACTTTCGCAAACATTTCTGCCGCCTCAAATACTGCTGTCTGTTCTACGCTGACTGCTTCCATCAGTCCGTCATGATACAGTTGAGATAAAACAGAACTCATGCCATGGTAACGTAAACCGCCGGAGTGACTGGCAGAAGGAATAAAGTTGCTACCAAGGGTATACATCTTCTGAAGAGGCGTTACCATGCCGGTGTCGCAGTAATCATAAGCGAATTTTCCTCTGGTAAAGCTTGGACAGCTGGCCGGTTCTACTGCAATAAATCGATAGTCTTTTTCGCCCCGCAGCTTTTCCCCCATAAATGGGGAAATCAGACCACCCAGATTAGAGCCGCCGCCTGCACATCCAATAATAATATCCGGTGTAATGTCGTATTTATCCAAAGCTGCCTTTGTCTCCAAACCAATGATTGACTGATGCAGAAGCACCTGATTTAATACGCTTCCCAGCACGTAACGGTATCCTGGCGTCTTCGTTGCCACTTCAACGGCCTCAGAAATCGCACAGCCTAAGCTGCCGGAGGTCCCTGGGTGAGCTGCTAAAATTTTCCGTCCGATTTCGGTAGTTTCTGATGGAGAAGGCGTTACATTCGCGCCATAGGTTCTCATTACCTCCCGTCTAAATGGTTTCTGCTCATAAGAACATTTTACCATAAACACCTTGCAGTCCAGCTCCAGATAGGCGCATGCCATAGAAAGAGCTGTACCCCACTGACCGGCTCCAGTCTCTGTGGTAACTCCCTTTAAGCCCTGCTTTTTTGCATAATAGGCCTGAGCAATGGCAGAATTCAACTTATGGCTTCCGCTGGTGTTATTTCCTTCAAATTTGTAATAAATTTTTGCAGGAGTATCCAGTTTTTTCTCCAGGCAGTATGCCCGAACCAAAGGCGATGGACGGTACATCTTGTAAAAGTCCCGAATCTCCTGGGGAATTTCAATGTAAGCATGGTCATTATCCAGCTCCTGCTGAACCAGTTCCTCACAAAATACTGCGCCTAATTCCTCAGCTGTCATCGGCTTTAAGGTCTGAGGATTTAATAAAGGTGCCGGTTTCACTTTCATATCTGCACGGACATTGTACCACTGCTTTGGCATCTCCTGCTCTTCCAGATAAATTTTGTAAGGGATCTCTTTTCTTGTGTTTGTCATCCTCATATTCTCCTTTCCTGACGATACCGAAACAAATGGAGAACAAAAAAACCCTTGTCTCGGCAAAAACGATTGTTTCTGCAGGGACAAGAGTTTACGATTCTAGATCTATCTGGACTTCGTATGACTCCTGCGGTGCCACCCAGCTTGGCGTATCAAAACGCCCTCTCACGCATACTAACATATGCTTCCGTTGTTAACGAAGTATCCGCTCCGTCTTACCTACTAAGGAATCAACTGTCGTCATCCTGTTGGGCTCGCCCTCTGGAGTCCATTCGCAAAAGCATCTGCACTGTCTCGCACCAACCGGCAGTTCTCTGAAGCGTCTGACCTCTGCTACTTACTCTCCATCAATGGTTTGTCAATTTAGGTGGATTTTACTCTATTTTTTTATATTTGTCAATTACTTTTCTCTATTTTCTCTCAACTGCTTTCCATTCTCATAATATCGTTCCATTTCTGCCTGAGGCACCATGCTTCCGCCTGTTGCCCAGACAATGTGAACAGCCTGTCCCATTACCCCTGTCAGTTTATTTTCTTTTTGGTACTGCCATCCTTCTTCCGTACAGGACAGCCACCAGGGTCCTGTCATTCCTGCCAGGGCGCTGGGTTCTAATGCAATTTGTTCTCGTTCTTTCAGCAAAGACATCAGCTCATATAGGTGGCGGTCTGTCACACTGTAGCTGCCGCTGATATGAGGTTCTATGATACGTCCTACGAACTTAGATGGTCTGCCTACTGCTAACCCGTCTGCAATGGTTTTATTGTCAATTCCCATATCCTGTACACAGATTTTGTCATGCAGCCCTGTCAGCATACCCAACATCATACACGGCGAATGAGTCGGTTCTGCAAAAAAACAATGAACTGCGTCCCCATACACTTGTTTTAATCCAAAAGCCACTCCCCCAGGGCCGCCGCCGACTCCGCAGGGCAGATATACGAACAGCGGATGCTTCTGATCCGGAAAAACCCCATTTTTCTCCAGTTGTTTTTTCAGGCGTAAACCTGCCACCGCATATCCTAAAAATAAATCTGAAGAATTTTCATCATCCACAAAATGGCACATGGGATCTGACTGGGCCTGCTTTCTTCCTTCTCTTACTGCCAGACTGTAATCGCTGTCATATTCTACTACAGTTACTCCTTTTTGACGCAGCATATCTTTTTTCCACTGACGGGCGTCTGATGACATATGTACCGTAACGCGAAATCCCAGTTTTGCACTGATGATTCCAATGGACAAGCCCAAATTTCCCGTAGACCCCACTGCTACCGAATATTTTGAAAATAAAGCCCGAAACGGTTCTTTCGTTAAAACTGAATAATCGTCTTCTTTTTTTAACATTCCGCTGGAAACCGCCACATCCTCTGCAAATTTCAAAACTTCATAAATCCCGCCTCTCGCCTTAATAGATCCGGAAATCGGCAAATGGCTGTCGCATTTCAGCAGCATATTTCCCCAAATTGGTTCCGCCACATGTTCTGATAAATACTGCTGCATATCGGGTATTTCTCTAAGGGGAGATTCCAAAATCCCATTACAGGGTATCGTCTCTGGGAAAGCAGCCTCTAAGTAGGGAGCAAACCGTTTCAGCCTTGCCTCTGCATCCAGAATGTCCTCCATAGTCAATTCACTCTTCCCTATGGTCTGTTTAAATGGCTGCTTTCTCGGATTCATCCAAAAGCATTCCTCCAGTTCCAGCATTTTATTTAAAAGCGGATACTCTTCTTTCCATTCTTCTATCGGTTTATTGAAAACCAGCATATAACCAACCTCTTTTCATTTAATAAACAAACGGGCAGCGGAGAATCTCCAATGCTTCTTGTCCTAAACAGTTCTATTCTATCATACTTTATATTGGGGGAACAATACGAAAGAGAAAAGAGGATATGATTCTATGAAAATTTTTCAATTAAAGGATCAAAATGTCATCTGCCTTCATTCCTCTATCAATCCCAATATGCTCTACTTTCGTTTTATAGTTATTCCCTAGATAATAGAAACGGAGACTGTCTGTGCTTTCATCAATTAATTCCTGTAATTCTGCCTTCAGTTGTATGCACTGAGCGTTATCCAAAATACATTCAAATACAGAATTTTGAACTCGCCGTCCATAGTTTACACATTGTTTGGCTACCTTTCTCAATCGAGTTCGGCCAGCTGCTGTCTCTGTATTCACGTCATATGTAATCAATACCAGCATTTTTCTTCTCCTCACTTCCAGAAGAATGGTGGATAACCATCCAAATCTCCTCGCAAATATCTTGCTAACAACATTGCCTGAACATACGGAACCATTCCCCATTCTACCTTTTCTTTTAAGTATGGGTGAGTAATCTGCTCTTTTTTCCGATTCTGCCATTCTGTCAAAATTAGTTTTCTGGCATCATCACTTATTAAAACAGCTCCATTTTCCTTACTCAGAAAATCTTTTTTCCCTATCATTTTCCGGTTAATTAAGGTCAATACAAACCGATCCGCAAATACTGCCCGAAGTTCTTCTACCAAATCGAGGGCTAATGACATTCTCCCTGGACGCTCTGTGTGAAGGTATCCAATATATGGATCTAAACCGACTGTTTCCAATGCTGAAGCAACCATATTGGTAAGCAATGTATAAACAAACGATAACATCGCATTTACATTGTCTAATGGCGGACGTCGGTTTCTCTTTTCAAAAACAAAATCCTTTTTTTGCTGAAGAATCATTTCATCAAACACACTGAAATACAGCTTTGCTGCTTCTCCCTCAATCCCTCTCAAATTGTCTTTCGACTTTGAGTCTCTGACCAGTTCTAATGACTGTTTCATTTGTTCTGATACCCGCTTTATCTTTTCTGAATTCACCTGCATTCCATGATCTCTGACAACACGTTCCAGAACCCATCTGCCATTATATATCTTTCCTTCAATACAGTTTCTCGCAATCTCCAGACTTCTGTTTTCATCCGTACTTGTCTTATATTGCTGTTCTCTTAAAATTACATTTCCATGTATGTTTCCTGTCACTCTTGCCAGAAATTTTCCCTGAGGGGTTACATAGCATAACGAAATGTTTTTTTCTGCACACGCTCCCATAAGTGCAGGGCTTGTCCCTCGATATCCAAAAGAAACGATTCCTTCCAAATTGTGAAGAGGAAGTCTGCCAATCTCACACTCTTCATCAAAAATTACAATATTCTCCCCATCTAACGCCAAGTATCCGCCTTCTCTTGTAACATAGAGTGTATTTAGAAGTTTCTTCATTCTTCTGCCCCCAGTGTATTCTCTATATAGGCTTTTACGGTTCCTGCCTTTTCCAGTTTCGGAATACAGAGTTCCTTTAACGAACAGGAGCTGCACTTTCTGCCAGTTTTTACCTTAGGTGTATAATGCCTGTCATAATAATTATGCATTTCGGCCGCCATATCTCTTACCTTTTGGCGGAGTTCTTCTGTGATTTCAATCTCCTGCCGTCTTTTAGTCTCACCATAATAGAGCGCTCCCAGTGGAATTTCTGTAGAAAACATTTCTTCCAGGCACATTGCCTGAGCAGTTAACTGTAAAATATCTTCTTCCGAACTCTTTGGCTTACCCTTCTTATATTCTACTGGATAAATCTGATATGTGCCTCTATGTCCATATAACTGAACCCCATCCTCGTTTTTATGAAATTCCACTACATCACATTCTCCGCTAAACCCTAAGGAACGGGAAGAAACTGGAAGCGCCCGAACAACAAGAACATCTTTTCGCTTTTCCTTTAAATATGGGTCATGTACTTTTTTATGCATTAATTCCCCTTTTACTGTATGCATATTTTCTTCCCATTGCTGTTCTATATGAATAAGAGCCCACTGTCTTCTGCAAAATTGGAAATGCTGGATGCCAGAAATCATTAAATAGTCTTCCTCTTGGTATTCCACCTTCTTCCACACCTTCCTTATTATTTTTCAATTACTTCTACTGTCTCTGGTATCTGCTCTTTTCGGATAGAAACCGTATAATCCTGGTATTTTCTTGGATAAAATACATCTTCCTTTTTTTCAATTTCTACTGCATCAAACAGTTTATATGCAGGACAATCCCCTAATTCTTTGCTATGTTTAAATATAATCAGTTTCCGTACTGCCATTTTTCCTCTTGCAGCAGAATGATCATGCTCGAACATATTAAGAATCGCTTCCCATAACAGTTCCAAATCTTCCTCTGAAAAACCAGTAACTTTTCTTGCCAAATTAGCAGATACATAGCCTTCTGCACGATACAAACCATAGGGTACAATATTTTTTCTTCCCATTTCAGTGCTTTTTTTCGCAGCATCTTCTTCTGTTGTAATGGCAACTCTGGTAATCGTAACCTCCTGATTGATAATTGGATCTACACTTCTTGCAAATCCTAATTGTACTGGTCCCCGTACCTGTCCGCAATTTAGCGCAGCCTTTACAAAGGTTGTCATCACAGCTCCAAATGTACGAATATCGTAAAAATTCCGACACATAAAATCTCGGATTTTTAAGTCTGCATCTGGATCTTTCTTCTTTAATTCTTTGATTCCTTTATCATCTTTTCCAGCCACCCCCAGATATTCCAAGGCCTTATTATCACTTCGATTTAACGGGATATCCTCTCGTATATAAATTCCATACCCCTCTTCATTCTCTTTTACCATTTCTATATAGTTCCGGATTTTACGCTTCAGACATACATCCGTTACAATCCCATAGCCTGTTTCCGGATCGATACGCGGCATATTCCCAGCATCCGGATCGCCATTCGGATTACCATTTTCCACATCGAATAAAACTACAAATTCATATCTGTTTTTGATCGCTTCTCCCATTTACTGTTCCTCCTTTTTCGTATATATCTTTTGTACCTGATGGTAATATCCAAGCATAAAATGTCCTTGCTCCTCCAATGTCAGACGATGAGGAAACTCGTTGATTTTTCCCATCAGCTTTGTCAGCATCTCTTCATAATAAATTCGTATTCCCGCATTATCAATTTTGCGAATATGACTGTTTTTCAGCCTCATAATAATTGGAAATACTGTTGATGGAGTTGTGCATGCAGAATTAAAATAGCGATCCCTGATTGTAGCATTAATGTTTGGATTCGCCCCTTTCTGGATCGCCTCCAGCACAGCAAAAATCTGTCCTAATATATATGCAGTACTTGTAGATTCTTCATTTACTCTCACGTAAGCACTCCCTTCCTTCCAATTATAATTTTTCATTAAATACGCTTTTATAATAGATGCTCGTCCCCATGTTACTTTCCCTTGTTCAGAACGGATTCGAATTATCGTATTGCTATACAGATTAGCCGGATATCTGCTTCCAGATAAAATGGCACGCAGTACTGCTGCCGCCATATTGGGGACTGGCTTCTTTTCCCTTGCATTCTGATTTACCGTCTCCTGCAAAAGCGACCAAAGCCCTATATAGTCTTTCGTTTCATTTGACGGTTTGATGAGTTCCATCCGATCGTAGTGGGCTTTCACATGTTCTAAAATCATTCCAAAGCTGTCCTGATAAAAAAAGCGCACTGCCAGTCTCGCTGCATTTGGCGCCAATCCTAAGATATAAAATCGGGTTGTCTGGTCTAAAACCAGACCATCTTTCTCTACCCTCTCACCATTCGCCAGTTTTTTGAAAATCCCCTGAAGTTCCCTCTGATTATCAATTGGAGCTTCCATCATGCAATTAAAAATATCCTGGTAAACCTCTTCTCCATTTTCCGCCCAAAATACAACGGTCGTATCTCCGAATTGCATAATATACTCTTTTTGGGATAACAGGTAATTTAGCGCCGTTGTATATGCAAACGCTGCATATTCTCCAACTGGAGCATTATAACTCTGCTCTTTTCCATAGGATTCAAATGCAGGCGCATTAAATGAAACCAGTGCAGCTCCGCTGGATTGCGCTCCCTGTACCCCTTTAATTGTTGTATGAATTCTTGAAATTCCTGTTTTTTCGCCTGTAACTAAACAGATTCCTTCCTGTTCTGGCGTTCTGCTGTTAAGAAAACCTTCCCAAGCTGTCTTAATTTCTGTATCTTCCTGTGCTTCTCTGCCATTTATATAAAAAATCAAATTGCTTCCATCTGTAAGTTCTTCCCAAACTTCCTGGAGTTTTGGATGTTCTTTTGCTGTTTCAGGATTCCACGTCTCAAAAAAATGTTGAATTGCTTGTGCTGCTTTACTGTGTGCGTGTTTTAAAATCGTCTCATGGTGTTTTTTTGCCGCCTCAAAACATTCCTGAATCCGCCCCCCGCTTCCATTTTCATCAATGCCCAATAAATATTTGGAATTGTCGCATAAAAAATTAGCCGAAACACCAGAAGAGCGAGCTACCATTTGTGGAACCGTCCGCACTACTGGCAGCCATACCTGTTTTTTTCCCATTGTCTGCTCGACTTTTAAGGATATTACATTTTTAATCATTCCTTCTTCTGATAAATTCAATGCATACGCTACCTTTGCACGGCACCATCCTTCTGGAACTGTTTTTCCTTCTTTTAACAGTACTTCATAATATCTTGTCAATGCCTGTAAGATCATCGAATCACCTCACAATCTCGAAGATCCAGCACTCCCCTGCACATAATTGCCCGAAAAAACATAGGTTCAATTTGCTGCGGATTGGAATAATCCATATCATACAGCATAAGTCCTAAATCCCGTTTTTCTTCCTCTTCATATGCCGTTTTGATTTCTTCCTCCTCACATAAGCAAAAATGAGCTGGAAATTCTCTGCACCCAAAATAGGGAGTATGATAACATTCTCCTCTCCTTAATCGGCGCATCATAATGTCCTTAAATTTTCCAGGATTATCCGTTGGATTCGCCTGATCGGTCATAGAAAAATGCGCTTCTATTACATATTCTACATCGCGAAGCAAAAACGATGCCCTCTGTACGATTTCTGCTTTGCTGCTGAGATAAAGCGGCTTATTGGCCCCATTATATACAGACAGAACATTATTTGCAGAAATTTTGCTTTTTACTTCATTTCTTCGGATACTGGTAAAACAGATCGGACGATTTACATAAATTTTGTCAATGTGCCATTTCAAACCAGGGTGCCAATAGATAGCTTCCAAAATTCCTCTGGCTGCAGACGGAGTCATAACATCATAACTGTATCTCTCCGTTTTCAATTCTGGGCGGCTGAACAATGCATACTCTCCCCATACTTTAACTCTGACGCCTACTGCCATCTTACATCTCCCCTTTCCTTGTAGGATCTTACTATTACCTAATAACTGCTTCGCCATATCCGACGTTTAATTTTAGCCCTACTTTTTCATCATAATTTTCTTCATCTGTCAGTACATAAAAATCCTTTAATTCCTGGGAAAACGGAGTAATCATTCCCGCCCCATACATCTTATCAGCTGCATTGGAATATACTGTAATACTGTATTGTCCTGCCTCTCTCATAAGTTTTCTATTGGGTCCTTTTTGACGGATTTCTTCGTAAATTTTCCTTCCACCAGGTTCTTTTGGAATCAAGATTGTCACAGTATCCTGTTCAATTAGTTTAAATTTCTTTGCCGCTTCTGCAAATTCAAAATGGCCTGGCTGAAAAAGATCTAAAATTCCTTTTTTATCTAAATTTTCCCTGCGCAGATACAATAAATTTTCAAAATATTGATGAATCGTATCTAAATCATCTAGTCTTCTTCCATCTTCCAACAGCGCTTCTGTAACTTCCATCTGCTGGCGCTGCCCTGGCATATATTCCCTCTCCGTTAGTCTAAAAACATATGTAACGCTGTCTGCGTAATCTCTTTTTCCCTCTCGGTTGCATCTGCCCGCCGCCTGAATAATCGAATCCGCACCAGCCACCTGTCTGTACACAGCAGCAAAATCCAAATCTACACCAGCTTCTACCAGACTTGTAGAAATTACCACACATTTTTGATGCTTTTTTAACCGTTCTTTTATTTCAGCTAAAATTCTCTTCCTATGTATTGAATACATAGCGGTCGACAAGTGATAAACCCCTTCTCCCTCTAATTTCTGGTATACCCTCTGCACACTCTTTTTCGTATTAAGAATACATAAAACACAAGCCGATTTCCGGAGGTTATAAACCAATTCGTCTTCTGAAATATCACCTAGGCTTTCTATTTGTGTCCGTTTAAAAAATTGAAACTGCTCTTCCATACGAGGACATAATTCTTGGATTTTAATATTTTCAGAAAAAAGAGGATCTAAGGCAGGCTGAGTCGCTGTGCACAAGACAATCGTACTATTATAATGACGAACCAGTTGTTCCATTACCATTAAACAAGGCCTTAAATAATCACTTGGAAGCATCTGTGCTTCATCAAAAATTATCACACTGTTTGCTATATTATGAAGTTTCCTGCATTTAGATGAGCGGTTAGAGAATAAAGATTCAAAAAACTGTACATTGGTCGTCACTACAACGGGTTTGTCCCAGTTTTCCGTTGCCAGCTGCATTGGTTTCCATTCCTCAGTATCTGGATAATCCACATTACTGTGGTGTTCCAACACATTACTATCTCCTAAAATATCTGCAAAAACTTTTGCATTCTGTTCAATAATACTCGTATATGGAATCACATAAATAATTCGATCCAATCCATAATTTTGGGCGTGTTCCAGTGCAAATGCCAGTGAAGCGACCGTTTTTCCTCCTCCTGTAGGTACTGTCAATCGAAAAATCCCCTGAGAATTTTTTCCCATTTTCAAACAATTTCTTAAAATCTCCGAGCGCCTTCCATTAATGGTATCAATATCATTATTCTGGATCCAATTAGAAATATGCTTCATTAAACGGTTATGTAATACAGAAATTGTTTCTCCGCCGTCCCGTTTTCTATTTTCCCTCTCCATAAATGACTCTGTATCCAAAAAATCTGCATCTACCAGGCAGGAATACAACATGCGAATCAGCGTCCCCACAAAAAATCCAGGATTATCCTCCTTTGTCATCGCAAATGGCGGGGCTCCCAGTTCTGGAATTTTTATCTCGTTTTCATAGGCGACATAGTCTTCTACTTTCTTTTTCATTCGGCCATATATGCTGGAATCACTTCCTGTATCATTTTTATTTTCTGTATTAGGAAGTCCAGAATGATGCCCTGCAATGCAATAGCTTAAAAACTGATACCCATTGGGACATTTCCAGCAAACCTGAGCGCCAGCAGTCGCATGATCTGTCTTTTCCGTACTTCCCCAAAGGCGTCTTTGGAACTTCTGAGAATATTTTCCAATGTCATGGAGCATTCCAGCACAATATCCCCACCGATATGCCCCAAATTTCTGAGCAAAGTTTCCTGATAGTTCTGCAGTATTTTCCAAATGTTCTTTTAAACTTTGTTCTCGCCCTGATGCCTCATCTCTATGAGCTAAATACTCCATTTCATTCCTCCCATCTCTGAAAATATTTCAAAACCAAATATCAAGAATTTAGTTATATAATATTATATATTTATGATATTTTAACATATTCGTCCGTAATATTCAATATATTTTATGGTATTATGACCAAATTCATAAAATTTTATCACCTACAATTATATTTTCTTTTGTATTATCCTTATATCCAGACTAATGGTTCTGCCTGCCGTGCTATCAATTTCAATCCACTAGCTCCTCGCGGAGCTAGACAGCAAAATTATACAATATTTTCTCAACCTTATCAACTATTTTATGGAAAATGCCATTTTCCCCATTTTCAAACCATAACCTTCGTTCCCCTTCCAGAAATTTTTTCTGGTTTTTATCAAAACTCCGGTGCGAATCTCCCTGAAAATTTATGTTTGCTTTTGATTCGCACCTCATCATTTTTTTCTTGTTCAGTGCGTCCTTGTATATATCACTCGTTCCATTAATGCACGAACTATAACGATTCGATTCTCTTTTAAATTATCTCCAGTTTTTTACTTTAATGAAACCATGCGGTAAGCCTGATTCTAAATCCAAAAATATGCTGCTTTTTAATTCTTCTGCTTTTTCGTTCTCTTTCAACAGAATAGAATGAAGCAATCCTTTATATCCACCCAGCAAATAGATATTTTCTTCCTTTAAAAACAATTCCAGCTGCTTTTGTGCATTTTTTACACTACTATTTAGTTCTGTATTATTGTATTGTTCCCCTAAAATCTTCCGGAAATATCTACACATTTGTTTTATTTTAGCTTTTACTTTTTTGCCGGATTGGTTTAAAATTCCAGAAAACTGAAGCAAATCATCCAGGTATAATTCTCCTTCCAACCTTGTTCCGCTTTTAACCATTTCTACTCCGACATTCTCAAAAAAAGCTGCCATTTTTGCTTCTTCTTTATCTTCCAGATATTGAGCTTTCCACAAATTTTGCAAAACAATTTTATCATTTGGGACTATTATATCATCTGTCATAATTCGATTCCGCATGTTTTCCGACAAACAAAGCGCTCCTTTTATAGAACTGCCTGGAATATAATAATTTGCATGATTGGGATCATATTTTTCGTATTCTCCATACTGATAAAAAGGATAAATCACATGAGGTTCTTGTATTTTTTCTGAATTTGAATTTTCTATTTTAGGATGAGAACAAAATTCATCAATCCCCTTATAAAATGCCTGAGCGGATCTAGGTGAAATAATAAGGCTAGACAACACTTCTATTTCATATATAATTTTTTTCATTTTCTCCCTTTCTCCTAAATTGAAATTGGATATAAAAATGCATTTCCAAATACAATATCTCTCTGTGGATTAAATGGAGATGGTACACATTTTCCTGCACTTTTGATACCATTGTTCAAGACAATTATACTTCCACTTTCAATAAAACTAATAAAATACCTTTTATCCCCTCTCGAAATATCAAATGGACGCCTTTCTGATGTAAACAATTTTAAAAATGAACCCGAAAAATTGATTTGTTCCGGCAGAAGCATTCCCAGGTTCAGGTAACTATTTCCGCCGGTAATATCTACTTTCCTGATATCTTTGATCCGATACAGATTTAATCCCTGAGACCCTCTTTTTCCGAGAATCATTGATTCTTGAGTTTCCTGGAATCTTTGGATTATGCTTAATAGTGATTCCATTATCTCGTCATCATTTCCTTGTAAGTAAAAATAAAACTCCGAAGCCGGCCTTGTTTCTCCTGATTTTTCTACTTTCATCACCTTTGTTACAGGAACGGTATATAATTTTGTTTCCAGCCCTTCTATTCCATATCGAATACTATCCATAGATGCACGTAATTGCTGGCCTGAATCCATTGTGACATAAGAAGATAACCTGCTTGCCTCTTTCGGATCATGCAGTACTTTTTTCAAATCCCTTTCTTCTATGTAGGCTTTCTTTTTAATTTCTTTCCGCATCTCTTTTAATGAACTGTCTTCTGATATTGTCTTCTTTAATCGGTCAATAACATACTCAAACGGCATCGGAACGCAATCCAAAGGAAGTGCATCCGACAATGCTAAATGAACTCTTTTTTCCAAAACAGACTTTACCAGCTCTTCTGCTTTTCCATCTCCTTTTATTCTCGCATAATGAGAAATCAATGCTCCGAAAATTTTTTGAGAATCTGGAATTTGTGTAATAGCACCTGAAGCTTTTACTATGATTTTATAGTTTCTCACGCTGCTCTTCCCTTCTTTCTTCTGTGACAGTTACATAAATCCTTCCATAGCCGCGGCTTTTCGAATTTCCCAGTCTATATCCGCCTTCATTAAACATTTGCAAACTCTTTACGATATAGTCCCTGCACATTAAAATACTTTTTTCCGGAAACTCCCTTTCAAAATGGTATAATTCCAGTTCTCCTTCAAAAACCATTCCCTTTCGTGCAGCTTTATAGGTTCGTGGATTTGATCGGATCTCATTTTTAATGCTGCAAATGGATGTTTTTGTGTCAATAGAAAAACATTGTTTTTTATTACGATACTCTTGCTTCAAGCGTAAATCATTAAATAGTATTTTCGGTGTATTATTAAACTCCCTTATTCCAAAAAGATAACTTGCGGAAGCAGATTCTATTGCATCTTCATACCGCTTTTCCACTCTGTTTCGTGTTTCTTCATCAAAATTATGATAAATCAGACTCAATCTGTCTCTTTTTTCCTTTTGCAAAAACTCTGCATACTGGTTTGCTATCTGAGCTGCTGTTGTACTGGTATCTCTTGCTATAATATCCCGTAGGGCTCCCTTTAACGTGGAAGCCGGGATACACGGAAAGCCTTCCTCATCTATTGCTGTGCACTGGTCAATTCCTCCAATCTCAAATGGCGTAGGATTTCCTCCAATCAGAAGGTTTGAACGGGTTTCTACTTCTATCTGTATCCTATTGCTCATTGGTTGTCCTCCTTTTTTTGTAACGGCTTTTTCAGTTCCATTACCTTATCATTGTATTGATAAAACAGCATTAGAGAATCAATAAAATCCGGTGTCCACGCTCCTGTTTCTGCGGCTATTCTGCAAAATTTCTTTGTATCAAAATATAAGCGGTTTGGCGCTTTTCCTTCGCTTAAACGTGTATCGTTAAACTCTTTTACTTTCTCTTTTATAAGCGGGTTAAATAGTTTGATCATTTCTGCTGCTTTTTTCAGTGGAATTTCATCTACATTCCGTAGACGAAACAGCAGGGACTTTTCAATAACGGGCCTTAAATATCCTCCTTTTTTTAGCTTTTCCTTATAGACAAGTACTGCAAACAAGCCCGTCAGCTCTTGAGAAGTTCCCATTAAACAAGTCTCATATAAATAATTCCTTGGTTTGCTAAAGAGAAATCTTTCGATATTGTTTTTCTCCTTTTTATATTCATTTCGTTTAAGAGATTGTTCATCTCCATTTCTAATCTGAAACCGAACATCACTAAAAAGAACCATCAGCCGCAAATATCCTTCAAACCACTGTTTTGTTTCTTGATTTAATACCAGTTTTCGTTCATTATCTTTCTTCTGGTATAAAGGTAAAATCAAATGATAATTCAAAATCTGCTCCCATTCCCGAAGTTCCCGATTCCCATCCTCCCCATATTTTGGGAACAAATGGTACAGCACGTGGTTCATATACCGCACAGGATTACTCTGAACACTTTCTTCTGTAATATCCTGGAGTAATGTGTAAAAAAAATTAGGCCTTCCTAATAATTCCGAGCTTTTTCCTTCCCTCTTTCGTATGTAGTTCAGAAGTTTCAGATCTTTGTGAAAATAGCTCCAAATCGGAACATTTCTCATCTGTGTTTCTAATTCTTCCTTTTCTCTTTTGCTTTTTAAATTCTGTTTATGGTTCTTAATCTTTCCATAATCCACATCAAAAAACACAAGATTTCCCACAGATATTTTCATCATATAAAATGGTTTCAAAACTTCCGGTACTTTTTTTGACTTGGCATTCTGTAATTGTGTTTCTACCATGTCCATATAATAACGAATCGGTTGTCTGTTAATTGTAATTTCTACTCCTATACTAATGCCTATCCTGAGTCCACAATCACATGTTTCCATTCGCTGATTAATGCGTTGCATTATTTCCCTGCAAACGTCAATGCCGCAAATCAAATCTTCAATTGCTACTGCAAAAAAGATATCATCACCGGCAATATAGAATGGAAACAACCATCCTTTCTTCCCTTTAGGCGTATGTTTTTCTGCTGCATGGTGTAACCCATCTAGAGAAATTTCCTCATTTAAAATTTCGCTAATTGTCCGATACCTTTTATAATCTTGAATTTTTTTAAACATTTCCCCCATTCCATTTAAATCTGCTTTCAAAACTGCAATGCGGAACCGGTTTTTCTTCTCTTCTTCCTCTTTTTTCTGATATAATCCATTAATATCCCTGGCAAACAACGGGAGTTCTTTTTCTTCTTTGTCCCTGCAGGTTTTCTGTTCTCCCTTGATCTCATGGAATTGAAAGAGCAGTTCTTTGTTTTTTTCAATCATTTGATTCCAGGTGTCTGACTGCTTTAACCGTTCTTTCGCTTTCTGAATAGAAGTAATATTATCGTTCCTACTCGCCGGAAAACAGGTCCACCGGATTTGTTTTTGTCCTTGAGAATCCAGATAATATCGAATAAATAAATCATTTAAACGCTGCTCTATCTCTGATTCTGGTATGATACATTTGAAAATATATATCCCAGAACAAGCCAATAAAAATTCGTTATTGGTTTCTGGAAAAATTTTCTGGATTTCTTCAAAAAAACCATTAGAAATCTGGTAAGAAGCATCCCTGATCTCTTTCAGCGTTGCATCTTCTGTCTGTTTTTCCTGTACATGAGAGTGAACTGCCTGAGTCAAAAATGTTTGGATTTTATCTACTGTTACAGCTACTATTTGTTCCTTCATTCTTCCCCCTCTTCCTGAAGCAATTATCATCAAACATCTTTACATACGCTAGATGCGGAAACATCATGGGATTATTAATCAGCATCAGCAACTGGTTCAGCTGAAAATGGAAGGTCAGTAATGACAGTACTGTTCCGTTGTGATGAATCTGATAATCTTCTAATGTATACTTTGCCGCTTCCTCTTCTTTTTCTCTCTGACCTTCTTTTTTCTTATTTCTATTTGCTTCTGACTTATCTGCATGGTTTAATTCCACATACCATTCATACAGATTTTCCTGCTCAAAATTCCATTTAATATCCAGCTTTTTGGGTTTCTTATTTGCGATAATTACAACATCAAAAAGCTGTTTTCCTTTTTCATTCGAATCCTTTTCCTGCAAACAGCATAGAATACGCAAAGGACGCGTACCCGTCTGAGTCGGAACGCTGGGTTTCTCTTCTGTTCCGCAGACAACTTCTCTGATTGTACGGACAATAGAACGTGGAGAAGTCTTCAATTCATTAATACTTTTCGTCCATTCCCTCAAAACTTTTGTTGTTAATTTGGTACTTTTACATTCAACAACAGCTGCCACCGCTTCAATGGGAATAAACTTTAACTCTCCATAGTGAAAAATATACGGTGTGTACATTTCATCGAAAATCGCCAAATCCACTTCCCTTGATACCACTCCCTTTGAGTCAATGATAAATACAGATTGTTCTATTACAAACTTTTTCGGTATAATTCTTTCAAACATTCCCTTCCAGACCGTTTCACGGTAATGGCCCGTTGTACTGTCATGCTTAACCTGAAAATACAGCTGATTCACTATCTCCTTTTCCATCCGTTTGTAATTTATTTTAATATGTCCTATCGCTGCCCCGGCCGTTTCCTGCTTTATCTCTTCTCTGTTTTTCTTCTCTCCCATATTCCTTCTCCATTCTGCTGTACCCTATCAGTTTCACAGCCTTTTACGTGAAAAACATTTCCATTTTTCCCATTCCAAAAGTCGTATTCCGCCCAATATGAAGTACCTGGGCCGCACAAAGCCAGGGCGTAAATGGTGTCAGTTCTCCTGCAAACTCAATTTTCCCCATAAGTCCGCCAAAATCCATTTTTTCATGCAGCCGGTTGGAATAACGCTCGATCCGTTCTATTCTTAATTCCTCCTTTACCACTTGAACTTTTTCGGACTGTTCCACAATTTTCTTCGCTTCTTCCAGATTTACCCAGCCACCATACCGCTCTGTCAGAGCTGTCATCCGGTTGGTAATATTTCGCATCAGAGTTGGAAATGTAATCTTGGTAACCAGGCTTCCCTGTCTCCTGATTCGAAGAGGAGTCTGCAGCTGAATTATAACCCCTGAAACATGTTCTATTTCGCAACAGGATAAATTCGTGCTGTAAATCCCCTGTTTATAATACTGTCCATTTCTCCAGACAACCCGATTCGATTGGCAATTTACTATAAGCTCTAAGGTAAACGGATAACGCTGCGCCCCCAAACCGTAGTGGTTTATATTCTCCAATGCTCTTACCAGAGCCTCCGCTTTACTTACCGCCTCTCCAAACAGCACAATCCCGAAATCCAGTATCTCCCCCTGTTCTACAATCCTCTTTGTTTTGCAGATTGGCGGTGGTATAATCATATATGGATTTACAATATCTTTTTCTCCATTATGGCTTTTTCCGTTTGCAAATAAATAGTCATATTCCTGTTTATCTGTCCGATATAAAGACTGTCCGATTACTCCCCTTAAGGTAGACCCCAGATAAGGTGGCAATTCTGCCCGCCCCCATGAACGCAAAAAAACTCTTAGTTCCAGATAGGAACTTTCAAATACTGCTTTTTCCACCATCTTCTCCCTTCTTATTGTAGCATCCGGCATGCAATATAAACAATTTTAATATTTACTCTCACTATAATCCTTTCATGTATAGTTGTCAATTCTTTTATTTTAATTTTATTTCCTTTTCTATGAATTAAATTTAAAGTTATAATAGTTGCTTTCTTTACACTTATCTGATAGAATACTACTTGGTCAGTATTTTAATCCATGATAAAAATGCCATGGATTAAAAATACTGTGGGTTGAAATATAGACAAGGATATAGGATTACTTTTCAACACAAAAAGGGCATCGCAAAATCAAATTAAATGATTGCACGATGCCTTTTTTCAAAAAATCAGGGCGAATTTCACTGCCCCCCATTATCCCGAAATACTGTCTCCATCACTCCCTGTTCCATGTCGTCAATGCTGTAAATATGCTCCATAACTTCAAATGTCTCTCTTAAATTGCCCCTTGCGCTTTTCCAGCCGATTCCATCCGTAAACCACACGAACTCAAATCCGTCCACTGTTTCTGCTTCCTGTGACAACATTTTATAGCTTCGGGCCGTTTCATTTAATTTTGAACCTCCCCCTGTATAAAAGTTTGTTTCAATTGCATAAACAGTACCTGCAGCCTTAACTACAAAGTCAAAGCGTTTTACAGCCTTTCCCTGGTTGGATAATGCAGATAAGTCCAAGTTCCATTTCTTTTCAATATCTGCAAGGCACATTTCTTTGAAATAATTACGGTCTTTTATAAATCCAGCTTTTTGTATATATTTTTCAACCAGATCTTC
>CALHQJ010000042.1 GCA_938036545.1 uncultured Clostridium sp. | reverse complement strand
GCCGTTTCTCGATTTCCGGTCGGTAGTATCGCCGGAGTTCGGAAAAAGCGGCCCGGCAGGAGCCTCCGGCATGGACGATTACTGACAAACTAATGATAATCCGAACCGAAATGAAAAAACTTTTAGCCTTCTCTTGTTTGATGTGCGCCGCGACGCTGTCGGCCGCCGGTCCGATGGGCAAGGGCAGCCTGCCCCCCGTTTTCCCGAAAGACGTGGCCGACAAGGCGCAGTTCGATACCCGAACGCGGGCCTATCTGTCGCCTGTCCGCGTGATGTGGATGCAAAACGGCGAACTGATCGACGGCGCGCAGAACCTGTTGTCGCAGGGCAACGGCCAGGCTACGACGGCCGCTACGCCCAAGACCGTCTTTACGGCCAAAGAGGGCAAGCGGCCGTCGATTCTGCTCGACTTCGGCCGCGAGATTCACGGCGGCCTGCAGTTCGTTACCTGCATCCGCGCCTCGACCAAGCCGGTCAAGGTGCGCGTGCGGCTGGGCGAGTCGGTCGGCGAGGCGATGTGCAACATTACGCCCGAGAACGGCGCGACGAACGATCATGCGATGCGCGACTATACGATCGAGCTTCCGTGGCTCGGCGTGTGCGAAGTGGGCAATTCCGGCTTCCGCTTCGTGCGGATCGATAGAAAATATTAGCTAACACTCTGGCGTAAAAGCGCCCGCTCATATCATTTTTCAATCTTGTATCCTACTCCCCATACAGTTGTAATAATTTTATTCTGTCTGGTATCCTCCTTCATCTTGCCCCTCAGCCTTCGGATATGTACCATTACCGTGTTATTCGCTTCATATACCTTTTCATTCCAGACCTTCTCAAAAATCTCGTCTGTACTGAACACGTGTCCCGGATTAGAAGCCAGCAAATACAAAATGTCAAATTCAATAGGCGTTAATTTAATCTCTTCCCCATAAACGGAAACCTTGTGATTATCTTTATTAATGGTCAGACCTTTGACAACAATCTCATTCTTCCCGCTGGCTTCTGCATGTACTGCGCTGCTGGGATTTAACTGGGTATACCGGCGCAGCTGGGATTTTACCCTGGCTGTCAGCTCCAATGGGTTAAAGGGCTTGGTTACATAATCGTCTGCCCCTGTTCCCAGACCTAAAATCTTGTCCAAATCAGTAGATTTTGCGCTGAGCATAATAATCGGGATGTTGTTGGTTTCCCGAATCTTCTTGCACATCTCCAGTCCGTCCATGCCAGGCATCATAATGTCCAGTAAAACCAGATGAACCTCTTCCTTTTTCAGAATGTCCAATCCTTCCAGGGCGTTATTTGCCTTATATACCTTATACCCGTCGCTTACCAGGTAAATTTCAATCAGATCCGCAATCTCTTTTTCATCATCTACAACCAGGATGTTGGTATCAGCCATTTGTCTTCCTCCTTCGTCCTGCCGGCATTACCGGCATATCTCTTTCTATTCTACCATAAATATAACGACTTTGCTTTACATTTCTCTTACAAAATATGCTGATTTTTCCAAAGTGATGCATTCTGGCCTGCCTGATGTTTCTATTGTAAACAAATACTGCCGCACCAACCATTGAGGTTTTTTCGTAGTCTGTTTTCCGACAGGCTTGATTTTGAACTCCAATTATAACAAAAAACAATTAAAACGCAAAAAAGACCCAGCAGGACACCAACTAGTGCCCACTGGGCTTTTTCTTAAGGAATTTTTAGAGCCTCCTAAAAGACTTTTAGCTATTAACTTCCTGTCTCTTTTTATCCTATCTCTTTTTATTCAGCATATGCAATCAACTTGCTGCCATCTTCTGACACATCAATGACAATGGTATTTCCGGCTCGTACCCCATCGCTTAAAATCAGCTTTGCCGCAAGAGTTTCTACGTGCTTCTGGAGGTATCTCTTTAATGGACGGGCGCCGTATACCGGATCGTATCCTCTGTCGCTGACAAAGGTCTTTGCCTGGCCGGTAAGTTCTACCTTTAATTCCTTATCTGCCAGACGCTTATTCACATCTGCAATCAGCAGATCTACGATTCCGCTGATGTTGTCCCGGGTCAGAGGCTTAAACAGGATTGTCTCATCCAGACGGTTTAAAAACTCCGGCCTGAAATGAGCCCGCAGGTCATTCATAACCAGTTCTTCTGCCTCCGGACGGATGCTTCCGTCCTCCCCGATTCCTTCCAGCAGATACTGGGAACCGATATTGGAGGTCATAATCAGTATGGTATTCTTAAAGTCTACCGTCTTGCCCATGGAATCGGTGATACGGCCGTCATCCAAAACCTGCAATAGTACGTTAAATACATCAGGATGAGCTTTTTCTACTTCGTCAAACAAAACTACAGAATAAGGTTTTCTCCGCACTGCTTCCGTAAGCTGTCCGCCCTCTTCATAACCTACATATCCTGGAGGCGCACCGATTAAACGGGCAACGGAATGCTTTTCCATATATTCGCTCATATCAATCCGAACCATGTTGTTTTCATCATCAAACAACGCTTCCGCCAGCGCCTTGGCAAGTTCCGTCTTACCAACGCCGGTAGGGCCTAAAAACAGGAAGGAGCCAATCGGCTTTGTTGGATCTTTAATTCCTGCCTTAGAACGGATAATGGCTTCCGTAACCTTTTCCACGCCTTCATCCTGGCCGATAACCCTCTTGTGAAGGACTTCGTCTAAATGCAGGGTTTTGCTTCTCTCGCTCTCTGTCAGCTTTGCCACCGGAATACCCGTCCATCTGGAAATGATTCTGGCAATCTCGTCTTCGGATACGCTTTCGTGAACCAGGCTTAAATCCTGGTTGCGGACCTTTTCTTCCTCTGCTTCTAACTCTTTCTGAAGCTGAGGCAGTTTTCCGTACTGAAGTTCTGCGGCCTTATTTAAGTCGTATTTCTGCTGTGCGTCCTGAATCTGCCGGTTGACTGTCTCGATTTCCTCTCTCAGAGAAGACAAACGATCCACGCTGGCTTTTTCATTTTCCCACTGAGCCTTTTTAGCCGCAAATTCGTCGTGAAGCTCTGCCAGTTCTTTCTGCAGATCCGCCAGCCGATCCTGGCTTAACCGATCCGTTTCTTTCTTCAAAGCGGCCTCTTCAATCTCCATCTGCATGGTCTTTCTCGCCAGTTCATCCAGTTCTGCAGGCATAGAATCCATCTCTGTCTTAATTAGCGCACAGGCTTCATCTACCAGGTCAATGGCTTTATCCGGCAAAAACCGGTCGCTGATGTAACGGTTGGAAAGCACGGCTGCAGAAACCAAAGCCGAGTCATTAATCTTTACACCATGGAATACCTCATAGCGTTCTTTTAAACCTCTTAAAATAGAAATGGTATCTTCTACAGTCGGTTCTTCAACCATAACCGGCTGGAACCGGCGCTCCAGGGCTGCGTCTTTTTCAATGTATTTGCGGTACTCGTCTAAGGTAGTGGCACCGATACAGTGAAGCTCACCTCTTGCCAGCATAGGCTTTAACATATTACCAGCATCCATAGAGCCTTCTGTCTTACCAGCTCCCACAATGGTGTGAAGCTCATCGATAAACAGGATAATCTGACCTTCGCTCTTTTTTACCTCTTCCAAAACTGCTTTTAACCGCTCTTCAAACTCGCCTCGGTATTTGGCTCCGGCTACTAAAGCGCCCATATCCAGGGCAAATAATTTCTTATTTTTCAGTCCCTCCGGCACGTCTCCCCTGACAATTCTCTGGGCAAGCCCCTCTACAACTGCCGTCTTGCCAACGCCAGGTTCACCGATTAAAACCGGATTATTTTTCGTCTTTCTGGATAAAATACGAACTACATTACGAATCTCGCTGTCTCGGCCAATTACCGGATCCAGCTTCTGATCCTTGGCCCGTTCTACCAGATCGTAGCCGTATTTATTTAGGGTATCATAGGTGGCCTCCGGATTATCGCTGACCACCCGCTGGTTCCCCCTGACGGTGGAAAGGGCCTGGAGGAACCGCTCTCTGGTTATATTATAAAGCCGGAATAATTCTTTCATGGCATGATCCGGCTGTTTCATCATTGCCATGAATAAATGTTCCACAGACACATATTCATCGCCCATGGCCTTTGCTTCGTCCTCAGCGTTTATCAGGACTTTATTTAAATCATTGCTGACGTAAAGCTGACCGCCTCCACTGACCTTAGGAAGTTTTTCCAGCGCCTTTTTCGCTTCATCTCGGAAAAGCTCCGGCTGAATCTCCATCTTGGTAATCAATTTTAAAATCAGGCTGTCCTCCAGCTCCAGAAGACTGACCAGCAGGTGCTCCTGCTCAATCTGCTGATTGCCGTACTCATAAGCCAGTTTTTCACAACCCTGAACTGCTGCCAGAGACTTTTGCGTAAATTTATTAATATTCATACTGCTCCTCCTTTCGGAACATGTAACCAGGTGTCTATTTGTTCTATCCGTAATATAACACCTATTATTAGCAGTGTCAAGGGGTGAGTGCTAATTTTTTATTATTTTTTTCACTACTTGAAATTCAGGCATAGTAAAAAGCAGTCAATCCTAAGATCAACTGCTTATTCGTACACCATGTTCAATTTGCTTTTCGAATAATTCTATTTTAAATTTCATATCTTAAAATCTCTCCGCATTTCTGCAATCGCCTGTTCCAATGGTTTTGTGCGTCCTGCCTGTATATCTGCATATCCTTTTTCAAGTTCTGCATTCAATTCTTCCTCGGTAAGAGTTCCTACACAAACTGGTTTTTCATATGGAAGTCTTACTTCAAAAGGCAGTCCTTTTTTTAAGACTATCTGTTTAAAAAACATATCTATTGCATTTGATGTGGGAATACCAAGTGCGGATAAAATACTTTCTGCCTGTTCTTTTAAAGCGGGGTCAATTCTTGCATATACTATTCTCCCATTACCTTCTCAAATCCAATCCGTTCATCTCCATTGGCCAGATGAATAATTCCCCTCCTGCTAAAACCGTTTTTCTCGATCAGGTGCTGCATAATTTTATTATCTTGATGGGTATCGATCCGTAAATGGCTGATTTTCTTTTCACAAAACCTTATAATCGCTTCAAATACTCCCCTGGCAGTTCCATTTCCTGCCACACGATGAATGGTTCCGTATTCGCTGTCTGACAGCCACTGTCCCTGCTCAATAGACTGGTATGTAGGATCTTCTCCTATAATCAATGCAAATACACCGCAGATCTGCTGTTCCTTTTCCACTGCATAAAGCTGCTGTTCCTCGATGTCCTCCCGAATCCGGCTCTCCAATGGAAATTTGCTTCCCCATTGTCCTGGGTTACCTGTTTCAGCCATAAATTTTCTTGCGTATTCATAAACTGTCAGTATCTGGGGAAGATCTGACAACTCTGCCTTGCGAATCGATAAGTATTTCACCATTTAGACCTCCTCTTCTTTTGACCTTCAGTGTTTTCATTCTCTACTCCAATCTCTTTATCTTTCGTTTTCCAAAGCTTGCAAATCGTATTCCAAACAAAAGCGCCCTGAAGCCCCAGTCTACAAACATGCCATACCAGACTCCCATAATTCCCAGGTTCATGCCCCGTACAAATAAGTATGCCAGGCCTACCCTGAAAATCCACATAGAGGTTACAGATACCAGCATGGTATATTTTGCATCCATGCTGGCCCGAAGTGCATTCGGCAATGCAAACGCCAGCGGCCAGATAATCATTGCACAGGCGTGGGCTGTCATCATTTTTCTGGCCTCTTCTGCCGCTAAAGGCGATAAATTATACATACTAATAATCTGAGTATCTCCCAGTACCATCACCGTACAGATTACAAGAAGACAGATGTAATTCATCTTAATCAGCAATTTGGCATACTTTTTCGCCTGCTCCACTTCTCCGGCTCCTACGCATTGCCCCACAATGGTAATCATTCCCAAACCAATGGCATTTCCAGGAAGGTACTGCAGTGTTACTACATTAGACGCAACAGCGTAACTTGCCAAATCCGTCGTTCCCAAAGAAGATACCAGACTTTGCAGCGTCAGCTTTCCTACCTGAAAAATACTGTTTTCCAGTCCGTTGGGGATTCCCACTGACAGGATATTTCCAATCATACGGCGGTTCGGGCGCAGATCGTTTAACGCTTTCAGATGAATTGAATTGCCCGGCCTGCGAATCAGAATCAGCATCATTACCGCAGCAGTCATGCGGGAAATCAAAGTTGGAATGGCAACGCCTTCTACTCCCATGTGAAGACCGAAAATGCAGATAGCATTTCCCACTACATTTATAATATTCATAATTATAGACACTTTCATGGAAACTCCGGAATTGCCCATGGAACGATATAGCGCTGCGCAGGAATTATATAAGGCCAAAAATGGATAGGACAAAGCGGTAATAGCAAAATAAATCACTGCATTTTCCATTACTGCTTCTTCCACGGTTCCAAATACCAGCCTTAGCAAATGCCTGTTGGTAACTAAAGCAAAGGTCATCAGCCCTACTGACGCTATGGTTGTAACCGAAATCAGCTGAGCCGCCGCCTTGCAGGCTCTTTTCTCGTCCTTCCGGCCAATAAACTGGGCGGAAACGACTGCTCCCCCTGTTGCCAGTGCTGCCAGCATCTGAATAATCAGCATATTGATCGAATCCACCAGAGATACTCCGGAAACGGCGGCTTCCCCAACGGCGGCGACCATCACAACATCCACCATTCCTACCAGAACCGCCAAAATCTGTTCCACTATCAGAGGCGCCAATAATCTTATTAAGTCTTTCCTTGTAAACATCTTTGTTTCTCCATACTTTATGTAGATTTCTTTCCGGCATCTGTGTACATACCTATTTTTGCCAGAACTATGTAAATGATACAAGCTAGTATAGCACCCTGAGATTCCTCATGTAAAGAGTTCTTCTTCCTCTGCCAATCAAAAAATGAGACTCTGCAAAAGAATCTCTTCTCTTGCAGCGCCTCATTTCATTCGCTTGTCATATAAAATTATTCCATTCCAACAGCCTTAATCTCGTGGCCGCCTAAACTTCCCTCATAGATAATCGTAACTTTATCGCCCTCACTGGTCATGGAGAAGTCTGCTCCTGCTTCTACAAAGTTAAAAATGTTGCCATCTGGTGTTTCCAGATCCAATGTGCCCTCGCCAAGGGATACTGCTACGCCTGTCAGAGTGTTGATCTTTGCCTCATCGCTGTCATACATATCAGAGGTAACAACCTTTACTGCCAGACCTGGATATTCTTCATCTCCGGCCTCGCCTAAGTAGGTAAGCTGAATCTCGTCACCTGCTACAATCCCCTTAGAACCGGTAACCATCTGTGCGATCTCCGTAGAAAACGTATAGGACTGGTCGTCAGCGCTGTCTTTTACTGTAATGGTATTGTCGCCCATATTTTCTACTTTGCCGACAATTACGGCATCACCGTCATAATCTTCCTCTGCAACTGAGTAATTTACATCAACCTCAATAGCTTCCTGCTTTTCAGCTGCATCATCTACATAGTAGAGAACGGAAATCTCATCACCTGCTCCTAGCGGAAATTCACCATTTACCTTCGCATTAGAAATATCAAAGGTTACCTCTTCTCCCTCTAATGTCTTCATAGTTAAAGAAGCTGCGTCCACAGCGGTAATTGTGCCGTCCAGATAATCCTCTTCCTTCTCGGCAGCGGTAGTTGTCTCCTCAGCAGTAGTCTCCGGTGCCTTTGTAGTTGCTGCTTCTGTCACAGCAGCCTCTGTTTCAGCGTCTTTAGAACCGGATGAGCATGCTGTTGCTCCTACTGCCATGGCAAGAACCATAGCCATTGCTAATACATATTTTCTTTTCATCATATCTTTTCTCCTCATCTATTTATTTGATTTTGTTGTCTTCTGGTGCTCACATTCACGAATAAGAATGTATGCTTATTGTACTATATTTTTCAGTCCAATACCATTGATTTTTCATTAATAAATCCGAGGGGAAATCTTAATTTTTTCATAACTGTCAAAGTGGCAGGACAACAGCTTGTCTCCAATAGTCCTTTCGGAAACGCTGTTTTTCTTATTTTAACTCGCCAAAAGCTGTAATGGAGTCTGTAACCAGCTGCTTAAACAACGGCGCTACTCTGTCTGCAACTTCCTGTACTTCTTTATGGCTGAGAGGCTGATCGCTCATGCCGCAGGCCAGGTTGGAAATACAAGAAATACCGCAGATCTTCATCCCCATATGGTTTGCTGCAACTGCCTCGCATGCAGTACTCATTCCCACTGCGTCTCCGCCCAGAATCCTGCTCATTTTTACCTCCTGGGGAGATTCGTAAGCCGGTCCGGTAAACTGAACATAAACACCTTCCTGCACCTTAATGTCTCTCTTAGCTGCGCATTCCTTAATAATGTCCCGTAAATCCTTATCATAAATCTGGCTCATATCGGGGAATCTGGGACCCAGTTCATCTAAGTTGGCTCCAATTAACGGAGAGGGTACAAAGGATGAAATCTGATCCCGAATAATCATAAAGTCACCTGCTGCAAAGTCATAATTCACGCCGCCTGCCGCATTGGTTAAAAATAAAATCTCTGCTCCCATCATCTTCATTAAACGAACCGGAAGCACAACATCTGAAATAGGGTATCCTTCATAATAATGAACGCGGCCCTGCATAATCACTGCCGGAACTCCGTTTACATGGCCGAAAATAAAACGTCCCTTATGGCCTGGAACCGTAGACACCGGAAACCCTTCAATGGAACTGTATTCAATTACTGCCTCTGTCTCAATTCCATCTGCATAATCTCCCAGTCCAGAGCCTAAAATTAAAGCTACCTTTGGTGTAAATGGAATTTGGTCTTTAATGCTTTCATAACAGCCCACTAATTTATCATATACCGGATTGCTCATTTTTTGTCCTCCTTACAATATATTATGATGTACATATTATGTAACTGTTCAGGACGGAGCATCTTCTTGTCCGGCTTTGCCGAACAAGAAGCATCGGAGATTCCTCCAATGTGAAATCTGATGTAAAAAGCTGTTTACAGGCCAGCTTGACACAGCTTTTTATACCAGATTTTCCGCCGTCCTGAACCGTTAATATTATTATACTGGATCTCTGTCTCTTTCACAAGAAATTCTTTTTCCCCGGCGGTATAAATGTAACACTCCCCCTATAAAAACAACTGATAAAATTATACCCATACCGATAATCACCCCTCCAGGTACATAAACTGCAAATCTCTCATAAACCCACTGTTCCAGCTCCTGGGATATCCGGGAAAATCCTGTCCTGACCGCAGCAAACAGTCTCTGGGGCAGAGAACCATTCCCTGTCTCCAAACCGGCGTTATCCTCTGTTTCCGTTTCTAAAGCCGGATGGCTAAAAGACGCCTCTGTTTGAATACAGTCTGTGCCAGCTTCTGTCTCCTGGGAAATATCCGTTTCTAATAAAGAAGCTGTCTCTGACGGATGAAGGCTTTCTAATAGCTCCATCGTTTCCTCTGCTTCTTCCCCTGTCTCTATCTCTAAATCTTTCTTCTGTTCTGCTGTCTTCGGGAATACTATCCTTCCCTGATAGACTGCCTGGTAATCAGTCACCTTCCTCCGCCCTTTTACCAATACGTTCCGGTATTCAATGCCGTAGTCATCCTGATAACTTTCGCCAGTCCATTCCATCTCTGTAATCTGGTAATCCTGTGGACTGGCTCCTATCAGCCCTAACAATTCGGTCTCGCTCCCCCAAAGAGGCGGCTCTCCCTCCTGATGGACAATCCGTTTTCCATTTAGTTCATAGGTCTCTGCCCCGTAAGCCCGAAACGTGACAACCATGGAAAAATCGTCTTTCCAATAGCTTTTCTCAGATCCGTCTTCATTACGCAGCGGTTCTGCACCCTGCAGCCTGAACTTGCCATAACCTGCGCTTCCTATGCCTCTGTCCCAGATCTGGACGCCAATCTCTGACGGAATCTCTGCCAGCGCTTCTACTCCTTCGTATCTCACATTCCGTACCATATCCGGCCATCCGTCTGCACCTCCTGCCGGTATCTCAGGCTCCAGCCCCGTTTCCTCCCTGGGGGTATAAAAAGCCGTAATATACCCTACCAGCAGCTCCTCAGGAGGCAGGCCTGCTTCCATCGTCTGGCCCTCAGTCTCAATGGGACAGCATAAAAAAACTGCCGTAAGAAAAAACAGTATCCTTGCTGCGCAAAATCCTTTTAACATGCTCATCCCACCTTTGGCTACGTCCTTGTAGCCACTATTATAGGGGGAGGATTTCCAATATGCAAGGTCTCCTTTGGTCTAAAAAGGGCTATAAAAGTCAAAAAAGACTGCCCGGAACATACATTCCCAACAGTCTTTTCCTATCTTCATAATAGCAGACGCCCGACGCTTCTTACACGCTTACAGCGGGCAAGAAAATACATGGCTGAACTTGTTACATATTATCTGTAAAATCTGCTGTAGGCCTTTCCAGGAGCAATGCCGCCCCTATAAGCTCCCAGCTCGCTTACGGTTACCAGCTGGTATCCCCGCCTTGCCAGTTCCGGAATAATTACCTCTGCGGCATCTGCAGTTGTTCCGTAAATATCATGCATCAGGATAATGTCCCCGTCCTTAACATGGTCCAGTACGCTGCTGATGGTTCTGGACGGATTTTTATGCTGCCAGTCCCTGGTATCAATGGACCACATAATAGCCGGTACTCCCAGATTGCCTAATACCTTTAAGGAAGCCGCATCATAATATCCTCCCGGCGGACGTACCAACTTAGGTGCTACGCCGCATGCATTCTGGATCTTCTGGCTTGTAGCCTGCACCTGGCTGACAATGGCATCTGCTCCGATTTTACTCAGGTATTTGTGATCATTGGTGTGATTGGCTACCTCACAGTTTAGGGAAACCATTCTCTGAATCACCGGAGCATTGCCGGAAGTCACATTGCTTCCCACCATAAAAAAGGTTCCCCGTCCGCCGACTGCCTCTAAGCTGTTTAAAATTCGGTTAGTTACAGACGCTTTTGGGCCATCGTCAAACGTCAGTGCCACCATCGGACGGTTTGGATCAACTCCTGCCGGCAGCATCTGTGTCGGAAGCTTTTCCGGCTCCGCAGGAGGATTCTGTCCTTTTTTTGTAATCGATACCCGAATCCCGTCAGCCCGCAGTCCGACGCCTTCCTGTCCGGCCGGATTTCCATTAGCAGCCCAGTCTGTCCAGACGCCGTTTTGATATACCATATAATAAACGTCATAGTGCTCTTTTAAATCTCCGGTCAGATCCATCTTAACGGATTCTAAAACCACGCCTGCCTGGGTTCCACCGGCTTCTGCCATATTTTCTGACCACGGTTGCCAGCCCAGTCCGCTGACATTGACCTGATAAGTAAGGGTTCCGCTCATTCCCTCCGGCTGTCCCCTGAGACTTGCTTTAACAGCCGTCATATAGTCCCCTGCTTTCAGGCATTCAAAGTTATCGCCATATTCTTCACTCCAGCCGCTTCCAGCCATAAACGCCTGGTACACGGCCTTAATCTCCGGCACGTCAGCCCCGCCTTCTGGCTGATTAGACGCCTGCTCCTGGGACTGCTGGCTTTCCGGCTGCTGTTCTGCTGTCTGCCGGCCTTCTGTCTGTTGTTCTGCCGTCTGCTGGCTTTCTGCCTGCTGTTCTGCTTCCTGCTGCTCCTGAAGCTGCTTTTCCAGGTCAATTCCAGGTCCCACCTCATCCCGGGCTGCCCAGGCCGGATCCGGAGCTGAAAGCAAAATGGCTCCCGCCATCATAAACGCCGCAACGAAGCCTGTTGGTTTTCTCCACCATTTTGCCATATCATTTTCTCCTTCCTTGCTCTCTGCCCTGCTCTGCACTGCCAAATACAAACTGGCAAAGCATGGCATATTCCTGATAAGCTGGAAAATGTTCCAGCTCTTTTAGATTTTTTAAAACGCCGGTATAATACCAGCCCTGCATTTTGGGATCTTTCTGTCGAAAGCGCTCCCATACTTTTTCGCCGATTTCCATATAGTCCCTGGCTGTACACCGCAGATTGCTCAGCTTGTCCCCCAGGGCCAGTATTTTAGAATCCAGACTGGCAGTTTCCAGACTTTTTATCGTAGCGCCTTTTCTCTCTATCCAGCTTTTGGATTTATCCTCGCTTTCTGCCACTACCAATTCTGCAACCCTGCTGCCAAATTTTCCCCTGATTACCTCTTCCGTAATCCCTGCGTCCTCAATCACATCATGGAGCAGCGCCGCCGCAATTACTTCTTCATCATCGCTCATCATCGATACAATTACCGCAGTTTCTGCCGGATGGGTCATATAAGGGATATTGGAACCCTTTCTGACCGCCCCCTTGTGGGCTTCTGCTGCAAATGCCGCCGCCTCTCTTACCATCGGATTCCTCCTTAATAGTGAAATGCCATCTATCTGCGAACAAGGTTATCATATCACATTCCGCCGGAATTTAGAAGTTAATCTTGTAAGTTGGGTTATTTTCTGCTATGCTTAAGTTCGAAATTTAATTGCAGGAGGATTACTTTA
>CALHQJ010000041.1 GCA_938036545.1 uncultured Clostridium sp. | reverse complement strand
CGGGAAATATATGGAGGTTTAGGCTATGAACATGGATGCATTATTTGAAGAAGTTGGAAAAACCATTGCCGTTACCGGACGGGAGGCGGCCAGAAAAGCCAAAGAGGTGACGGAAAACGTGCAGCTGAAAGCTCAGCTTGCAACGGAGAAAAGCCATCTAAAAGAATTATATGCAGCTTTGGGAAAATGGTATTATGAAAAATCCCAGGGAAAGCTGGCAGAAAAAGAGATTCATCCGGAAGAAGAGCTGATTCACGGTATCCAGTCCCTGCTTGTGCGGATTGCCAAAATGGAAGAGAAGCTGGCTTTTGCAGAGGAGAAACAGCTCTGTCCGGCCTGCGGAGCAAAGATTGACAAAGATGCGGTTTTTTGCAGCAGATGCGGAGCCAGAACAAATGGTGCAAAAACAAATCAGGAGACGACTGCAAGCGGTGAAATCATCCCGTTAGCAGCATCTCCTGAAGAAACGAACTAATTACCCAAATAAGGTTCCCAGCACGCCATAAGATAAAATGGACATGATTACAGTAGCAATTAAGATGCCCAGGCAGATGGCGGGGAAGGATTTTCGGATTTTCATATGAAGCAGGGAAGCAATGAGAGCGCCGGTCCAGGCGCCGGTTCCTGGAAGAGGAATCCCGACAAACAGAACCAGTCCCCAGAATTCATACTTTTCAATCTGCTCTTTTTTGCTCATGGCTTTGTTTTTCAGCCATAAGGCAGTAGGGCGGAATATGCGGACCGTTTCCATCCATTCCAGAATCTTGTTGATTAACAGCAGGATAAAGGGAATGGGGAGAATGTTTCCAATGATACACAGGGGAATTGCCGTAAGAATCGGGACGTTTAAAAGGGCTGGAGACGCTGCCAGCAGGCCGCCTCGAAGCTCCAGGATGGGAATCATAGAAACTACAAAAATAATGCCTTCTTTTGAAATAACGCCGGACAGAGTAGACGTAAACCATTGTACAATTGCATCAACCATAGATAAAAAACCTCTTTCTAAAAAATAGTCTTCTCTATCATACATGGAAATGTCCGGAAGTTCAACTAAAAAATAGCGCTGTACAACAATTGCTGTGCGGCGCTGTTTTTTTGTTTTGAGCCTTTTTATATAGAAAAGTAATTTTTTGCATAATGAATGCTGATTATATGATATAAAACCATACAAAATACTGTAAAAAATAAATGAACATAGCAATAATATATAAAAAATGCACTAAAAATAATGAGAAAATAACAAAAAAATAGGATAGAATAAATGCAAAAGGAGGAATGAAGACATGAGATCTTTTCAACGAAAACTGTTCCCATACCTGATGTTGCTGCCCATGGTAGTAATCTTTGGCGTATTCCTGTTTTATCCGGCCCTGAACGGCCTGAAGATTTCTTTCACAAAATGGGACGGAATCAATCCTCAGGAATTTATCGG
The DNA here is from genome assembly GCA_938036545.1 of uncultured Clostridium sp. Classification (GTDB taxonomy): domain Bacteria; phylum Bacillota; class Clostridia; order Lachnospirales; family Lachnospiraceae; genus UMGS1370. Next base: position 20,299 of record CALHQJ010000041.1, on the reverse strand, counting down.
TCTGAAAAATTATACGAAGCTGATGGGAGATAAGACTTTCTGGAGAGCATTTACCCGCACACTGGTATTTACTGCAATGTCTGTGCCAGGAATTTATGTAGCAGCTATGGGGCTTGCATTGCTTCTTACCAGGGAAATTAAAGGCAGCGATTTCTTTCGGGCAGTATTTTACTGGCCTACTATGATTTCCAGTATTGTAGTGGGCCTGTCATGGAGATTCTTATTAGGTGAAGATTTTGGCGTTATCAATTATATTATTACTACATTAGGAAAATCACCAGTCAAGTGGCTGACAGATCCCAATGTGGCCATGGGAGTGATTGCCTTTGTAACGGTATGGAGTCTGGCCGGTTACTATATGGTGATGTTTGTAGCAGGAATTAAATCAATTCCCAGAGATTATTATGAAGCAGCACAAATTGACGGAGCAAATTTCTGGCAACAGTTCTGGTTCATTACACTGCCCTTATTAAAGGCTACCAGCCTGCTGGTATTGGTACTGTCTACCGTAACGGTTATTAAGACCTATCCGCTGGTATTTGCCTTGACAAAAGGCGGTCCTGCAGGAGCAACAAAGTTTATGGTACAGCATATTCAGGAAACTGGTTTTGAGAAGAGTCAGATGGGATATGCCTGTGCAATGGCAATGGTATTATTTGCAGTTCTGGCAGTATTAACTATGGCTCAGTTTAAGCTTAACAAAGGAGGAAGTCAGAATGAAAATGAATAAGTTGACACATGCCGCAATTTATGTGCTGCTTGCAGTCCTGTGTTTTGTTTTTCTGATGCCAATTGTCTGGGTAGTATTTTCTTCTTTTAAGCCGGCAGGAGAACTATTTACCTGGCCGCCGTCTTTACTGGGAAAGCACCCAAGCCTGGACAACTACGTACTGGCATTATCGGAAGGCAATTTTGTACGTTACTTTACCAATACCGTGTTTGTATCCGTTGTGGCAACCATCCTTACAGTTGTGGTAAACGTTATGGCTGGCTACATGTTTGCAAAATATCATTTTAAAGGGGAAAAGCTGTTATTTGGCATGGTAATGGCAACACTGATGATTCCTCTGGAAGTAATTATGATTCCAATTTTTAAGGTCATCGTCGCCACAAACCTTTATGATAACTTATGGGGACTGATTATTCCGGCAGTGGCGTCTCCTACCGCAGTATTTTTGGTTCGTCAGTATTATGTGCCAATTCCCAATGAACTGATGGAGGCGGCCAGAATTGACGGGGCTTCGGAAATGCAGATCTTTTTAAGAGTGATGCTTCCCCTTGCGAAACCGGTAGTTTCTGTACTTTGTATTTTCTCCTTTATGTGGAGATGGAATGATTATCTGTGGCCAAAATTAGTTATTAATGGAAAAGAAAATTATACCTTACAGCTGGCGTTAGCTAACTTTTCCGGTGAGTATTCGGTAGACTGGAACAGCCTTTTGGCAATGTCTGTAATTTCTATGATTCCGGTCCTTATCGTCTTTGTAACACTTCAAAAGTATATTATCGGCGGAATGACCGCCGGCGGTGTAAAAGGTTAGGAGGAAAGCTATGAACGTACTCAGATATTCGTTATCAGAAGAAGGATATGTAAATCGTTTTATTACCACTGGGGTATTTACAGAACCCCAGACCTTTAAAAAGGCAATTTTAAAAGGCAGAGTTAATGAATGGTTAAAGAAAGGCTTTTCTATTCACGAAAATCCATGCCGAAAAGAATTTATTGAAAAACGTCGGGAAAATCTGCCAGAATATCTGGATATCAGCCAGATGCTGCCAGGGGAGACTGCAGAAGTATTTGGAAGGAAAAATGCGCTGCAGGTATATTTCCCATTTGGAAATATCGGTTATGAGGAATCTGGATTCTATTTCTGTCCAACCTATTTGAGGACGTACTGCTTTACTGATTTAATAGCAGGACAGGAGGAAGAGGCAGAATTTGAAATTGAGACCTGCGGCGGCGTTACTATCTGGAATAATGATAAGATCGTAACGGATTATATTCCATTTACCAGAAATATGGTAAAACATACCAGTATAAAGATTCCGTTAAAAGAAGGAAAAAATAAATTCATTATATGTCTGGATGATCTGGCGGAGAGAGATACCGATTATTATTTCCGCCTGAAATATCAGGGAACCCAGGAACTTTCCATTCAACTTCCAGTGCCAGATGGAGTAGAAACGGAAAAGGTATTGCGATATGAAAAAATCCTTGACAATATCTGCTTTGAGAAGGAAACTTATATAAGTGAGCCGGTCACTTTATCGCTGCCAGGGCATCTTTTAGAAAATGAACAGTTAAAGATGTCGATTGCCAATGGAGAATGGGTAGAAAAAATGCAGCATGAGGGAGAAGAAGACACTGCGCTTTCCTACGAACTGAAAAAAGATAAGAAGAAACTTTCTCTTATGGATTCAAAAGATATTCTTCCTGGATTTTACTTTTTTGAATTTGCGCTGCAGGAAGGCCCTGTCCTGATAAAGAGAAAATTAGGCAACCAGATTGTGTGGAAAGAATTTTTGACCAATGGTTCCGAAGATGTAAAGAAGAGAAAAGAAACTGTATTGGATACTATTGCAAAATATAGTGTGGCAAATTCCTATAAGGCTGCAGCGTATTTTGAAAAGGGCTATCATCTGGAAGAAGCTGAGCAAATGATTTTAGATGAAATTATAGGTGTTAATCAGCGTCAGGACTGCTCGGATTTCCATTTTACTACAATTTTAACGACCTATTTCAAACATCAGGATCAGATGACGGATAAGGTAAAAGCAGTTATTAAAGATGCAGCTTTACATTATCGGTATTGGATCGACGAGCCTGGAGACGATGTTATGTGGTTTTTCAGTGAAAACCATGCCCTACTGTTCCATACCTGCCAGTATCTGGCCGGCCTGCTGTTCCCGGATGACTTGTTTACTAACAGTGGAAAAACCGGAAAAGAAGTCAGCACCAGAGGCAGGGAACTGTTGGAAGAGTGGTTTGAGGAATTTTTTAGAGAATTCATTACAGAGTGGAATTCCAACGCCTATATTCCTGTAGACGTTCATGGTCTGGCAGCAATTTATAATGTGACCGACAAGGAAGATAAGCTTCACGAAATGGCGAAAAGAGCTTTGGATATGGTCAGCTACAGCCTGGCAGTTAACGCACATAAGGGAGCGGTAATGACCAGCTTCGGAAGAACCTATGAAAAAGAGATGAAGGGTAACTACAATGCCGGAACCACAGCCCTTTTATATCTTTTCTATAATGAGGGCTTTCTGGCAAGAAACGGAATGGGAAATGTGGCAGTTGCCTGCGGCGATTATGAGGCGCCTCAGGAGTATAAAAAGTATATTACGCTAAAAGAAGGCCAAAACCTGATTTTTGAAAATACTCAGGGATTTGAGCAGCATGCCAATTTGTATACCTATAAAAATAATGAGGTACAGCTTTCTACAGCAATTGGTTTTAAGCCTTTTCAAAATGGTTACCAGGAACACATTGTCCAGGCGACTATTGATGAAACCGCACAGGTGTTTATCAATCATCCAGGAGAAACCCATCCATATGGCAGCGGAAGGCCAAACTTCTGGGCTGGAAACAGTGTGCTTCCATTGGGTGTTCAGTATGAAAATCTGGCAATTCTGGTATTTGATACTCCGAAAGAGAATCGAATTGATTATACCCATGCTTATATTCCTCTCAGTGAATTTAGCGGTTACAACGGAGAAGAAGAAACAATTGCAGTGGGAAAAGACGGCGGCTATATAGGCGTAAAAGCCATGAATGGCCTTTCCTTAGTAACCAGTGGTCCTACGGCACATCGGGAATTTGTCAGCAGAGGCCGTAAAAATGTATGGGTAGTAAAAGTTGAGACTGAAAAACAGGCCGGAGAACTGGAAGAATTTTTAGAAGAGATGAAGCAGATTTCCATTGAATGGAATGAGGACAGTCATATTGTCGTAACAGATAAAGAAACAAAATACTGCATTGAGGAAAAATGGAAGTTTACTGTAAATGGAGAAACAGTTCATCATTATCCGTTGGAGCCCCAGGGAAGAATTACGATAAAGGGAGAATAACCTATGAGCATATATGAAGAGAAATTAAATCTGGTTGCAGACGCTATGCTGACTATGAAAAATAATGGAATCGAAGAAAAATTCCCTATCAGTCTGATTGACATAGACTGCTGGGAATGGCCTCAGGGCGTGGGACTGTATGGTCTTTATAAATATTATGAGTTCAGCAAAGACGAAAAAATTTTATCATTCCTGATTCAGTGGTTTGATGATCGAATCAGGGAGGGAATACTGGAAAAAAATGTTAATACTACAGCGCCTATGCTGACGCTTAGTTATGTATATGAAATTACCGGAAAACAGGAATATCTGGAACTGATAAAAGAATGGACAGCCTGGATTATGGAGGAAAAGGGGCTGATCCGGACTGGAGACGGCTGTTTCCAGCATATGATTACGAAAAATCCAAATCAGGGGGAGATTCTAATTGATACCCTGTTTATGACCGTTCTTTTCTTGGCCAGAGCGGGAGTGATTTTAAAACGCCAGGATTGTATTGACGAAGCAAATTACCAGTTTCTGCTTCACATTAAGTATCTGCTTAATAAGCAGGAAGGATTGTTTTATCATGGATTTAATTTTGACCGAAACAATAATTATGGAAAGATCATGTGGGGCAGAGGCAATAGCTGGTATACCGTAGCAATTATGGACTATATCGAGATGGTGGAACTGGATGATGCATTAAAACGGCATTTTTTGACGGTTTATAAAAATCAGGTAAAGGCATTAAAACGATATGCAGATTCCGAAGAAGGGCTGTGGCATACGGTAATTAACGATAACAGTTCATACATTGAATTGTCTGCCAGCGCAGGATTTTTATGCGGCATGATGATGGGAATCCGAAAAGGTGTAATTTCAAAAGAAGAGTATGGAGAAACTGTACAAAAAGGCCTTTCTCATCTGATTTCCTATATTGATGAAGCCGGAATTGTTAAGAATGTATCCTATGGTACGCCGATTGGAGAGAATGCTGAGTTTTACAAAAATATAATATGCTGTCCAATGACCTATGGACAGGCAATGATGATTATGGCACTGCAAGAAGCAATGAGATATACAGCAGAGAGGTAGAGACAGAATGAGGAAAAAGGTGTTTTTTGAAGAGTTTGGATCATTATATTATTTTCATGGCGCAACCCAGGGATGGAAGATGCAGGGATTTCATTTTCATAAGCAATATGAAATTATCCTGTTTATGAGTGAAGGCGCAAAATTGGAAATAAAGAATCGAATCTATCATACAAAACCAGGAGACATCTTTTTCATTAACAGTACAGAATATCATCGTACAGAAGGCAGGGAGGGGGAAGAATATAACCGATATGTCCTGATGTTTGAGCCGGAGATTATAGAACCCTTGTCAGAGGCATTTGGCTATAATTTTAATGCGTTGTTTGAAGAATATGCAGAAGAGTACATTAACTGCCTGCATTTATCGGGAAGAAATTTAAAACTGGTAGAAGAAAAAATGAAAAATGTGGAAAGAAGCATTGCAAAAGATTTTTCTGTTACATATAACAAAAACAGCGCAAGGATTGCCCTTTTGGATCTTTTGAATATTTTAAATCAGATGTTTAACTCTTTTGTAAAGGTTGAAAAAGAATATAAACCTGCAATAGACTCGGAAATATCGGGAGAGGGCAAGGCAAAGGTGATTCCCTACCGAAACAGGATTGAAGAAATTAAAAAGTATATCGTCCAGCATATTGACGAAAAGCTGGAATTGGACGATTTGTCAGATGTTTTTTACATGAATCGTTATTACTTGAGTCATTACTTCAAGAAGGAGACAGGTTTCACCCTGAATCAATACATTACCAATCAAAAGATCATTGCAGCTAAAAAAATGTTAAGCAGTGGCCTTTCAGTGACAGATGTGGCAATGGGACTCTCTTATAATAGTGACAGTCATTTTATTTCTGCCTTTAAGAAAATAACGGGAATTACCCCGGGAAAGTATGCAAAAGAAAAAGAAGAAAAAGAATAATCATATCATTCCATATCAAAAACGAAAGAGAGAAAGGAGATTATTATGAGAAAGATTTTAGCAGGAATGTTAGCAGGAGCAATGGTACTGGTAACCCTTACAGGGTGTTCAGGAGGAAAAGAAAAGCCGGCAGTATCAGGGGAAACGGCTGCGCAGTCAGCAGGAACAGAAGCAGCTGAGAAAGAAAAAGGAAACGGAGAAACAAAGACTCTGGATGTAGTATGGTTCAGCGATGGAAAAGAAGGCGAGTCTTTTATGAAGCTGGCCAATGAATATATGGAACTTCATCCGGATATTAAGATTGAACTGATTGAGGTTCCTTATGCAGATGTAGACAATAAATTAAAAAATATGCTGAATGCAGGAGAACAGCCAGCTTTGGCAAGACTGACCAACTTAGGTGTGGTTCAGAATCAGCTGATTGATTTAAATGAGTATGTATCCGATCCGGAAGCGTTTAAAAATAATTTTGGTTCAGGACTCCGGACGGATTTTGACGGCAAATTCCTGGCTGCTCCGATGGATGTAACAGCCAATGGTATTATTTACAACAAGACGGCATTTGAACAGGCAGGAGTAGAGGTGCCTCAGTCAGAAGAAGACATCTGGACCTGGGAAGAGTATGAAGAGGCATTACAAAAGGTAATGGAGGGAAGCGACTGCAAATACGGCATGGTATTTGATTACTCGCCTCAAAGATTTTCAACATTGCTTTATCAGGCAGGAGGCAGTCTCTTAAACGAAGATATGACGGCTTCTAATATTAACTCTCCGGAAATGAAAAAAGCATTAGAATGGTTTAAGAAGCTCCATGATGAAGGGATTATGCCAACTTCCGTATGGCTGGGAGCAGAAAATCCCAATGAAATGTTCCGTACCGGCCAGGTAGCAACCCATTTTGCAGGAAGCTGGATGATTGCTAATTATAAGGATCAGATTACCGATTTTGAATGGGGTGTGACTTATCTTCCTCAGGATGCAGAACGGGCAACCGTTCCTGGAGGAAAATGGCTGGGTGCATTTGCAGGAACTGGTGTAGAGAAAGAAGCGGCAGAGTTTATTGAATGGATTTCTCAGCCGGAGAAAAATGCTCAGTATTGTAAAGAAAATTACTATCTGTCTCAGGTAAAAGGAAATGAATCCTTAGATTATGATTTCGGTGCAGAATTTTTTGAAACATTCTCCAATGAACTGAACGCAACCAGTGATGTTCCTGGAAAAGAGTGGGGATATCAGGCATTTACAAACTCCATTCAGACTGATTTAAAAAATGGTATCTCCGAAATGCTGGCAGGTAACATTACTTCTGATGAACTGATGGAAAACATTGATCAGATAGCAGCAGATTTTTTAGCTGAATAAACAATATATAAAATGAATGAGCAGATGCGGCTTTCCTGGCTTGGGAGGCCGCATACTTTATTAGTGTCTTAGTAAATAGATAAAAGCTGTAAAAATCCATGTTGAATTTTACAATTTTTTATGTTATAAGTAGTTGCTTAAAGGAAAAATAAGATGTTAAAAAGGGGACTCCACTATGAAGATTTTTTTAACCGGCCAGAAGCAGATTGGAAAATCTACCTGTATCGGCACGTTTTTAGAGAAAAGCCAGATGCAGGCATGTGGTTTCCAGACTCTTCCGGTTTATGAAAATGGAAAGAGAATCGGATTCTGTATACATGCCCTGGTAGAAATGGAGGATAATGACAGGCGGTTTTCCATTCAGCATGATACGTATAATGAGGTCATACCAGGAGTATTTGACAGCTTTGGGTGTCAGGTGCTGGAAAAAAGCATGGAGTATCCCAGCCGTATTCTGATACTGGACGAAATCGGAGTTTTGGAAAGAGAGGAAGCCGCCTATCTGGAACTGTTAAAACGAGCGGTTCATACTCATGAACAGGTGCTGGGTGTGCTGAAAAAGAAGGAAGCGGCTCACAATGCATGGATGTGGAAAGATCCAGAGCTTAAAATTCTGGATCTGGATGAGATTTCCTTTGAAAAGGCCCTGGACATTTTGTGCCGAAGTTTTACGCCGCAGGATGGAAGAATGAGAGAATAGAAAAAATAGAGACAGCCGTCCGCTGCCGCAATCCTTCTGTTAAATCGTAACAATTTAGCAGAAGGTTTTGCGAGGAGGGGCGGCTGTTTAATTGCCTAAAATCAGATTTCAATCAGGTTGTATTCTTTGCTTCCCAGTCCCAGCTTTACTGCATGGTCGATGCAGCTTTCCCAGTTGGTTTCTGGATGGGTATCGGTAAAGTGATCGTGGTGGCAGTGTTCCTGTTCTGCCAGGAAGCTTCCGGCCATAACAGGCTGCTTGTTTACAGCATCTACGCAGGCCATATCCAGGGCTACCGGATCAAATGAGGCAAACATGCCGATATTGGGAACGATAGGTACGTCGTTTTCTGCATGGCAGTCACAGTTAGGAGATACGTCAACAACCAGGCTTACGTGGAAGTGAGGGCGATCCTTTAAAACTGCCAGGGAGTATTCGGCGATTTTACAGTTTAATACGTCATTGGCCTCGTCGTAATCGGGGGAAACCGCATCGGTTGGACAGGCGCCGATACAGCGGCCGCAGCCAACGCATTTGCTGTGATCAATGGAAGCTTTGCGGTTTTCGATGGTAATGGCTCCATGGGCACAGTTTTTCTTACACATACCGCAGCCAACGCATACATCCTGTTCGACATGAGGCTTACCGGCGCTGTGCATTTCCATTTTACCGGCTCTGGAGCCGCCGCCCATGCCGATATTCTTTAATGCGCCGCCGAATCCGGTAGATTCATGGCCCTTGAAATGAGTCAGTGAGATAACAATATCCGCATCCATTAAGGCTCTGCCGATTTTAGCTTCTTTTACATACTGGCCGTCAATAGGGACAAGGGTTTCATCAGTTCCCTTTAAGCCATCTGCTATAATAACGTGGCAGCCTGTGGTAAAAGGGTTGTAGCCGTTTTCATAAGCAGCGTCTAAATGATCCAGGGCATTTTTCCGGCGGCCTACGTATAAGGTATTACAGTCGGTCAGAAATGGCCGGCCGCCCTGGGCTTTGATTAAGTCTGCCAGAACCTTGGAATAATTGGGACGCAGGTAAGCCAGGTTTCCAGGCTCGCCGAAATGGATTTTAATAGCAGTAAATTTGTTGTTAAAATCAATGTTCTCCAGCATTCCGGCCTTTTTTACCAGGCGCTCCAGCTTCTGAAGCAGATTTTCATTTAATGTAGTTCTCATGTTTGTAAAATAAACAGTTGATGGTGTCATAAGACTCCTCCTTAAAACAGTATTAAAAACTGAGATGATTATAGCCTAAGCTTTTGGTATTTTCAATAGGTTGATTTTGTGGTAAACTGTTGCTGAATGTGAGAAATACAGACCACAAGAACGCATCGGAAGCATAGATGCAGGACAACCAGGAGGAGAGAGCAATGGAGAAAAAACAATCCCTTGATACAATTTGCATTCAGGGCGGATGGCAGCCGAAAAACGGCGAATCGCGAGTACTGCCCATTTATCAGAGCACTACGTTTAAATACGAGACAAGCGAGCAGATGGGACGCCTGTTTGATCTGGAAGAAGATGGATATTTTTATACCCGTCTGGCAAACCCGACCAACGACGCAGTGGCAGATAAGATCTGTCAGCTGGAGGGAGGCGCAGCTGCCATGCTGACTTCATCCGGCCAGGCTGCAAATTTTTATGCAGTATTTAATATCTGCTCTGCCGGAGATCACGTTATTAGTGCGGCTACCATATATGGCGGTACCTCTAATTTGTTTACCGTGACCATGAAAAAGATGGGAATTGAGGTAACGCTGGTAGATCCGGACGCTTCCGAGGAAGAACTGGAAAAAGCATTTCAGCCTAACACCAAGGCAGTCTTTGGAGAGACTATTGCAAATCCTGCCCTGGTAGTGCTGGACATTGAGAAATTTGCCAGACTGGCCCACAGACACGGAGTTCCTCTGATTGTGGACAATACCTTTGCCACTCCCATTAACTGCCGGCCATTTGAATGGGGAGCCGATATTGTTACCCATTCCACAACCAAATATATGGACGGCCATGCAATGTGCGTAGGCGGCTGTATTGTAGACAGCGGAAATTTTGACTGGGATGCCCACAAAGAAAAGTTCCCTGGACTGACAACGCCGGATGACTCCTATCATGGGGTAATTTACACAGAACGTTTTGGAAAAAAGGCTTACATTACCAAGGCAACTGCTCAGATTATGAGAGATTTAGGCTCCATTCAGTCTCCCCAGAATGCATTTTTATTAAATGTAGGTCTGGAGACCCTTCATCTTCGGGTTCCGCGTCACTGTGAAAATGCATTAAAGATTGCCTCCTATCTGCAGAGCAGGGAAGACGTGGCCTGGGTCAATTACCCTGGACTGGAGGGAGACAAATATTACGAGCTGGCGCAGAAATACCTGCCAAATGGCTCCTGCGGCGTCATTTCTTTTGGATTAAAGAGCGGAAGAAGCGGCGCACAGGTATTTATGGATAAGTTAAAGCTGGCTGCCATTGTAACTCATGTGGCAGACGCCAGAACCTGTGTCCTTCATCCCGCCAGCCACACCCACAGACAGTTAAACGATGAACAGCTGGTAGAAGCTGGCGTAGATCCGTCCTTAATCCGTTTAAGCGTAGGAATCGAAAATGCAGACGATATTATTGAAGATATTCGTCAGGCATTAGAAGATTAAAACCAGCAGGAAACTCTTATAAAAATTCTGCATCTGATAGGAAAATCTCTTCTGTTTTATCTCATCTGAGAAAAACAGGGGGGATTTTTCAGTAACACAAATGATTCTATAGTTCAAACTACATTTCTAAAAAAACACGAAACTTTCTAAAAAAAATCACAAAAAAAACACATTTATTTGTTAAGGTACTCCTGTGAAGCGAAGATGAGAGGAGTTTTTATATGAATCGGAGAGGAATTTACTTAGGGCTGGCCGTGGCTGTGGAAGCAGCATCCCTGCTGATTCCGATGGAGGCAGAGGCTGCCGTAGGATACGATATGAGAGAACGGGTCATTGAATTGTCTGGAATTACGGATGCCTATGGTACAGGGGTTACTGTAACCAGAGGGGAGTTTGCAAAAATGCTGGTTCTGGCGTCTGATTACCGGAGTACTGCATCTTCTTCCAGCAGCGTATCCGTATTTTCAGATGTGCCGAAAGACAGTCAGTATGCTTCCTATATTCGTATTGCTGCCAAAGAAGGGTGGATGAGCGGATACCTGGGCGGCCTGTTTAAGCCGGATGAAGCCATTACCGTGGAAGATGCCCAACGGGCCATTTTATCCATGCTGGGATATACGAATGAAGATTTTACGGGAGACCAGGTCAATGCCAGAAGCGCCAAGTTTCAGTTCCTGGAACTGAGCGAAGGAATCGACAGAGAAGCCAGTGAGGTACTAAATAAAAAAGACTGCATCAATCTGTTTTACAACCTGCTTCGTACAAAGCCCAAGGGCAGCAATACCATTTACGGAAGTATATTGGGCTGTGAATTAACAGAAGATGGAGAGATTAATCCTCTTAACATGGTAGACAGCAGCTTAAAGGGGCCCAAGCTGGTACGCAGATCCCAGAAGCTGTCCAGCGTGATTCCTTTTGATACCTCGGAAGCAAGCTGGTTTTTAAATGGAGAAAGTGCATATGAGGAAACCATAAAAAGCGCATTGGCAAACGACGGTTACGGCGTGGTGTACTGGAATTCCGATACAAAGACGGTATGGTATTATTCAGCAGACAGCGATGATGAGGACACGGGCAGAGTGGTTGTTCAGGGAGAAGTAACCCATATTTACTACAATGCGTCAGACGTAATGATTCCCAGCGCCATTCTGTTAGATAATGACGATGAGGACGATCCTCAGGCAGAATATACGCTGACTACTTCAGAGCTTCAGTATGCCTTTTCCATGTACGGAACCGTAAAGGTAGGAGATAACGTGGTGCTGATCTGCGAAAAGACAACAAACGCAGACGGAGAACCGACTTATCGGGTTGTGGACTTCTTAGAACGGTAAAAGGCGGATAGAGAGTGGTGAAAAAGGAAATCAGAAAAAAGAAAATGATAAAAGGAAAGCTGCCTAAAAAGCTTATTCCGGCAGGAATTCTGGGGGCTGCAGCCATTGTGCTGGCAGCCGGAATGGCAGTAAGGCAAAATGTAGAGGCAGCAGAGGGAAAAGAATCAGAAATCAGAACTGCCTCGGTTACCAGGCAAACGATTACATCAACCCTGTCTTCTTCTGGTACTCTGGCAGCAAAAGATACCTATACCATTACTTCCCTGGTAGAGGGAGAAGTGCTGCTGGCAGATTTTGAAGAGGGAGATCAGGTGGAAAAGGGACAGATTTTGTATCAGATCGATCCGTCTTCCATGGACTCTGAATTGTCCAGCGCCGCCAACTCTGTTACCAGGGCAGAAAATTCCTATAGCAGCGCCAAAGAGGATTATAGCGAAGTACAGGCAGACTGGAGCGGCAATGCCTATAAAGCAACGGAAACCGGATATGTAAAAAATCTTTATATAGAAGCCGGAGACAAGATTAATAATGGTTTCCAGATTGCAGATATTTACAGTGATGCCATGATGAAGCTGCGGCTGCCCTTTTTAAGGGAGGAAGCTGCACAGATTCCGGCAGGTTCCCAGGCAGTTGTAACCTTAACGGGAACGGGAGAACAGCTCCCAGGACAGGTAACATCTGTCAGCAGTATGGATGAGACACTGACAGGCGGCAGACTGGTACGATACGTTACGATTACGGTAGCAAATCCGGGAGGACTGACTGCGGATATGGCGGCAACCGCAGTAATCGGCGATTTTTCCTGCAGCGAGGAAGGCAGCTTTACAGTATCTGTTGATAAAACCATGAGCGCTGACTTTTCCGGAAACGGAAGCGCCCAGGTAGAGCAGGTACTAGTCAGCGAAGGAGACTATGTGACAGAAGGACAGCCGATTTTTACTATTACCTCAAAATCTGCCTCCGATTTGCTGGAAACTTATAAAAATGCCGTGGAACAGGCTGAGGAAAGCCTGGAAAGTGCAAAGAATAAGCTGGAAAGCACCCAGAATAATTTGGAGAATTATACCATTACTGCACCTATTTCCGGCCAGGTCATCCAGAAAGCGGCAAAAACCGGAGATACCATCAGCAAGTCGGGAACTTCTAATACAACGCTGGCAGTCATTTATGATTTATCCTCCCTCACCTTTGAGATGTCTATTGATGAACTAGACATTCAGAGCGTACAGGTAGGGCAGAAGGTAGAGGTAACGGCAGATGCATTTGAGGGGGAGACGTTTTCGGGAACCGTTACCAATGTCAGTCTTCAAAGCACTTACAGCAATGGAGTTACTACCTATCCGGTAACCGTAACCTTAGATGAGAACGGAGAACTTCTGCCTGGCATGAATGTAGATGGCATCATTCAAACCGCCCAGTCAGAAAATACCCTTGTGATACCGGCAGATGCCTTGATGCGGGGAAATCAGGTATACGTAAAAGACGATACCGTTACGGAATCCGTGGACGGAGTTCCGGCAGGATTTCGGGCCGTACAGGTTACCACAGGACTTACCAATGATTCCTTTGTGGAGATTACTGAAGGACTGTCTGAGGGAGAGAAAGTTTATATCGACCCATCCAGTAAAGACAGCGGCACTGTAGGAATGATGATGCAGATGGGAGTCCCGGGAGGAATGGGCGGTCCGGGAGGAATGGGCGGCTCAGGAGGAATGGGAGGCCCAGGCGGCAGATAGGAGAAGAGATGGATAATGTAAAAAAGGGATCACCCTTAATCCAATTGGAAGATATTTATAAGATTTACCAGATGGGAGAGGAGGAAGTGAGAGCCAATGACGGCATCTCACTTTCTATTAATAAAGGAGAATTTGTTGCCATTGTGGGAAAATCCGGCAGTGGAAAGTCTACCCTGATGAACATTATCGGCGCTCTGGATGTGCCTACCAGCGGTTCTTATTATCTGGGAGGCCAGGATGTCAGCGATATGAAAGATGACGAACTGGCAGAAATCCGCAATAAAATGATTGGGTTTATCTTTCAGCAGTACAACCTGCTTCCCAAATTAAATCTGCTGGAAAACGTGGAGCTGCCTCTGCTTTATGCGGGAGTCGGAAGCACAGAGAGGAAAGAGCGGGCTCTGGCTTCTCTGGAAAAAGTGGGATTAAGAGATAAATACCAGAACCGTCCCAACCAGCTTTCCGGCGGACAGCAGCAGAGGGTTTCCATAGCCAGGGCTCTGGCAGGCGATCCCTCCCTGATTCTGGCAGATGAACCTACCGGCGCTCTGGACTCCAAAACCAGCAGGGAGGTACTGGACTTTTTAAAGCAGCTGAATCAGGAAGGCAATACCATTGTGATGATTACCCACGACAGTTCCATTGCCCTGGAGGCGAAACGGGTGGTCCGGATTCAGGATGGAAAAATTAATTTTGACGGAGATGTGAAAGATTATGCTGCAATCCTTTAAAATGGCTCTTAGAAGCATATGGGGCAATAAAATGCGTTCCTTTTTGACCATGCTCGGTATTATTATCGGCGTAGCATCGGTCATTATTCTGGTAAGCGTGGTAAACGGCTACATGTCCACAGTAGTAGACAGCTTTGCCAGTATGGGCGTCAATCAGATGTCAGTGCGTCTGACTAATATCGACAGCCGATCGGTAAGCGAAGACCAGATGTATGAGTTCTATGAAGAACACAGAGATATGTTTGGCCAGATGAGCCCTCAGGTAACCGTATCCACCGTTGTGAAGCACGGAAACGACAGACTTTCTTCTACCAGTGTGGGAGGATACAGCGAAGAATACCTGGATGTAAAAGGATATGAACTGGAAAGCGGACGGAATATCCAGTATTCAGATATTGCCAGCCGCCAGAAGGTTTGCGTAATTGGCTATTTCGTGGCCCATGAGTTGTATGGAAGCCCGGAGAAAGCTCTGGGAGAGACACTGAAAATCGGCGGTTCTGCATTTAAAATTGTAGGCGTGGTACAAAGACAGGATGAAGATGAACTGGAAGAGGGAGGAACCGATGATTTTGTATGGATGCCTTACAGCGTGGCAGTGAAAATGTCCAGAAATGCCAGCATCAACAGCTATGTATTTACTACAAAAGATGTAGGAGATACGGAAACCTGCAAAAACCTGCTGGATGCATTTTTGCTAGAAACATTTAAAACTGATGATTTATATCAGATTATGGCCAATAGTGAAATGCTGGATTCGTTAAACGAGCAGATTGCCATGATGTCTGCCATGCTTGGCGGAATTGCAGGGATTTCCCTTCTGGTTGCCGGTGTTGGCGTTATGAACATTATGCTGGTATCTGTAACAGAAAGAACCAGGGAGATTGGCATCCGCAAATCCCTGGGAGCAAAAAAGAGAGTGATTATGCAGCAGTTTGTAATCGAGGCGGCAGTGACCAGTTCCATTGGCGGACTGATTGGAATTGCTATCGGAGCCATTGCGACAAAGCTGGTGGGCCAGGCCATGGGAATCTCTGCCAGCCCTACCTTTGGGGCAGTAGCCATTTCCTTTAGCGTTTCTGTAGGAATCGGACTGATTTTTGGATATATGCCGGCTAACCGAGCAGCCAGATTAAACCCCATTGATGCGCTGCGAAGTGAGTAGAGCGGTTTCGCCCAGCCGTCAGGCTGGGCTTCTTGCGGTTTATTTTCAGCTGTGCTATACTACCTGTAAATCTTGAAGCAGATCATAGACAGGTGGGTATTCATGCGAATCGGAAAAAAACTTCAAAAAAAGAAAAAAAGGCAATGACCGTTTCTTTATACGGGAATTTGTTTTTTGTAATAGTGGAGCTGGTGATGGCAGTCGTAACCGGTTCCCAGGCAGTTCTTCTGGATGCGGTGTATGATGGGATTGAGTTCTTCATGCTGCTTCCTTCCGTATTTTTAATTCCCCTTTTGTATAAGCCCAGCAATGAAAAATATCCTTTCGGGCATATGCAGATGGAGACCTTTTTCCTGGTTATCAAAGGAATTACCATGACTGCGGTAACCGTAGGACTGATTTCCAACAGCATGCACATTTTATTTCACGGCGGCCGTACCGTAGAATTTAACACGGTTGCCTGGTTTGAGCTGTCTGCCTGCATTCTGGGCATTGCAGTAACCTTGTATTTGAAAAAGAAAAATAAGAACATAAACTCCCCCATTGTAACTGTAGAAATGGAAGGGTGGAAGATGGACAGCATCATTTCCCTGGGAATGACGGCGGCTTTTTTCCTGCCTTATTTTGTGCCCTTTGACTGGTTTTCCAGGGTTACGCCTTATCTGGATTCCATATTTACCATTATACTATCTATGATTATGATACCGGTTCCGATTAAAACGGTAATTACGGGAATTCGGGATCTGCTGCTGATTTCGCCGGAAGAAGAGACTGTGCAGGAGATTAAAGACATTGTAGAACCGATTATCCGAGAGAGCAACTGTTCCGAACTGTCTTACGAGATCGTGCGCACCGGTAGAAAGCTGTGGATCAGCGCCTATATAACCCTGGACAAAGACGAACTTTCCCTGCGTCGGTTTAAATGGCTTCAGAACCGATGTATCGTGGCTCTGGCAGAAAAATATTCGGATTTTTATTTTGAGCTGCTTCCGGAAATTGAATTTAATATAGACGAATTGAAGAAGCTGGCATCCACAACACACAAAGGAGAAGAAAAACATGCGGATAGTTGATATGCACTGTGACACAATCGGGGAGATTTATCGAAGAAGATTAAAGGGAGAAGAAATTGGACTGGCCTCCAATTCTCTTTGCATTGATTTGGAAAAACTGAAGGCAGGAGATTACGGGCTTCAAAACTTTGGCCTGTTTACCTATTTAAAGGAGACCGATCGGCCGGCAGAGTTTGCACTGGAAATGCTGGACACCTTCTATACAGAGATGGAAGCCAACCAAGACAGGATTTCTGTTGTCACCACATGGAAGGAGATTGAAGACAATTGGAATCAGGGGCGGCTTTCTGCACTTTTGACCATCGAAGAAGGGGCAGTTTGTCGAGGCAGCTTAAAGCTTCTTCGGGATTTTTACCGTCTGGGTGTCCGTATGATGACTTTAACCTGGAATTTTGAAAATGAACTGGCGTTTCCAAACCGGGTAATTTGGGAAGGTCCTATGGCAGGAACGGTAGTGCCGGAAACGGAAAAAGGCCTTACAGAGACGGGGATTGCCTTTGTAGAAGAAATGGATCGGCTGGGAATGATTTTGGATATTTCCCATTTGGGAGACGCAGGAATTTACGACGTATTCCGATACAGTAAAAAACCTTTTGTAGCCAGCCATTCCAATGCAAGAGCTGTAGCCTCCCATCCAAGAAACTTGACGGACGATATGATTCGTAAGCTTTCTGAGCGGGGCGGTGTCATGGGAATTAACTTCGGCGGCATTTTCCTAAAGGATTTTCCAGATGAAAAGGATGCCTGCAGCAGAATTGAGGATATGATCCGCCATATGAAGCATATTAAACAGGTAGGAGGAATCCAGTGCATTGGAATTGGCACGGATTTTGACGGTGTGGGAGGCGCTATGGAAATTGAGTCTGCAGCTTCCATGCAAAAACTGGCAGAATCCATGGAAAAAGCCGGATTTACTGTATCCGAAATTGAAGACGTATGCTACAGGAATGTTCTTCGGGTATATCGGGAACGCTTATAACAGCAGAAGACAGGACAGACCGACAAATATTTTACACAAATTTTACATATGGCACAGAAAGACTTTACAAAACTCTGATAAAGTAAAATTACAGTGGCAGAGAACGTCTACGCTTTGCCGCAATACATGGGAAAAATTTGGAGGAAAGTATGAACATCGAAGCAATTGGAGTACTATTTCAATTCATCGGCGGTCTGGGAATGTTCTTGTATGGAATGAATCAGATGGCTGACGGTCTGCAAAAGTCGGCAGGCCACAGAATGCAGAAGCTGTTGGGAGTGCTGACGTCAAATCGTCTGATGGGCGTGCTGCTGGGAGCAGGCATAACGGCAATTATCCAGAGCTCATCGGCAACTACCGTTATGATTGTCGGTTTCGTAAATGCAGGCCTTATGAACCTGACTCAGGCAGTAGGCGTGATTATGGGCGCCAACATCGGAACCACGGTAACCAGCTGGATTGTGTCTATGAGCGAGTGGGGCGAGATGTTAAAGCCTGAGTTCTTTGCGCCGGTACTGGTGGGAATCGGAGCGGCAGTTATTATGTTTGCGAAGGATTCCAAGAAAAAGGAAATTGGAGAAATTCTCATTGGCTTCGGCTTGTTATTTATTGGTCTCAGCTTTATGTCCTCTTCCATTGAACCTTACCGTGACGCTCCGATTTTCGGAAATATTTTTGCGGTACTGGGAAAAAATCCTCTGCTGGGAATTTTGGCAGGCGCTCTGGTAACTGCAATTATTCAGAGTTCTTCCGCATCGGTTGGTATTTTACAGACCCTGGCTTTAAACGGCGTGGTAAACTGGCAGTCTGCAATTTTCATTACATTAGGCCAGAATATCGGTACCTGTATTACCGCAATCCTGTCCAGTGTGGGCGCTCACAGAACTGCAAAACGTGCGGCAGCTATTCACCTGTTATTTAACGTAATGGGTGCAGTAATTTTCGGTATTCTGATGACAATCCTGTTTGCAGTGAAACCGGATTTGGCAGCATCTTCTATCAGCAGTGTGGAAATTTCTATTTTCCATACCGTATTTAATGTAACCAACACCATTCTGTTATTCCCATTTGCCGGAGTGCTGGTAAAACTTTCCGGTCTTATGTTGGGAGAAAAGAAAAGCTCCGGAAAAGAAGCAGCTCCGGACGATCAGATGTCCCGCCATCTGGACAACCGTCTGTTAGAGACGCCTTCTCTGGCAATTGAACAGGTTCAAAATGAAGTGATTTCTATGGGCGAACTGGCGATCAGAAATCTGGAACTGGCTGGCAGAGGTCTTTTAACAGGGGAAGAAGAGAGTATTAACGCTGTATTTGAAAATGAAAAGATGATTAACCGGATGCAGAAACTGCTGGCTGGGTATCTGGTAGGCCTTAGCAACGGATCTTTAAATGAAGAGCAGCATCTGGCAGTAAAGAATTTGTTTTACAGTATCAATGATATTGAACGCATCGGTGATCACTGCGAAAACCTGGCAGAACTGTCCCAGGAAAAGAAAAACGGCGAATTGATCTTTTCACAGGAAGCTGCCCAGGAGATGGAAGCCCTGATTGAAACGGTAAAAGAAGCGGTAACCTGTGCAATCGGCGCAAGAAAGAACCACGATATGACCCTGGTTCGCCAGGCTCTTCGCAAAGAGGAGGAAGTGGACAGCCAGGAAGAAGAATTAAGAGAAAACCATATGAAGCGCCTGACCGATATGCAGTGTAATTTTGAAAATGGCGTGGTATTTTTAGATGCAGTCAGCAACCTGGAGAGAATCTCTGACCATGCAGTCAACATTGCCGGTTATGTGAAGGAGGAAGCAGCATGGAACGGATCTATGTCATAGAAGATGATGAAAATATCCGTAATTTATTAAAAGTAGCATTAGAAGGCTTTGGCTATGAGGCTGAGTGCTTTGAAACGGCGGAAGAGGGATTAAAACGGTTTGAAGAGCTTCCGCCGGATTTGGCCATTTTTGACTGGATGCTTCCGGGAATGGACGGTGTTGCCGCCATCCGGAAAATCCGGAAAAAGGAAGAGCTGGCTGCTATTCCTATTATCCTTTTAACTGCCAAAGAGCGGGAAATGGATAAGGTAACCGGACTGGACAGCGGCGCTGATGACTACATGGTAAAACCCTTTGGCGTACTGGAACTGGCTGCCCGTATCAGGGGCCTTCTGCGCCGCAGCGGAAAACAGGACAATGATCAGGTGGAAATCGGAAAGCTTCTCATTAAGCGGGCAGTGAGGGAAGTATATTTTGACGGCCAGCTTGTGAAGCTGACTTTAAAGGAATTTGAATTATTGTGGTATTTGTGTATGAACAGAACCAGGGTAGTAACCAGGGAAGAACTGCTGGATCATGTGTGGGGCTATGAATATGCCGGAGAAACCAGAACTCTGGACATGCATGTAAGAACTCTCCGCCAGAAGTTGGGAGAAGAAGGTGCTTCTTACGTAACTACAGTCAGGGGAGTGGGCTACCGCTTGGTAGAACCTGAGAAGGGATAAAAGACAGCCAT
>CALHQJ010000040.1 GCA_938036545.1 uncultured Clostridium sp. | reverse complement strand
CGCACCTTGGGGCTTTGCCAGTTGAGGTCGGGCTGCTGCCGGGCAAAATAGTGCACTGAATTCTCTGATTTCAGCGCTTCTGCCTGTTTTTCTCTCTGTCCCTTGTCATCTAAAAAGAAAAGTTCAAACTGAGTTCTGTCCTGGTTCACGTTTCCTTCTACATAAAAGGAAACCTCTGCCCCCTTCTGGTGTGCAAAGGTTTCGCCAGGGTAAAAGGCCATTAGAAGTTCTCTGATGTCCTGTTCATACGCATTGTCGTTTAATAAAATTCCAATCATTGAAAATCTCCAGTCTAACGCAGATATGCGGTAATGGGATTATATTGTTTTTCATGGCCAATGGAAGTCGGGCCTTCATGGCCTGGATAAACCATGGTTTCTTCCGGAAGCTCCAGCAGCTTTCCGATTGACTGAATCATCTGGGAACCGCTGCCTCCTGGGAAATCGGTCCGTCCGTAAGATTCGCAAAACAAAGTATCGCCGCTTAACAAAACCTCTTCTTCAGCAATGTAATAGCACACTGAGCCCTTAGTATGTCCAGGAGTTTCCATAACCTTCCAGGTAAGCCCTAAAAGGTCTAAGTTCTCACCGTCTCGCACCAGGCGGCTGGCTTTTGCTGTAAAACCGCTGCCAAACTGGCCGGACAGGTTCAGAACCGGATCTCTCATTAACTGGTCTTCTTTTTCTCCTGCAATCACTTCCACTGGATACTCTCTGCAAATCCCCTCTGCCGCCCCAATGTGGTCAAAATGGCCATGGGTCAGCACAATGGCTGCAGGAGTCAGGGACAGCTGACGGCATCTGTCCAGAATCCGCTGGGGCTGATCTGCCGGATCGACGATCACGGCCTGATTTTCTCCCTCTTTATACAAAATATAGGTATTGGTGCTGACCATTCCCAGCACCATGGTATCAATTCTCAATTTACTCATATGGCCTCCTGAAGGCTTATCAGCCTGTGGTTCTCTCAATGTCCAGCACGCCGTCTACCTGGCGGATCCGGTTGGTCAGCTGGCTCAATTCTTCTTTTCCATGAATGTCAAAGGTCATAATGATTGTGGCCTTGCCCTGCTTATTGGTGCGGACGTTCATAGCCGTAATGTCAATCTGCCGTTCGGTAAATACCTTGGATATATCCACAAACATACCCATTCGATTGTTGGCATAAATCTTAATTTCCGTAGAATAAGTCGCCTTATTGCTTTCGCTCTCCGGCGCCTGCCATTCTGCATCCAGAAGGCGCATTCTCTCGTCATCCGGCAGATTAATAATATTAACGCAGTCGGTACGGTGAATGGAGATACCCCTTCCGCGGGTCACAAAACCTACGATCTCGTCCCCTGGCACCGGACTGCAGCACTTGGAAAACCGCACTGCCAGGTCGTGGATTCCCTTTACCACAATACCGTTTTTGGATTTGCTGGCCGCAATTGGAACCTTGCCGTTGGTATCTGCAATTCCGTCTAAAATGTTGGAATCAGTAATCTCTTTCTTCTGCTTCTTCCGCAGTTCTTCCTGCATCTTGTTGACAACCTGGCCTTCTTTTAAGCCGCCGTGTCCAATAGAAGCCAGAACGGATTCCCAGTCTCGGAATGCATACCGGCGCATGACCTTTTCCTGAAATTCCGGTTTGTTGATCTCGGTATAATTAATACCCTTTGCTTTGCAGTAACGCTCTATCATATCCTTGCCGCGAAGGATATTGTCTTCCTTTAGCTCACTCTTAAACCACTGGTTAATTTTGTTTTTGGCCTGGGTACTCTTAACCAGGGACAGCCAGTCCCTGCTGGGGCCTCTGGAATTTTGAGAGGTAATAATCTCAATCCGGTCGCCATTTTGCAGAACGTAATCAATGGGCACTAATTTGCCGTTTACCTTTGCGCCTACCATCTTATTGCCAACGGCGCTGTGGATGGCGTAGGCAAAGTCAATGGGGGTAGAACCGCTGGGAAGGGTTTTTACATCTCCCGACGGGGTAAAGCAGTATACGTTTTCAGAGAACAAATCCAAATCGTTTTTAATCAGGCTTAAAAACTCCTTGCCGTCGTCCGCTTCCTTCTGCCATTCCAAGATCTGGCGCAGCCAGCTCAGTTTTGCTTCCTCGCTGCCTGCCGCTACCTGTCCGCTTCCGCTCTCTTTATACTTCCAGTGGGCAGCGATACCATATTCAGCAGTACGATGCATCTCATAGGTACGGATCTGAATCTCAAAAGGCTGTCCGTTGCTTCCAATTAGGGTAGTATGGAGAGACTGATACATATTGGGCTTTGGCATGGCAATGTAATCTTTAAAGCGCCCTGGAATGGGCTTATACATCTCATGGATTACACCCAGGGCTGCGTAACAGTCTTTTACACTTTCTACAATAATCCGGACTGCAAATAAGTCGTAAATCTGATCCAGGGTCTTTTTCTGGTTCACCATCTTACGGTAAATGCTGAAAAAATGCTTTACCCGACCGCTGATCTCTGCCTTAATGCCGGCCATTTCCATGTGGCGCCCCACCTCTTTAACAATGGAATCCACAAAGGCCTCTCTCTCGTCCTTCTTTAAGTAAATCTTTTCTGCCAAATCATAATAGACGTCCGGCTCTAAATACTTTAAAGCCAAATCGTCCAATTCAATCTTAATCTTGGAAATACCCAGACGGTTGGCAATGGGAGAATAAATATCCATGGTCTCTCTTGCCTTTTCCTTCTGCTTTGCCGGACTCTGGTACTGCAAAGTCCTCATATTGTGAAGGCGGTCAGCCAGCTTAATCAGGATAACCCGAATGTCCTTTGCCATGGCAAGAAACATTTTCCGCAGGTTTTCCGCCTGAATCTCCGTCTTGTCCTTGGACCAGGACAACTGGGTCAGCTTGGTAACGCCGTCTACCAAAAGAGCCACCTCTGCCCCAAACTCCTTTGTCAGCTCGTCTAAGGACATTACCGTATCTTCCACCACGTCATGGAGCAGGGCCGCTTCAATGGTTTCCTTATCCAGCTCCAAATCGGCCAGGATAATGGCTACGCAGATGGGATGAATGATATATGGCTCTCCAGACTTTCGTTTCTGGCCTTTATGAGCGCTGTCAGCTACTTTATAAGCCTTTTCTATCATGCTGATGTCGTCGGAAGGATGGTATCTCCGAATCCTGTCAATCAATTCCTGATATAATTCCTCCGGACTCGTAAAGTCAGCCGGTGCTTCCAGTTCCCTGTCTAAGTCTCTTCGTTTTCCTGTAGTCTCCATCGACTGTCACCGCTCCTTTCCAACGTTTTCCAAAATTTTATAAGTATTATTCATTATAATTTTTTTTAAGAAAAAATGCAAGCAAATTCAACCTTTTCAGCCATTTTCCGGCACTTTTCCCCATGTTTTTATGTGGACATCTGTCAAATTTTGTCTGTCATAAACAGACAATCTCCGCCCCCAAGGGGATGGATTTTCTGATTTGGGCTGCCGGATAACTCCAGCCCGGAACAGTGGTTTATATACAAATTTTCTGCTCCCAGACGATACAATTCGTCTAACGTCTTCCTCTGATATTCTTCGTCTCTATCCTTTAAATGGATTCCTCCTGCTACAAATGCCAGCCTGCGTTCCGGAAACCGTTCCATTATGGTTTCCAATATATTGATAATTCCAGGATGGCTGCACCCCACCACTACGCCTATGGATTTCTGATCCGGCAGCATCAGCACCAGACAAATCTCGTCTTCAAATGAATCTGGAATCATCTGGCCGTCTTTTTGCTTTACAAACCTCTTAGATAGTTCTTCCCATAAATTCCGCTGTTTAAACCGGCCTGCTGCCCAACAATTAGGGCTGAGCTGCAAAAGTTCCTGGCAGACCTGAATTTTTTCAAAGGATTTTTCTGCTTCTCCCCTGGAAAATCCGCAGCCCAGGTATGTATAAGTATATGCAGACTGATCCGAAATCCGGTATTTTCCCTCAAAAAATCCGTCTCCCACCACAAGTGGGCAGGATAGTCCCCTGGAAATTCCTTCCATAACGCCCCCAGCATGATCGTAGTGACTGTGGCTTAACACTGTACAGGTAATGGTTTCCGGCAAAATTCCCAGCTTCTTTCCATTATCCCAGACTGCGCCGCTGTTTCCGGCGTCAAATAAAATCCTGTGATTTCCGTCTTCGATCAGGAAGGACAGGCCGTGTTCTGCCTTTAAATCCCGACGGGAAGCATGGTTTTCAATCAACGTAGTCAGTTTCACAGTTACTTTCCTCCCTCCAAAAAAGAGGACTTTTCCCAAACGTTTCCATTTGGCAAAAGTCCCCCCTGTTTAATTTCCTTCGTAGGTGATTGCAGAATATACGTCATATCCTGCCAGCTTTTCCCTTCCCTTTAAACCGGCCAGTTCCATGACAAAGCAGATCTTTACCACTTCGCCGCCCAGTTCTTCAATCAGCTTAATAATTGCCTCTGTAGTTCCTCCGGTTGCAATGAGATCATCAACGATTACCACCTTCTGGCCTGGTTTGATGGAATCCTTATGCATTTCGATTACTGCGCTTCCATACTCCAGATCGTACTCGGCAGAAATCGTCTCGCAAGGCAGCTTTCCCTGTTTACGCACCGGTACAAATCCTTTATGAAGAGCATAGGCAACGGGTACGCCAAAAATAAAGCCTCTGGACTCCGGTCCTACTACCACATCAAAATCCAGATCCTCCACGCTGTCCTTTAACTGATCCACTGCCATAGCCAGACCATCTGCATCCTGCAGAATCGTGGTAACATCCCGAAAGATGATTCCTGGTTCCGGAAAGTCCGGAATACTTCTTACATAATCTTCTAATCGCTTCATGCCTTGTTCTCCTTTTCTCTAATATCCCTTACGGTTTCTCGGATAATCAGTTTGTTTTCCAGATAAATTCTCCGGTTATCCTGAACGCCTTCTTCCAGCCGTTTTAGCAGTACCCTGGTTCCTTCTTTGGCGATTTCGCTCATGCTTCGCTCTACCGTAGTCAGCTTCATGCTGGAATAGCCGGACAAATCCCAGTTATCAAATCCAATCAGGGAAACGTCCTCCGGAACAGAAAGCCCCCGTTCCGTTACTGCCACCCTGGCGCCAAACGCCATCTCGTCATTAAAGCAAAGCAGGGCTGTAGGCTTGTAGTCCAACAGCCGTTTTGCTGCCTGATAGCCGCTTTCGTAACGGTAGTTTCCACAGATTACCGGAATCATGTCCGGATCAAAGCCGTGGCGTCTCACAGACTGTCTCCAGCCTCTGTGTCTCAAACGGGTAGAGTCCAAATCCGGCTGTCCTTCAATGACTCCAATGCTTCTGTGGCCATTGTCTAACAGGTAATCCATGGCCTTTCCCATGGCCTGTTCTTCATCTGTCGTCACATTGGGAGCGTCCACGTCCACCTTACGGCAGATTACCACCATAGGAATTTTCTTTTGCAGCACTTCCTCCATAAACGGAAGGTCATCGTTCTTCTGGGAAAGGACGATAATACCGTCAAAATAGCTGGGATTAAGGGTTCCCTGCTCATGCATATCAATACCTTTTACTACTACATTATAATGGCTTCCAACAACGCTGTACACCCCCGTCAGTACTTCGTGAAGAACAAAGGGGGACGTCATCTTGCTGATGGTAGAAAAATAAAGTCCGATTACATAAGATCGGGACAGCTTTAAATTGACTGCCGCCTGATTGCGGGTATACCCCATCCGCTCAGCAATTTCCACAATCCTCTTCTGTTTTTCCTTATTTTCCGTTCCGATACCGTTTAAAGCTCTGGAAACCGTAGAATAAGAAACTCCAGCCGCTTTCGCCACATCCTTTATCGTAACCGCCATACTCTCTCCTTAAATCTTCTTCTGTCAAACTGTATTGTCTACTCCTTCCAAATCTATAGAAAGGCCATCTGGTTCCTCGATCCGGACATCACGAATGGTCAGTTCGCTGATATTTTTAGCAATAATCCCTTTTTTTGCCATGGGACCAACGCCTTCTAGCATGGCCGGCACATCTTTTTCCGGATTATCTGCATACGTAACATGAACATTTTCCATTACTATTTTTTCTATTTTCTGTTCTGGAAGGCCGTAAAAATAAGCGGCTGCCACATGACAGTTTCTCGCTTCTATATCCTTAAAAATAAGGCTTTTAATCTGCGGAGTCCTGTGATCCACAGGCAGTTTTTCTTTCGTTCTTACATACTCGGTATGTCCGTCCGGATCGCAAAAATAGAAGCAGTTGACCACAAAAGGAGTCTTTACATGATCCATGAAAATCCGCTCAAACTTTACTTGGTCAATGACCGCATCTTTTCCTCTGCCTCTGCGGGTCTTAATCCGAAGTCCCCTGTCTGTATGGGAAAACCGGCAGTCTCTTACCGTCAGATTTTTTATTCCTCCGGCCATCTCGCTGCCAATGGTAATAGAGCCATGCCCGTCCCTCATGCAGCACTGGACAATGGTAATATTCTCAGAAGGAGTACGGTATTTGGAACCCATATAAATTTTTCCTGATTTTACTGCAATGCAGTCGTCTCCCAGGGAAAAGTACACGCCTAAAATCTCTACGTTTTTGCAGGATTCCGGATCCAATCCATCTGTATTTGGAGAGTCTTTTGGATTTAAAACCTTTAAGTCAACGAACTTCAGATCTTCGGAAAAGTATGGATGAATATTCCAGCTTGGGCTGTTCTGCACCGTAATTCCCTGAACGGAAATATTTTTGCAGCGATTGAAATAAATCATTCTGGGACGGAATGCAGTCCGCATGGTCTTTGGGTCATGCCACCAGTTATCCGGAGCTGCTGATGCATTTCCATCTATCAGGCCTGGGCCGTAAATTACCACATCTTCTGCCTCAACTCCGGTAATGATTCCGGAAAACATCGGCAGCGGATTTCCTTCCCAGGTTCCCAGATTGTACTCGCCTTCCTCATCCCAGCTTTCAATCATGCCTGGGAAAACCGGAAATTTTGTCCGGTCCGTAAATGCAGACAGCACAGTTCCTTCTTCCAGCTCGATACGGATATGGCTTTTTAAAAACAGGCTGGTAAGGCGGTACGTTCCTTTTGGAATCAGTACCCTGCTGTCTTTTGGACAGGCCATGACTGCTGCCTGCAAAAACGTAGTATCATCCTGGATTCCGTCTCCTTTTGCACCAAAATCTCTTACATTCAGCGTTACAAACTCTCTGTCTGTCCGAAAGTCAGTTTCTTCTGTCTCTCCGTCCCGCTTTACACAGACCTCATACTCCGTATCCGGTTCCAGGCCGTACAAACTTAAAACCGTCCGCCTGCTTTCTAATACCAGATTTCCGTTCAGGTAAACCTGGTAAGGAGTATCCGCTTCAAAAACCGAGCCATCTTCTGCCATAATCACCGCACAACGGGCGGTTTTCAACACCAATACAAGTTTCATACTATAAAACCTCACCTTTTAGAATAGCACAAGGCTGCTGCAAAAACAACCGTTTTCGCAGCAGCCTTGTTAAATATATGCAACAGTTCAGCCGTGCGAAGATTCAGACAGAAAAAAGCGTTGAAAGCTTGCTTTCATAAGAATTTTTCTGTCTGAATCTTCATAGGGCAGACGCCCGACGCTTCTT
>CALHQJ010000039.1 GCA_938036545.1 uncultured Clostridium sp. | reverse complement strand
GCGACCTCCTGGTCCCAAACCAGGCGCTCTAGCCAAGCTGAGCCACACCCCGTTTGCTGGGAACTCGTTGTTTCTTTATCGCTTTCCCTCAACGCAAGATTGATTATATACTAAGTGTTTTCAAAAGTCAACCATTTTTTTAAATTTTTTTATTTTTTTGATTTTTTTATTTTTTAGTAACAGTTTTGCCCAATGCTTCTAAGCAGAAAGCGGACTCCGAAGAGTCCCCAATCCATGGTATCAGCTTTAGAAATGGGCTTTCCATGAAGCTGTCGCTTCATTTCCTTTACCATTCTCTTTCTACATAGCAGAGTTCAAAATGGGCCTTTCCCGTTTCATCCAGTTCCATAATCATATAGGACGGCTTTCTTCCCTCCTGGCGAGGATAAGAAAGGCTGCCTGGATTCAGCACCACAATACCGCCCTTTACCTCATAGCAGGGACGGTGAGTGTGGCCGAACATGACAATATCCAGCTTTCGCTCTTCTGCTTCATTGGTAATCATCTCTGTCCCCAGGGATACGTTGTAATAATGGCCGTGAGTCAGCAGCACCCGATAGGTTCCAATGCGGATTTCTCGTTCCCTGTCCAGCATGGAAAAAAAGTCGTTGTTTCCCCGCACCATCTGAATATCGCAGTCCGGATTCAGCCATTCCGGAATAAACTGCTCGCTTCCCTCTGCATCTCCCAGATGAATAAACATATCCACAGGCTTTACCTGTTCAATCACTGCTTTCAGATTGTCGTCCCTGCGGTGGGTATCACTGACAATTAGAATCTTCATTTTTCTTCTCCTTTGTATC
Organism: uncultured Clostridium sp.; assembly: GCA_938036545.1. Classification (GTDB taxonomy): domain Bacteria; phylum Bacillota; class Clostridia; order Lachnospirales; family Lachnospiraceae; genus UMGS1370. The sequence goes on along the minus strand of CALHQJ010000039.1, from coordinate 9,434 downwards.
TCTTCAAAAGCTCTTCTTTCATTGCTCTCAGCGCCTTCCCCCTGTGGCTGATCTGGTTTTTCTGCTCCAGTGTCAGTTCTGCGCTGGTAACTCCCAGTTGGGGTATATATAAAATCGGATCGTATCCAAAACCTTCATGTCCTGCCGGCTTTTCTGCAATACGGCCTTCCATAAATCCTTCGGTATGAATCACGGTTCCGTCCGGTAAAACCGCCGCAATATCGCAGGCAAATCTGGCGGCCCGTTCTTCTCCCTTTGCGTCTGCCACACGGTCAATAATGTTTTGATTCTTAATGGTATAGGAAGTATCCTCACCCAGATATCTGGCTGAGTAAACTCCAGGCTCGCCTCCCAGATAATCTACTACCAGGCCGGAATCGTCTGCCAAAACAATACCGCCGGTACATTCCCACACGGCTCTGGCTTTTATTTCCGCATTTTCCGCAAAGGTCTGCCCGTCTTCTATAATATCCGGATTAACTCCTGCTTCCTTCATGGATAAAATCTCCATGCCCAGATCTGCCAGGAGCATCCTGACTTCCCTCATTTTTCCTTCATTTCCTGTAGCAAACACGATGGTATGTTTCATAGTATTCTCCTTGTATATGCTTTTAAACAGATATTACACTCCATAGACGGTTCTGTTCTCTGAAAATGAACGCCGTCATAGCTCAAATATCCTTCCCCGTCTGTAATATCTACCCTGCCCTTTCTAAGGTCTGCCTGATACTCAATGGCTATGGGCTGGGCGCTGTCTCTGGTGGTAATCTTTATGATTACCCCAAACCGTTCTCCTGCCTTGATCTTCATGGGCCTGGCAAAATCAATGGTATAGTATCCGGCCTGTTTTACAGTACCCTTGGCTAAAAGCCTTCTGTCCGCAAATTCTGCCGATGGATTTATGCTTCCATAAATCTCGTAATCCGTATCCGGACCCGTGGCATAAAAACCGGCGGCACAAAGCAGCTCCTGCTCCTCTGCCTGGTATATGTTGGCACCATAAGCGGTTTCCTCTCCATATCCGGCCTGGCCGGACCAGCCGCACAAATCCGTCTGGTAAATCTTATCATAATTATCCGGATTGTCAATTCTGGAGTAGGATAAATTGGTCTGCCCCATGTTGGAATCATAGTAAGACACATAAAAGTATCCTCCGCCTCCAAACTCTTCTCCCCAGCTGCCAGCGCACAAAAACGCTCCGTCATCCGGCGGCATTATGGTAAAATTTTCTTTTGGATAATCATCATCCCATCCCACAATTACTGCATCATGGTTTGGCTCTGCCTGGCCGTCATAGTAATAGGCTGCAGTTTCCTTCTGATAATAAACAGACTCGCTGTCTGCATGTTTCAGGGACGTATACAGAGAACTCTGAACGCCTCCCGTCTCCATCACTGCCCGTTTAATGGCCTCTCTGTCTCCTGGCGGAAGGATCTGCACCTCCTGGACGTGCTTGGACGGCCTCAGATCTTCCGGCGACATTCCGTCATTATAAGGGTCTTCTGCCTCTGTCACCGGCCCCTGCCAGGCCAGAAGATAGGCTAAGGACATAATATAATCTCCCCCCGCATTCTGGCCCATATGGAAGCTGTTGCTCCTGGACATGTGATCCTCTGAAAAATCCCATTCTTCCTCCGGCAAAAGGGAGGATTCCAGAGCACTCAGGGACGCAAATGCCCAGCAGGTTCCCAGATTCTGCTGATCCTTTATCTCAGGTGCTTTGCCCTCTATCCGGCCATCATAGGCCGATGGCAGGGTTTCTCTTGAACATCCACATAAACAGAATCCGGCACAACAGATTAAAAACAGACCTTCTATTTTATAAAAACTGTTTTTATTCAACAGCATGTTCTGCCTTTCCTGCTGGTGCGGAGCTTTCCCGCCTAGGCGGCTTTGGCCCCATAAACTGGTAAAAATAGGTCTTCATCATGCCATTATAGATTTTCCGGTTTTTATCGGCCTTGCGCCCGATAAATTTCTCTGCGTCTCCATAGGCGGTAATCAAATACATGGACCAGGAATCCAGGGCGGCGTAACGTTCCCCAATCTCCCGGTACAAAGCAGGCAAATTTTCCTTTTCTTCAATTCTTTCGCCGTAAGGTGGGTTGGAAATAATAAATCCGTATTTCTTTGGATGGCTCAGGGCACTGACGGGACGCTGCTGGAAATGGATCAAGTGATCCACACCTGCTGCCTGGGCGTTGGCTCTGGCTGCCTTTACAATGCTGCCGTCAATATCATATCCCTGAATATCTGTCTGGACCGTCCGATCCACCAGATCTCCGGCTTCGTCCATGGCTTCATACCAGAATTTTCTTTTAATCAGGCCTTTCCAGTCTTCCGCCAGAAAGGAGCGCTCCATTCCAGGGGCAATATTGGCTGCCATCATAGCCGCCTCAATGGGAAAGGTTCCGCTGCCGCAGAAGGGATCCACTAAAATCCGGTCTTTATTCCAGGGGGTCAGCATAAGCAGAGCGGCCGCCAGCGTCTCGGTAATGGGCGCTTTGCTGGTCAGCGTCCGGTATCCCCTCTTATGTAAAGAATCTCCGCTGGTATCAATACCAATGGTAACTACGTCTTTAAACAGAAACACTCTCAGAGGAAAGCTGGCTCCTGTCTCAGGAAACCAGGAAACTCCATAGTGAGACTTCATTCTCTCTACCATGGCTTTTTTCATAATCGACTGAATATCGGAAGGGCTGAACAATTTGCTCTTAATCGAAGATGCTTTTGCTACCCAGAACTTTCCGTCCTGGGGCAGATATTCCTCCCAGGGAATCGCTCTGGTTCCCTGAAACAATTCTTCAAAAGTCGTAGCAGTAAAGCTGCCTACCTTTAATAAAACACGTTCCGCTGTCCTTAAAAATACATTGGCTCGGCAAATTGCCTCTTCATCTCCAATAAAGGTCACTCTGCCATCTTCTACTTTGGAAATTTCATAGCCTAAATCGTAAATCTCATTTTTTAAAACTGCTTCCAGGCCAAAATGGCAGGGAGCAATCAATTCCATTGTCTTCAATATGTTGTCCTCTCTAAAATAGGGGGTTACCGGCTTCTACAGTTCTATCTGTTTTACCACATCTCCGTCCAGGGAATAAATGGTAAATACATTGTCCTCTAACATGGCATAGGTATTGGGATTGCCTCCCTTTGGGATGGAAACGGAACCTGGATTCAGCACCGTAATCTCTCCCACTTTTTCCGCCTTCAGCAGATGGGTATGGCCATGAATCAAAATATCTCCTGCCTGAACCGGCGGCAGATTGTCCTGATTGTATACGTGTCCATGGGTTGCGTAAAAAGTTCTGCCATTGAATGACAGCAGGGCGTAATCTGCCAGAACAGGAAACTCCAAAACCATCTGGTCTACCTCTGTGTCGCAGTTGCCCCTAACAGCATAAATCTGATTTTTGTATTCATTCAGCATGACAATGACCTGCTTGGGAGCGTATTCCTTTGGCAGGTCATTGCGGGGACCATGGTATAAAATATCGCCCAGCAGCACCAGGCGCTCAGCGCTGGACTGACGGTATATTTCTAAAAGCTTTCCGCAATAATAAGCGGAACCGTGAATATCAGAAGCAAACAGTATTTTCATGTGCATTCTCCTCTACATTATCTCGTGTTTTTATTTTATAGCCAAGGCCTGGACTTGTCAATTCCGAATCATGTGCCGGCCTCTGTAATAAGCGATTCCGCACATAACCGAGGATGCAGAAAGCCCATTCTCCACTGCCATCCTGGCAGCCTGAATGCTGGCACTCCCCCTTGCACAGTAAAAGATAAGCGGCGGTTCCGGAGCCAGCTCACCCATTCGTTCTGCCAGCTGGTTATAGGGGATGTTAACAGCTCCCTGAATATGGGCGGCCTGATAATCCTCAAAAGGCCGCAAATCAATGAGCTGCATGGCCACTCCTCGATCCAGCCTGTATTCCAGTCCCTTTAGCGAAATCAATTCTACTTCCACATTATCATCTCCTTGTCTGTCCTGTATATAACCAGTATATTCCGGACAGACAGGAATGTCCCATAAAGTAAAAAGGCGCCTCCGTCTCTTAGACGGAAGCGTCTCGTTTCCAACAGCGTTACAATAACTCCGCTATCCTGAGCAGCTAAAAAGCGCTTAATCCCTGCTGGAATTTTTGCTGGAGTTTTTACTGGAGTTTCTACTGCTGTTTCTGCTGGATTTTTCAGACTTATTCTGATTGTTGTTCTGGCTGCTGTTCTTGCTGGAATTGTCAAAGTTGTTGCGGCAGTCCTTAGAAGTGTTGTCTTCCATGTCTCGATAATTGTTGTTCATTGCCATACCTCCTGGTTAATTTTTATTACAAAGTCAGTATGGCTCAAATTTTCCAAAGTATACGCACAAAAAAGAAAGAATGTGCCGCGGCACATTCTTACAAAATTTTGAAACTATTCAGGACGGGGCATCTTCCTGTCCGGCTCTAATCATAGAAAACATACGGCTGAGGCGGAAATCGGCTCTGCCGAACAGGAAGCATCGGAGATTTATCCTAATACATTTACGATTTTTACAGGAGTACGGTAATTCCACGGAGAAAGCTTTACTCCGGTGCTTTCTGTAGATGCATGAATAATCTGTCCGTTTCCAATATACATACCTACGTGATTGATGGATTTTCCGCTGCCATAGCAGATCAAATCACCTGGCTGCATCTGTTCGGTGGAAACTGCAGGGCCTGCGCTGGCCTGGCCTCTGGAAGTTCTTGGAAGGGATACCCCTGCGCCGTTCAGCATCACAAAACTGGTAAATCCGGAGCAGTCCACTCCGGTCAGGGGATTGCTTCCGCCGTAGCGGTATCTGCATCCTAAAAACTGCATGGCGTAATCGACTACCTGCTGTCTGCGATCGGTCACAGCATTGGCAGCCTGCTGGCTTCTGGACTCTTCCAGACTTGCTGCTGCAGTTTCAGAAGCTGCTGCCAGTTCTTCCTCTTCGGCTTCCTGAAGCTCTATGGACTCGTCTGCCTGAAGATAGCCTTCTTCTTCGCCCAGCTGTACCTTCAGCCAGCCGTCTGCCGTTTCCTCTACCAGAGGAAACGCTTCATCCATATCTGCTTCCATAAGCAGTTCGCCGTTTACAGTATCCGTATTAATCAATGCAGACTCGCCTACTACTTTTACCAGAAACTGTGTCGGCTCTGTACCAGGACCGGCAAAAGAAGCACTGGTGTTGTGAATCGTGCCTGCAAATGCCGCCATGGAGGTTGCGGAAAATGCAGCACAGAATGCTAAAACTCCAGTTACTCGTCTCAAATTACAATTCATATGTACTCCTAATCTTTACGTTTTTCTTTAATTTGTTACATAATTATTAAATTTGTTACATCCACATTATAGTCCTAATCCTTTTTTATGTCAAGTACTTAAAAAAATACAATCATACAATCGTAACAGTTCCCTGTAAGCGGGCAAGAAGATGCATGGCGGAACTGTTTCATACAAAAAAATCCCGACTGATGAACTTCCTTTTCAGGATCTTCTCAATCGGGATCTGTTTTACTGCTCCGTATTCGCTTCACACGCTGCTTTAGCATCCTGTTTGGAGTTTAGAATCTGCATAAATTCCTCTCCGGTAATGGTTTCCTTTTCCAAAAGATAAGCTGCCAGCTGGTGAAGCTTTGCCTCATTTTGGGTCAGGATCTGTTTAGCCTTCTCATACTGGTTCTTTACTGTAGCAATTACCTCGTCGTCAATGGCTTTTGCTGTCTCGGGAGCGCAGGCCAGAGAAGCGTCTCCGCCCAGGTATTGATTGGTAACGGTCTCCAGGGCTACCATGCCAAACTGATCGCTCATTCCATATCTGGTAATCATGGCTCTGGCAAGTTTTGTAGCCTGTTCAATGTCGTTGCTGGCTCCTGTGGTAATGGAGTGGAAAATCAGCTCTTCTGCCGCACGGCCTCCCGTAAAGGTGGCAATCTTGTTTAACGCCTCTTCCTGGCTCATCAGCACCCGTTCTCCTTCTTCTACCTGCATGGTATAACCCAATGCGCCGGAGGTTCTAGGGATAATGGTAATCTTATGAACCGGTGCAGAATGGCTCTGGCAGGCAGCGACTAAAGCATGGCCAATCTCATGGTAAGCCACAATCTTTCTCTCCTGCTCCGATACTGCCGCATCCTTCCTCTGATAACCTGCAATAACCACTTCCACGCTTTCTTCCAAATCTTCCTGGCTTACCACATTTCGTCCCATCCGCACTGCCCTGAGGGCCGCCTCATTGACAATATTGGCAAGTTCTGCGCCGCTGGCTCCGGAAGTTGCTCTGGCTACGGTATTGAAATCTACATCATCTGATAATTTTACATTTGCTCCATGTACCTTTAAGATGGCCTCTCTGCCCTTCATATCCGGCAGTTCTACCGGTATCCGGCGGTCAAACCGTCCTGGACGCAGCAGCGCCTTATCCAGAGATTCAGGCCGGTTGGTTGCCGCCAGGATTACAACGCCTTTTCGTCCGTCAAAGCCGTCCATCTCCGTCAGAAGCTGATTTAAGGTCTGCTCTCTCTCGTCATTGCCGCCTACGCCTCCGGCGCCGTCTCTCTTTTTACCAATAGTATCAATCTCGTCAATAAATACGATACAGGGCGCTTTTTCATTGGCCTGCTTAAACAGGTCACGAACCTTGGCTGCGCCCATACCCACAAACATTTCCACAAATTCCGATCCGGAAATCGAGAAAAACGGCACATGAGCCTCTCCTGCTACCGCTTTTGCCAGAAGGGTTTTACCGGTTCCTGGAGGGCCTACCAGCAGTGCTCCTTTGGGAAGGGTTGCTCCAATATCTGCATATTTCTGAGGATTGTGAAGGAAATCTACAATCTCCTTTAATGCTTCTTTGGCCTCCTCTTCTCCGGCCACGTCTGCAAATGTCTTTCCCGTCTCGTTTTCCGCGTAGATCTTGGCATTGGATTTTCCAAAGGTCATGGCATTGCCGCCCATTCGTTTGCTCATAATCTTGGACATCACCATACCAATGAGCGTAAACATTAAGATTGGCATAATCCAGGTCAAAAAGAAATTGACAATTGGATTGGGCTCTGTGGGAATCTCTGCCGCCTGGATTACTCCCTGCTTTTGAAGAGCTGCGTTTAACTCCTCATCCGGCCATACCCAGATACCGGTCTTGTAAATTCTTGGTTCTCCACTGTCATCCTTGGCAATAAATACCAGGGTGTTTTCGTTTTCCTTTGATACGGTTGTTACCTTGCCTGCATCAATCTGTTCCATAAATTCTGTATAAGTCACCAGCTCTACCTTGGGCTTAAACAGAGCGGAAAAGCCTAATGCATTAATCACGAAGGTAATAACCATAATGATCAGGTAATAATACAGAAACATCTTCATGGGGTTTCTGCCTGACTTGCCGTTATCGCCATTACCTGGTTTTTTATCACTCGTCTCCATATTAAGTTCTCCTTTTATCCGGTCAGGACTAAACAGGGCGCTGTCTCCCAAATCCGGTTAGCTTAAAAATAGACTCTTTTTATGAAATTGTCAATAGCATATAGTAAATATTTATTTACTTTTTACTTTTATTGACTTTTTCAATCGGATATGTTAAAACAAATTTATCATGTATACACGGAGGAAGTCATGTATTCAGAAACCGAAATCCAACACTTTTTAGAATTTTACATCCGCTTCTTATCTTTTGCAAAATGCCATTTTCATAAAGAGCAGGAACTTCGGGCTGACTCTCTGGCCTTTCATGCTTTAGCAAGCTTACGCACCCTGTCCAGACAGGAGCTGACCATGTCGGAACTTGCCAAAGAAATGATGATTACCAAGCAGCAGCTTACCAGGCTGATTAACGACCTGGAAAGCAGAGGCTTTGTAGAGCGAATCCACAATCCTGTCAACCGCCGCCAGGTCTACATCCGCATTTCAGCAGACGGCATTGCTCTGCTCCATGATGCCCAGGAAACCATGAAGGAGCATACTGCTTCCATGATGAATCTGTTTACTCCTGACGAACAACAGGAAATCGATTCCTGCCTGATGCGGCTGACAGAGTTATTTTCCCGCCTGGACGGCTTCGGCGACGCCGCTGTTCCCTGTCTTTCTAATCCGTCAGCCGGTGAATAAACAGGCCGCTGTACAGCTTTGGCTCGAACCAGGTAGACTTGGGCGGCATCAAAAGCCCTGCGTCCGCTACTTTTAGCAATTCATCCATAGACGTGGGGTACATAGAAAAAGCCGCCTTCATATCTGTCCTGGTCCGCCGTTCCAGTTCCTGTAAGCCTCGGATTCCCCCAATGAAATCAATCCGGCTGTCTGTCCTTGGATCTTTAATTCCCAATACAGGGTCTAACAGATAATCCTGTAAAATCGAAGCATCCAACCCTTTTACCGGCTCGGAACTGAGGATGTGTTCTTTTGCCGTCAGCTCATACCATCTATCTTCCAAAAACATTCCAAACTGGCCTTTCCGCACCGGAGAAAAAGGGCCGTCTTCTTTTCTGCAAAGTTTCACTTCAAAAGAGTCTCCAATCCGCTCCAAAAACTCCTCTTTGCTCAGGCCATTTAAATCCTTTACCACTCGGTTATAAGATAAAATCTGAAGTTCTTCATCTGGAAATAATACTGCCAGAAAATAATTATACGGCTCTCTTCCCGTGTGAACAGGGTTTTCCCTCCGCCGTTTTAATCCCACCTTTACTGCGCTGGCCGCCCTGTGATGGCCGTCTGCAATATACGTAGAGGAAACTGTCTGAAAGGCCTCTTCGATCTGTCCGGCTAGCTTCCTGTCCTCTATTTTCCACACTTTCTGGCTGATTCCGTCCTCTGAAACAAAGTCGTACATAGGCTTTGCCTGAACGGCTTCTTTTATCAGTCCGCTGATCCGGCTGTCCTGTCTATAGGTCAGAAAAACAGGGCCTGTATGGGCGTTTACCCTATCTACATGGCGAATCCGATCCTGCTCCTTTTCCTCTCTGGTACACTCGTGCCGTTTGATTACGCCGCACAAATAGTCGTCAATCCAACAGCAGGCTGCCAGCCCCGTCTGGCTCCGGCCATTCATGGTAAGCTGGTAAATATAATAATATTCCTTCTTCTCTTCCGTAAAAATACCGTTTTTCAGCCACTCTTCCAGCATGCCTCCGGCCTTTTGATACACCTCTGAACTATACATATCCACATCTTCCGGAAACTGAGTCTCCGGCCTGTCAATATTTAAAAATGAATAGGGCCTGCCTGCCACTGCCTGTCTTGCCTCTGTCCGGCTATACACGTCATAGGGCAGGGACGCCACCTGCTTTTCAAAGCCTTTTGCTGGATGGATACAGCGAAATGGTTTTACAACTGCCATCTGTTTCTCCTTTTTTCCAATATTTTTCGTAACTATTCAGGACGGCGGGAAATCTGGTGTAAAAAGCTATGTCAAGCTGGCTTGTAAACAGCTTTTTACA